>CAYREK010000018.1:0-1852 GCA_964423305.1 uncultured Halobacteriales archaeon | reverse complement strand
CTCGCCGGCCACCAACGACCGCGAGTACGAGTACGGCGTCTGGTTCGCCGGTCGGAGCCGGCTGGTCCGGGAGGTAACTCGAGCGGTCCGCGACGTCTGGCCCGACGGGCAGCCCGTCTTCGTCCGGATCTCCGCGACCGACTGGCTCCCCGACCGCGGCTCGTGGACCGTCGAACAGTCCGTCCGCCTGGCCGACCGGTTGGCCGAGGACGGCGCCGACCTCATCGACGTCTCGAGCGGCGGCATCGCTCCCGAGAGCGCCCCCGAGGCGACCGGCCCCAACTACCAGCTCCCGCTGGCCGAGCGGATCGGCGAGGAGACCGACTCCGAGATCGCCGTCGGGACCGTCGGCGGCATCACGACCCCCCAGCAGGCCGACGCCGTGATCCGCAACGACCGGGCGGAACTGGCGATCGTCGGCCGGGAGTTCCTCCGGGACCCGTACTTCGGGCACACGGCCGCGCGGGGACTGGGGGCAACCGATCGGGCCCGCGCGCCCGTCCAGTACCGTGACTGGGTCCACTAATAGGCCGACAGTCCGTCGAGAAAGGCTTCGAGTGCAGCGGTGAACGCCTGGGGCTGTTCGATCATCGCGAGGTGGGCCGCGTCTGCGATCACCGCCCGCTCGCAACGGGGCAGCTCCGCGGCCAGGTACTCGTGGTACCACGGCGGCGTGAGCTGGTCGTGTTCGCCGACCACGGCGAGCGCCGGCGTCTCGATCGCTGCCAGCCGGTCTCTAATGTCGAAGGCGTGGGCGGTCACGAAATCCCGCCGGGTCACGGCCTGGCCCACCGCCGCCATCGCCTCGATCGAGCGGTCGAGGGCCTCGGGGTCAGCGTCGTGAAAGAGCCGGTCTTCCCGGTGGAGCAGCTCGATCGCCCGGTCGAACTCCTCGGCCAACGCGGTCCGGTACCGCTCTGTGACCGCGAGTTTCGCCCCGGTCCCGGCGAGCACCACGCCCGCCGGATCGGACGCCCCCGCTGCGAGTAACTCTAACAGCACCGCCCCGCCAAGCGAGTTCCCGACCAGTACGTCCGCGTCGGTGACACGGGCCACCGCGAGCACGTCCGCAACGTACGCCGACAGCGTCGCCGGCCCCGGCTCGGTCGAGATGTCCTCGGATCGACCGTGGCCGCTCAGGTCGATCCCGACCGCCGGCATGGGCCCGCGGTCGTACTGGTTGCCCCAGACCGCGTGACTGCCGCCGCTGCCGTGGACGTACAGCACCCGCGGCCCGTCGGCTCCGGGCCGGACGTGGACGTAGGCCGTCTCCCGTCCGTCGTGGCGAACCCGCTGCATGGTTGATCGTCGCCGCCGCCGCACTTGATCGTTCGGTGTGAACCGCTATCCGACCGAACCGCCCTGTCCCCGCGGCGTCCCCTGCGTTCGGTAGAAACATTTATATATTTGTTTCACTTACTTAGAGTTAGCATGACTCTGAAACAGAAGCTCAACGCAGAGGGGCTAGACGTCCGTCGGCGGGAGCGCGCGGACGGCGTCGAGTTCGTCGCGGACCTGGGTCCGGGAGCCGACGCGGCGGTCGACGCCGTCGGTGACACGGTGATCGTCGTGGCCGGCGACCAGCAACACGAGATCGACGGGCTGGCGGGCGCCAGTGTGTCTATCAACAACGGTGTGCTAACAATCACTACGGAGGAAAAACAATGAACCTGATCGTCAAACCGCTCAAACAGAAAGACGCGGGTCGCGGCTTGGCGGCCGTCGACCGGAACGCGATGGCCGAGCTCGACCTCGAGAACGGCGATTACATCGTCCTTGAGGGACGGGGCGGCCGGACGGTCGCGCGGGTCTGGCCGGGCTATCCCGAAGACGAGGGCCAGGGCATTGTCCG
>CAYREK010000017.1:26283-28005 GCA_964423305.1 uncultured Halobacteriales archaeon | reverse complement strand
TCGGAACGCCCATCTTACACTCTGGTTGGGCGTTCTCCGGTAAAAATGCTTGCGTAGGCCTGTGAGACAATCACCGGAACGTGTACGAACAGGGGAAGACGGCGTGGACGAATCGCTCTGCGATTCGTTCGCACACCAGAAATCAGAGATTTCTGGGGACGCTGTCTCCCCGCCCTACTGCGCTCCTTGTCCGCTGGCGCGGACTGCGGTGCTCGTTGAGGGAGGGGGCTTAGCGCCTGCATTCAGCTAAAGCGCGAGACGTTCGCCTTGATCTTCAGTAAGATTCACGTAGGCGGCCGAAATAGTTCGGCACATGGCAGAGCTACTGGCGGAGAATCTCTCGGGGAAGGCCGTGATGGGCTCTGACGGCGCGGAGATCGGCATGTTGTACAATATTACGATGGACATCAAAACCGGGCGGCTCCAGGATCTCATTATCGATCCCGACGGCGTCAACGAGACGGAGTTTGAGACCGACACCGCAGGCCGGTTGCTGGTGCCGGTCGACCGCGTCCAGGCTGTCAAAGACCACATGATCATCCAGCGGTAAAATGTACGTCCTCGACTCGTCGGCGTTCATCAACGAGTTTCACACCGACGGCGACATCGCGACGATCCCGGCGGTGCGAGAGGAACTCGAAGACGAGAGCGCCTACCGATTCGACGCACTGGAGGGGTCAGGAATGCACTTACACATTCCCGACGGCGAGACCGTCGAGCGGATCGAGCGAGCCGCCCGCGAGACCGGCGACCTCGAGACGCTCTCCCGGACCGACGTTCGGCTGGTCGCGGCCGCGTTCGAGCTCGATAGTCGGCTGGTGACAGACGACTACGCGATGCAAAACGTCGCCGACCGCCTAAACGTCGCCGTCGAGGTGATCGACCGGGAGGGAATCGACGAGCAACGCTCCTGGCGGTTCCAGTGTCAGGGCTGTGGCCGCGAGTTCGACGAGCACCACGACCGGTGTCCGGTCTGCGGGAGCGATCTCTCCCGAAAGAACCCGGCCTGATCAGCCCGCCGGGACCGCGACTCCGACCGCCCCGTAGTATCCGACGAGGTAGACGACGGCGTTCCAGGCGGCGTGGACGGCGATCGGAACGAGCAGGTTGTGTGTGTACTCGTAGACGATCCCGAGGACGACGCCAGCGAGCACGGCGACCAGCACGTATGCCCCGGAGCTGCCGGCGCCGGTCAGTGCCGGGTAGTGGACGAGCCCGAAGACGACCGCGGCGATCGCGATCCCTGGAGCGACGCCGTAACTTCGCCGAAAGAGTCCCTGGACGAGCCCCCGGAAGAGCAGCTCCTCGGCCGGAGCGACGAGCGCGACGGCGACCGGCACGTAGTACAGGAACAGCCGCGGCTGCTCGCGTGCGGCCTCGATCGTGGCGTTGTCGGCCGGGCTGAGCCCCAACTGCGAGAAAAGCGTCTCGAGTCCGAACATCAACCCGACGAGTGCGACTGTCCCGAGCCCGGCGACGGCGGCGTCTCGTCGCGTCGGCCACCCGAGCTCGACGGACGGCTCGCCGCGCCAGTCGAGATACGCAACGCCGACGAGTAGGAATCCTACGAAGCTCGCGGCTGTCGCGCCGGCCTCGACGAGCGGGTCGCCGGCGGCTGTCGCGGCCAGCAGCTCCCGTCCGCCGGCTGCGAAGGCCCCGCCGACGACGAAGGCAGTGAGCACGAGTCCCACCGCGTGGCTCGCGCTCTCGAAGCGTTCTCTC
>CAYREK010000017.1:0-26246 GCA_964423305.1 uncultured Halobacteriales archaeon | reverse complement strand
GCCTCGGCTTCCGCGAAGTCGCCACCGCCGAGCAGTCCCCGGGCGGCCATCTTGCCCCACTCGACGGCGGGCTGGGTGAACGTCTCGACGCCGAAGAGCTCGCCAGCGAGCACGCAGGCCGCCTCCATCTCGTACAGCAGCCCGCCGACCGACGCCGGGTCGAGCCGATCGATCTCGATCCGCACGGTCGGCCGGCCGGCGGCGGCCAGGCTGGCCTCCGTGGCCTCGAACTCGGCGTCGAGCAGGCCGCCGAGCGTGGCGTTCCCGAGGTACGCGAGCTCGTCTGTCTCGGGGGCCGGGATCGCCCGATCGGCCCGTTCACGCGGGCGAAGCAGCGTCACCAGCTTGTCCCGCGGCCCGGCGCGGTAGAGCTGCAGCTGGGAGTGCTGGTCGGTCGCGCCCAGCGCGCGGATCGGCGTCTGTCCCCGGCCGTCCTTGCCAAGGCTCTCGGCCCACAGCTGGGCGAACCACTCGGCGAACGGTTCGAGCCGCTCGGCGTATGGCATCATGACGGCGCTCCGGGCGCCCCGCCCGGCGAGCGCGTAGGCAACGGCGCCGTAGGCGTAGGCCGGACACTCGTACAGGGACGGTCCGAGGGTCTCGGCCGCGCGCCGTCCGCCGGCCAAAATCGTCTCTATATTGACGCCCTGCAGCGCCGCCGGCACCAGCCCGACCGGCGAGAGCGCCGCGAACCGTCCTGGGACGCCGGCCGGCACTGAGAGGGTCGGTAGTCCACGCTCGCTCGCGAGCCTCCGGAGCGGTCCCTCCTGACCGGTAGTGACGATCGTCCGTTCGGACCAGTCGACGCCGGCGGTCTCCATCGCGTCCCTGACTACGAGGAAGTTCGCGAGCGTCTCGGCGGTCGTGCCCGACCGCGAGACGACGTGGACGACCGCGTCCTCGAGAGACACTTCCGCGAGCACCTCCCTCGCGTGTGCCGGGTCGACGTTGTCCAGCGCGTAGTGATCAATCTCGTGAGGGCCGGTCGCCGCCGAGACGGTACTCGCCCCGAGCGCGCTCCCCCCGATGCCGACGGTCAGGATCGCCTCGGCGTCGGGAAACTCGGCGACCGCGTCTGCGATCTCCTCGGGGTCGGTCCGGTCGGGGAGGTTCAAAGCGGCGTAGCCGAACGCTCCGTCCGATCGGCCCGCGGCGATCCGCTCGTGGGCGGTCGCCACGCGGTCGTCGAGCTCGTCGAGTCCTGACTCGGCGATCCCCGGATCCGCGACCGCTGCGAGGGCGTTTCCGATGTCGACGCGCATACGGCGTCCTCGGCGGCCGCGGGCATAGCGTTCACGCTTGGTGACGGGGCCGGCCGGTCCGACGAGCCCGTCGGCGTCGACCGTCGGGCGAGTCAGTCCCGTCCGGTCGCGGCCGCGACGAGCGATGCCGCCTCCGGCCGGATGACCGCATCGACGGCGAGCGTGGCCGCCTCGGGGTCGCCCGGCACGGCGAACACAGGAGTCTGCTCGGCGACGCCGGCGGTCGTCCGGCTACCGATCGCTGCCGATCCAACGCGGTCGTAGGCCAGCCGCCGGAACAGCTCGCCGAAGCCGGGGAGTCGCCGATCGAACAGCGGCTCGAGGGCTTCGACGGTCACGTCGTCGGGCTCGATTCCCGTTCCGCCAATTGTGACAGCGAAATCGACATCGTCCCGGCCCGCGTACCGGTCGACCGAGCGCTGAACGGCGTCATACTCCGCCCGGACTCGGTCGCGGGTCGCGACCGTCGCCACTTCTTCGAGCCCCGCGGCGACCGCATCGACGGCCGCCGCGGTCCCGTCGCCGCCGACGCGGACGAGTGCAGTTCCGAGCTCCCCGCCGTCGGTGGGTGCCTCGCCGTCGGTCGTCTCGGAAGAGTCCACCGAGTTCGCCTCGCCGGGTCCGGACTCGTCGGGGTCGCCGCTGGCCCGCCGCCGGGACTCGCGGGACTGAAAATCAACCATGCGTCTGGTACGCCCGGTCGATAAAAAAGCGTGTCACCAGTACCATTATGCGCTCGGTTGCCCTGGTAGGCCCATGCAGGCCGTTCAGATCACCGAACACGGGGGACGGGAGGGCCTCGAGTACGGTAAGCAACCAGAGCCGGAGCCGGGCCGCGAGGAGGTGCTCGTCGAGATCGAGGCCGGCGGGCTCAACCACCTCGATGTCTGGACCCGGCGGGGACTGCCGGGCGTGGAGCTCGACCTGCCCCACGTGCCCGGCAGCGACGGCGCCGGGACCGTCCGCACGGTCGGGTCGGGCGTCGACCGGTTCGCCGAGGGCGATCGGGTCGCGCTTTCGGCCGGCGTTTCGTGCGGTCGCTGTGAGTTCTGTCGGGCCGGCGATCCAACCCGCTGTGTGAACTACCACGTCATCGGCGAACACGTTCCGGGGGTCCACGCGGAGTACGCAGCCGTGCCGGCGGAAAATCTCGTAGCAGTTCCCGAGGGCGTCGACTGGGTGACCGCCGCCGCGGCACCGCTCGTCTTCCAGACCGCCTGGCGGATGCTCGTGACCCGGGCAGATATCCGGCCCGGGGAATCGGTGCTCGTGCTCGGAGCGAGCGGCGGGGTCGGCCACGCCGCGGTCCAGATCGCCGACTACGCCGGTGCAGAGGTGTACGCGACCGCGAGCACCGAGGAGAAACTCGCCCACGCTGCCGAGCTCGGGGCCGATCACACGATCAACTACGAGCGAGAGGACTTCGCGGCCGCGATCCGCGATCGCACCGACAAGCGCGGAGTCGATGTCGTCGTCGATCACGTCGGTGCCGCCACCTGGCAGAACTCGCTCAACAGCCTCGCGAAGGGCGGTCGGCTGGTCACCTGCGGCGCGACCACCGGCGGCAGCCCGGAGACCGATATCAACCGGATCTTCTGGAACCAACTCGAGGTGATCGGCTCGACAATGGCTACCCCCGGCGAGGTCGAGGATGTTCTGGAGCTGGTCTGGGACGGCACCTTCGAACCGCACGTCCGGGCGGTGCTCCCGATGAGCGAGATCGCCCGCGGACACGAGATGCTCGAGGACCGCAAGGGGTTCGGAAAGGTCGTGATCCGGCCCGACGGGAAGTACTGACCTTCGTCGATGGACGAGGCTGAACTCGGGCCGAGCGGGTGGCTGCTGGTCGGCGCGGTCGCGGTCGCGTTACTGGTGGTGCCGGCGACGCTCCTGTTCGTCCCGGCGGTTCAGGAGTGGCTGGCAGCCCGCGGCATCTCCCAGGAGCTGTATTTCGCGCTGCCGTTGGTGCCGGCGGTCGCGCTCGCCGCCGCCGCCGTCTGGGCCGCGGTCGCGACGCGGCGTTGACTCAGTCGTCGCGATCCCGGCGCATCGCGATCTCGAACCAGGGACACAAGCGGAACTGGCGGTACCACCGTGGGTGCTCGCCCAGTCGGTCGTAGGGCACCCAAGCGATGCCGCCGACCTCCTCGGGATCCGGATCGAGGCTCGTGTCGGTCAGCGTCGCCCGCAACACGGTACAGACCTCGTGTTCGACGCCGATGTCGTGGTAGTGACACTTGTACTCAAACCGGTCGGTGACCGCCAGCTCGTCGTACTGCTCGGGGGCGATCCCAAGTTCCTCATCGAGCCGCTCGGCCGCGGCCGCGGTCTGTGTCTCGCCCGGCGCCGGGTGCGAGGCGACGGTCCCGTCCCAGTAGGTGTCCCAGAGGCGCTTCTCGGGGCTGCGCTGGGCGAGCAGCAGTCGTCCGGCCCCGTCGAATAGCAGGGTAGTAAACGCCCGGTGGCGGATCCCCTCGCCGGTGTGGGCATCGAGCCGGTTGACCGCCCGCTGGGAGATGTCGTCGGCGTCGACGGCGACGACATCTTGGCCCGCGTTCTCGTGGTCCTCGTCGAACTCCCGGGTGCTGGTCGTCATTGCCTCTCTCCAAGGAGAGTGGCGACATACCGTCTTCGCTTCGGGCTCACTCGGCCGGCCCGAGCCACTCGTCGAGGATGAGCCTGGTCTTTGTCGAGACGACCTCGCCTCGGTTGCGGACCCGGGCGATCAGCTCGTTCAGCGCGGCGGTATCGGCCACGTCGACGACGAGCACGAGATCTTCCTCGCCGGAGATCTGCCAGGCGAAATCAACCGGCGCCCAGCCGACCATCAGCTGCGTCAGCCCGTCGGTGTCGACATCGACATCCACCTCGACCTCGATTGCCGCCCGGACGTTGCCCGTCCGGGTCGCAACGGTGAACCGCTCGATTACCCCGTCGGCGAGCAGCCGATCGACCCGGTTGCGGACCGTCCCCTCGGAGGTGTCGATCCGATCTGCGATCTCCGTGTACGGCGTCCGCGCGTCCTGTCGAAGGATGGTGAGAATCTGTCGGTCCAGCTCGTCCATACGAGCGATTCCTTCGGGACCACTTGAGCGCTACGAATTTCGTAACGTTGTTTCGAAAGCAACGCTTATGATCCGGTCCTGCATACGAATCTCGCAATGGCCGACGCATACCTCGCTCTCGAGGGCGAGCGGGTTCTCGAAGCGACGGCGCGGTCGCCCGGACGGGCCCGCGGGGAGCTCGTGTTCACCACCGCATACACCGGCTACGAGGAGAGTCTCACCGACCCCAGCTACGAGGAGCAGCTGCTCACGTTTTCCTACCCGTTGATCGGCAACTACGGGGTGCGAGCCGAGCGGTTCGAGTCGGACCGGGTCCACCCGCGGGGTGTGCTCGCTCGGGAACTGACCGACGACGTCGCCGCCTGGCTCTGCGAGGAGGGCGTTCCGGCCGTCGACACGCTCGATACGCGGGCGGTCGTGACGGCGATCCGCGACGAGGGGGCAATGCGGGCCGGCATCGCCGCCGGGCCGGAGGCCACGCCCGAGACAGCGCTGGCCGAGCTCGACCGGTGTGAGCCGATGTCCGCCCACATCGACATCGGGGCCCGAGTGTCGGTCGCAGAGCCGGTCGTTCACAATCCCGATGGCGATGGCCCGTCGGTGGCCCTGATCGACTGCGGTGCGAAGGGATCGATCGCCAAGGCACTCGTCGAGCGCGACGCCGTCGTCCACCAGCTGCCACACGACACGCCCCCCGAGGCGATCGACCGGCTGGACCCGGATCTGCTCTTTCTCTCGAACGGACCGGGCGACCCGGAGAGCTTCGAGGCGGCGGCGACGCTCGTCGGGGAGTACGCCGGCGAGCGCCCGCTCGCGGGGATCTGTCTCGGCCAGCAGGTCGTCGCGAACGCCCTGGGCGGGCGCACCGAGAAGATGGAGTTCGGCCACCGCGGGGTCAACCAGCCGGTTCGGGACCTCCGCACCGACCGGGTCGTGATGACCACCCAGAATCACGGCTACGCCGTCGCCGACTCGGGCGAGGAGCTGACCGTCACGCAGGTTAACGTCAACGACGACACCCCCGAGGGCCTCGACAGCGACGAGCTCTCGATCCGGACCCGCCAGTACCACCCGGAAGCACACCCCGGTCCCCACGACTCGCTGTCGTTTTTCGACGAGGTCATCGAGCTCGCAGAGTCGTAGCCGGAACCTACAACTGTCGAGCCGTCGACCGACGTGTATGCTCACGGACGAACTCGACGATCCCGAGATCGGCGGCGTCGCACCGCCGCTCGTGACCCCCTTCGACGACGACGGCGACATCGATCACAACGCGCTCCGCGAGCTGGTCGCCCACCTCGAGGACCGCGGCGTCGACTTTCTCGTGCCCTGTGGCTCGACGAGCGAGGCGGAGCTGATGACCGCCGCCGAGCGCCGCCGGGTCGTCGAAACCGTCGCCGACGCGGCGTCGGTCCCGGTGCTCGCCGGCACCGGTAGCCCGGGACTGCGAGAGACCGAGCGCGCAACTGTGGCTGCCGCCGAGGCCGGCGCGGACGCGGCGCTGGTCGTGACGCCGTTCTATTACAACCACGACCAGGCGACCTTCGAGGCCTACTACCGGGAGCTTGCCGACCGGGCGCCGGTGCCGGTGTACCTGTACTCGGTACCGACATACACCGACGCCGCCCTGACGGCCGCGACCGTCGGACGGCTGGCCGAGCACCCCGGAATCGCCGGGATCAAAGACTCCGCGGGCGATGTCGGCAAGCTCGTTCGGACCGTCGAACGCACCGCCGACGCCGAGTTCGACGTGCTCGTCGGCAGCGCGAGTGTCTTCGCGCAGGCGCTCGACGCCGGTGCCGTCGGCGGGATCATGGCGCTCGCGAACCTCGCCCCCGGCGAGCTATCCGCGGTCGCCGACGAACACGCGAGGGACCCGGCAGCTGCCCGCGAGCACAACGAGACGCTCGTCCGACTGAACCGCGCGATCACGAGCCAGTTCGGCGTCCCCGGGTTGAAGTGGGCAATGCGCCAGCGCGGTCTCCCGGCCGGTCACCCGCGTGCCCCGTTCACCGAACCCGACGCCGACGCGACGGCGACGATCGAGGAACTGCTTGAGAGGGTCAGCTGAACCGCAGCACTCGGCGCTGATCGTTCGTGAAAACGGAAAGGAAAGCACCCTGAAAAAGGGTGCTTGCCGCCCTGAATTGGTCCCCGCTGACGCTTCGGCCCTCCAGACGAAGCGTCACGCAATACAATGGCACACGGATGTATAAACGTAATGGATCGTGTCACCGCGCTGTCCCGAGCGCCGACGTATCGGCCGACTACTGGCGATCGCGGATCTCGGCGGCCGTCGCGGCGAGTTCCTCGTCGTCCATCTCGACGCCGTCGAACAGGGCGTGGATCGCCCCGGCACCGTCGCCCTCGAACCGCGGGACGATGTGCCAGTGAAGATGTGGCACCTCGTGCCCGGCGGCGGCGCCGTTGTGGGCCGCGATCAGGCTCCCGGGGGCGTCGACGGCTGCCTCGATCGCCGGCGCGAGCTCTGCGATCGCCGCGAACAGATCGCCCGCGACGGCGGGAGGCACCTCGTCGAGTCGCTCGTAGGGCTCTTTGGGGATCACCAGCGTGTGTCCCGGAGCCAGCGGGTTCACGTCCAGAAAGGCGTAGGTAGTCTCGTCCTCGTAGACCGCGTGACTCGGGATCTCACCCGCAACGATCCGCTCGAACAGCGTCTGGTCGTCGCTCATACCGGCGGAAGGATCGATCGGGAGTTAACCTTTGTCCCAAGCGTTACTGTGTCCCCGCCACCGGCGGCTCGCTTACCCGTTCGAGCAGCTCCTCGATGTCGGTTTCGGCGGGCTCGTTCTCGAGCAGGACATCGATCGGCAGGGTCGGCGCGCCGTCGACTAAGTTCTCCAAGAGGACGAGTCGCTCTCGGGCTCGAGACATCCCGACGTAAAACACCCGTCGCTCGTTGTCGGTGATCGTCGGCACGGGGCTGGTCGTCTTGGTGAACTCCGCGTCGCCCGGCACTGCCGCGTCGGTCTGGTCGATGGTCGCGGCCATCTGCTCGACGACCTTCTCGGTGAGGTCGGTGGCGAGGAAGACGTGATCGGCCTCGCGGCCCTTCGCGGAGTGGATCGTCCCCAGGCGCACCCGATCGTGTGCCATTCCGCGGTACGGGCCGGCGAAGTACGCCCGCACGCTGCGCTCCTGGAAGCTCGTGACCTTCCGGAGCATGTCCGCGGCCGCCGGCGGGTCGGGCGCGAACGGGGCGTGTTCGCGGATCAGCTCCGGCTCGACATCGAACTCGGCGATGTCGTCGACGTCGGCGGCCTCCTCGCGGTCCTCTAAGGCGTCGAACAGCTCGTCGCGGTCGCCGGTCCCGAACGCGGAATCAGCGAGCATGTCCGCCAGCCGGCGTGCCTCGAGTCCTGTCAGGGGCTTATCCTCGCCCAGAGACTCGATCCCGCTGACGTACTGGGCGAGCCGGTCGGTCCACATCCGCTGGTCGGTCAGACACCGGAACGGGATGCCCTGGTCGATGAACTCGTCGATGAACTGGAACATCTGGTACCGGGCCCGGAACAGCACCATCACCGTCTCGTCGGTCTCTTCGACGGTCCGGGTGACCTCCCGGGAGAGATCCAGCATCGACCGGTTTCGGATCGCCTCGACGCTGCCGCCCTCCTTGCGCGGCTCGAGGTCTTTCTCCTGGCGTTTCTCGATGTGGCTCACCTCCCGGTTGACGGCGTTGAGGATCCGGGAGGGCAGCCGGTAGGAGTTCGGCAGGACCACGTCCTCGTCGACATCCTCGTCGAGCAGCAGGTCGGGGTCTGCCCCCTGCCAGGCGTAGACGACCTGGTCGTCGTCGCCGGCGATCAGCACCCGCTCGGTGTGGGGGCGCCACTCCGCGTAGACGGCGTATTGCAGGGTCGTGATGTCCTGGAACTCGTCGATCACCAGGTAATCGATCCCGGGCACGAGCGACCGCTCTTTGACCCGCTCGAGCATGTCCGCGAACCCGACCAGCCCCTGCTCGCCCTTCCAGGCCCGCCAGGCCCGGATCGCCTCGGGGACATCCAGCCGGTCGTCGTCGCTTGGCCAAGTGGGGGTGTACTTGTTACCGGTCTGGGCCCGGTCGTCGATTTCCGGGGGGAGTCGAACCTCCTCGTCGTTCCACTTGAACGGCACCTCGTACCAGTCCCCGACGTCTCGGCGGGTGCGCTGGAGCCACTGGCTTGTCGCGATCACCTTGTTTCCGATCGTCGTCGACCGGGCCGAGCGGCGCCGCGAGCCGTCGTGTTCGTTCTCGTACTCGATCCCGTAGTCGTCACAGAACTCCTCCTTCTCGGACTCGCCGACGACGTCGCTGCGCGAGAGATCGAGCAGATCGTAGGCCTTCGCGTGCATCGTCGAGACGTTGCCCCGGAGCGCGCGGGGAGAGACGTCCAGGCGGTCCGCGAGTCGCTCGCGGATCTCCGAGGCGGCCGCCCGCGTGTACGAGACGACGAGCACGTCTCGGATCTCGACATCCGGATCGTCTAACAACTCCTCGACGCGGTCGAGCAGCGCCGTCGTCTTCCCGCTCCCCGGACCACCGAACAGGCGTGTGACGTCGGCCGAATCAGCCATTAAGCCTTTACTACTCGGTCCGGCGTCATAAACCGTCCGACTTTTTCCCGGCCAGTCTTTTGTCCCCCGACCGCCTACGACGGAACAGATGGACGAGGATTACGGCCTGCTCGACACCGACCAGGCGCCGCCGGGCGACGAGTGGACCTCGATCGATTACTCGGACACCGAGGCCGACCGGATCGCCCGCGAGCGCGACCGGGAGTTCAGCCAGTTTCGCGAGCGACTCACCGATGCAGACCAGTTCAAACTCGAAGAGTCGGTGTTCGACGAGGCGACCTACGGCGCCCTGTACAAGCTCGTTCAGGACGGCCAGATCGCCGCCTTCGGCGGGCCGGTCTCGACCGGCAAGGAGGCAAACGTCTACACGGCGCTTGGCGGGGAAGCCGCCGCGGCCGAGCTCGGCGGCGAGGAGCCGACCGTCGCGGTCAAGATCTACCGCATCAACGCCTCGGACTTCCGCGAGATGGGCGAGTATCTAGAGGGTGACCCCCGGTTCGAGGAGGTGGCAAACGACAAGAAGGCGGTCGTGATCGGCTGGGTGAAAAAGGAGTTTGCCAATCTCAAGCGCGCCCGGGCGGCAGGGGTCCGAGCGCCCCGGCCGCTCGCGGTCGAGCGCAACGTCCTGATCATGGAGTATCTGGGCACCGACGCGGGCCGGGCCAGGCGCCTCGCGGAGGTGCAACTCGAGAACCCGAACACCGCCTTCGAGGTCATCAGAGAGTACATGCGCCGGCTGTACGACGCCGGGATGATCCACGGCGACCTTTCGGAGTACAACATCGTCGTCGACGACTCGCGGCTGTACCTGATCGATGTCGGCCAGGCGGTGACGGTCCATCACCCCAACAGCGACGAGTTTCTCGAGCGGGACTGTGAGAACGTCGCGTCGTTTTTCCGCCGGCAGGGGCTGTCGGTGACCGGCTCGGAGCTGCTCGCGTACCTCCGCGAGCGGGCCGACCCGACGCCGACCTGACGCTGTCGTCGCGGTCGGTGCTCCGACACACTTTAGCGGGTCTGTCCGCTTACATGAGTCATGCAACACGTGACGGTCCCCGACGACCGGATCGGTGTTCTCATCGGTCGTGGCGGCGAGACGATGCGCGAGATCGAGCGCCGCGCGGAGGTCCGGCTCGATATCGACTCGGAGTCGGGCACCGTGCGCGTCGAGAAGGTCGGCGACCCGGTCACCGGGCTCAAGGGCCCCGACATCGTGAAAGCGATCGGTCGCGGGTTCGCCCCGGAAGAAGCCATGCGTCTGCTCGAAGACGAGATGATGCTGTTCGAGCTAATCGACATCGATGCGGCCGCGCGAAACGAGTCGGACCTCCGGCGCAAGAAAGGCCGGCTCATCGGCGAGGACGGCCGCACCCGCGAGCTCATGGAGGAACTCACCGGCGCTTCGGTCGTGATCTACGGCTCGACGCTCGGCGCCATCGGCGGTCCCCGCCAAGTCGAGGCCGTCAGGGAGGCCGTCGAGATGCTGCTCGAGGGGGCCCCCCACGGGGCCGTCTACTCGTTTCTGGAACAGAAGCGCAACGAGCTCAAACACAAGGGCATGGAGTATCACCCCTACCAGGGGTGATCAACCGTCGGCTCCCTGTTAGTTGTACCGGGGTTCCCAGGTGTTCCACTCGCAGTTTTGTGAGCGCAGTTCGATCCCGACAGACCGTGTCGTCGCCTCGGCCGGACCGACTCGCGGTCTCTCTCTCCGGTCACCCACGGTCCGGTAACGTTGCGCTCGTCGGCGAGGCGGTCCATGTAACCGACGCGTAACCGGCCGCGTTTCTGTCGGGGAAATCCCTCGACTCCCTTTATTGGGGTCCGGGAGGATCACCGAGTATGGCCCCGACGCGACGACGACTCCTCGCCATCGGCGGCGTAGCCCTCCTCGCCGGCTGTCTGGAAAACGACTCACAGGAGCCGGCCGAACAAAACGACTCGAACGAGGATCCGGCGGCCGATTCCGACGACCAGCCAGACGGTGACCGGACAGACGAACTGGGTCTGTCCGAGGATCTCGGGACGGTCCTCGGTGCGATTCCCCGAACCGTCGGCGATCGGTCGATCAGGCCGCTCTGGATCGTCGCACCGCCGTCTGAGGGTTCCGAAACGGAGGCGGAAGCGTCGGTTCCCACCACGAGACTCGTCGCCCAACAGCTCGGGGTCGACCCCGAGACGATCGACCGCGCGGCAGTCGCGGTCGACCCGGACGAGACCGCGGTGAGTCTCGCAGTCGCGGTCGGCTCCTTCGACGGCGAAGCTCTCGATCCGCCAGAGAACGTCGCCGCTCACGCCGCGGACGGGCTCGCGATCACCGCCCGGAACGACGGGCCCTGGGAGGCGGGACTCGAGGCCGCCCGGGACGCGGCCGCGGACCCGGAGGCCGGAGTCGGTACCACGGTCGAACCGGTCGTCGCACCGATCCAGGACAATACCTTTATCGGACTCGCGCCGAACACCGAGGAGAGCTCCTTCGAGGTCCCCGACGCCGTCGAGCAGGTCGCTGTCGGACGACGGCTCGTCGGCGAGTACGACCAGCGCGTCGAGTTCGCGGTTCGCTTCGTCGATCAGGAGGGGGCCACCGAGGCGGCCGTCGAGACGATCATCGACGGTCGGCGCGGTAACGTCGACGAGCTCGATGTCGAGTACGAGCGGGTCGGTCCGGAGGATCAGACCGTCGTCGGGTCGTTCGTGACCCAGCTGCCGCCCTCGCAGCTGCCGGACAACGCTCCGGACGCACGATTTACCTTCAGAGACTCGGAGGGCGTGCTCGAACAGATCGGTGAGGAGCCGGTCGACCCGGCCCGGCTCGAGTTCAGGGTCGGCGGCGAAAAACGCGCCCCACCCTGGGACGACCGCGAGGCGCTCATCGAGCCCGGCGACCGCTTCGAGATCGATGTCGATCCCTTCCAGCTCGTCGAGGTCGTATGGCTCGACCCCGAGTTCGGCGTCGAACGGCCGCTGGGTCGGTCGGTCGCGACCGGTCGCGACGCCTTCGAGGGCGAGTACGACCCCGACGCCGACGCGCTCACGATTACCTACACCGAGGAGTTCGAGGCGGACGCGACGAAGTTCTCGCTTCGACGTGGCGGACTCGGGCCCGAAGACGACGGAGAGACCGACCTCGAGAGTCTCGTCGGTGATCGGCTGACCGCCGGCGACTCGATCACCGTCGAGGATGTCGGCTACGGCGATCGGGTCGACATCACGTTGACCGTCGAGCGCAGCCGCGACAACGAAGCCTACGGCATCACGACATCGGTATTCAGCTTCCGCGCCGAGCCGCCGGGACGATTCGAGTTCGGTCTCGAGGATGGAACCGCGACGATCACGTATCGCGGCTCCGAGCGCCAGCCGGCCGAGAACTACCGGATCGGCTTCGCAGAGGAAGACGGGCCGGCGTCGGTCCAGTTCACGGACCGGTACGACCGGCTGACCGACGGCGATTCCGTCGCCGTCGACGTCGCGGTCGGCGACCGGATCGTCGTCGAGTGGGTCGACGACGACCGGCCGTTCCGCGTCGACGAGTACGCCGTCACTCCCGACGCGACCTTCGAGATCGACTACGACGAGGGCGCCAAGGAGCTCACGATTGCCCACGCCGGCGGCGACCCGATCGACCCCGAGCGGCTCCGCGTCGAGGTACTCGGCGCCCCCGTCGAGAACCGCACTCCCTGGGCCGAGACCTACGAGACCGTCGAGCCCGACGACGCCGTCGTCCTCTCGGTCGCCGAACGGCCCCGTCGCGTGTTCGTCATCTTCGACGGCAACACCGTCCTGTCCGAACGGGAGTTCACCGCGGAGTCAGACGAGTAACCGATACTGCGCCTCACTCGGCCGGGAACCGAATCGCGGGCCGCAAAAGAGCCAGGACGGTCACCCCGTCAGGACCGCCAGTCGAAGGCGGTCTCAAGATCGTGCGGCAGGTGCCCGCCGGCGGTCCGAGCTTGTGTCAAGTACGTCCGGAGATCCGCACGAAACTCCGGCGCGGCACACTCGATTATCGCCTCGGCGCGCTCGATCGGCGCCAGCCCGCGCAGGTCGGCGACGCCGTGTTCGGTCACGACCGCGTCGATATCGTGTTCCGTGTGATCGGCGTGTGTCACCATCGGGACGACCGTCGAAACCTCGCCGCCACCGGCGGTCGCCGGCGTCGCGACGACGGTCAGGTGTGCGTTGCGGTTGAAGTCGACGCTCCCGCCGACGCCGCTAACCAGCCGCGAGCCACGGATGTGCGTGGAGTTGACGTGGCCGTACAGGTCGAGTTCGATGGCGCTGTTGACCGCGACGACGCCGAACCGGTCGATCAGCGCCGGCGCGTTCGACAGCTCGGAGGGGCGAAGCACCACGCTCTCTGCGTATCCATCGGGATCGGCGAACAGCCGATCCTGGCCGGCCGCAGAGAGTGCAAGCGAGGTCGCACTCGCGGCCTCGAGGTCACCGGCCTCGAGCAGATCGAGCAGCCCATCCTGGATCACCTCGCCGAAGTACCGGAGCCGGCTATCGGCGAGCGCCGAGTCCGCGAGCGCCCGCATCAGGGCATTGCCGAGGCTTCCGACGCCGAACTGCAGGGTCGGTGCCGCGCCGATTGCGGGATCGCGGTCACGCTCGCGTTCGAGAAAGTCCGTGAGATTCGCCGCGATCGCCCGGTCGGCCGCGGTCGGCTCGCGGAACTCGTAGGGATCGTCGCGCTCATCGGTCCGCACGACCGCTCGGAGCTTCTCCGGCGTGAACGAGACCGCTGGGGTGCCGATCCGCTCGCCCGGGCCTGTGAGCCCGATCGGCCCCCGGCTCGGCGGTGGATCGCGAACGATGATGTCGTGAAACCGGGCGAGTTCGAGCGGCTGTGCGGCGTTGACTTCGACGATCAGCTCATCGGCGGCCCGAACGTACGCGGGGGTCTGGCCGACCGAGGTCGAGGGAATCACCCAGTCCGGCCCGACCGCCACCGCCTCGACCACCGCGAGGTCGGGATCGGCGACTCGACCGAACCGAACCTCGTCACTCAGCCCGGCGATACCGCGGTCGGCGAAGGC
Source organism: uncultured Halobacteriales archaeon (assembly GCA_964423305.1). Taxonomy (GTDB): domain Archaea; phylum Halobacteriota; class Halobacteria; order Halobacteriales; family Haloarculaceae; genus Halovenus. The sequence continues at coordinate 12,299 of CAYREK010000017.1, read as the reverse complement.
CATCGAGCGGTCGTTTGCCGCCGCCCGCGCCGCGTCGGTCGCGACGAACGGGTACCGTCGGTCGATCCCGCCGGTCTCGACTAAGTCGGTGTCGATCGGATCGCCGACGCTGCCCCCGGAGACGACCGTCAGCGACGGATCACGGTCGCCGGCCTCGGCCGCCCGTGCGATCGCCCGCGGCACGGCCTTGGGGTCGCCGACGCTTCCGAATCCCGAGACCGCGACCGTCGCCCCGTCCTCGATCGTCTCGGCGGCGCTCGCGGGATCGACGACCGGTAGTCCATCGGCGATCCGCTCGGGGAGGCCACCGGCGAGGTCTGGCACGGTCATTCCGGCTGCGTACCGACTCCCTCTGGCCAGCCCGGGGGCCGGGCCGGCGACGGGTCTGCGTACGCCCGTTTGAGCACCATCGGCGTCCGCTCAAGCGAGAGCACGAGCTCGTCGTCCTGGTTGTACGCCCGGAGCTCGGTGGTGACCAGACCGACATGCTCGCGGGACTCTGACTCGCGTTTCGAGAGCACCTCGCTCTCGGCGAAGATCGTGTCGCCGTGAAACACCGGGGCGTGGTGCTGAACGTCGTCGTAGCCCAGGTTCGCCGTGGCGTTCGTGCTCACGTCGATCACGCTCATCCCGACCGCGAGCGCAATCACGTACAGCCCGTTGACCAGCCGCTCGCCGAACTCGGTCTCGGCGGCGTAGGGCTCGGTGAAATGCATCGGGTTCATGTTCTGGGTCAGGTTCGTGAACCAGACGTTGTCGGTCTCGGTCACGGTCCGGCCGTATGGGTGTTTGTACACGTCCCCGACGGCGAAGTCCTCGTAGAACCGGCCCTGCCAGCCCGCCCGGACTCGCGTCTCTCGGTCCTCCGTGTCGTCGGCGTCGTCTGTGTCGTCTGTCATGCGTGGTGTGAGATCGGTAGCGGGACTAATCTGTCTCCTGGTTCGGCTCGCGGCGGTGGCGGGCGAGCGTCCGGCGCATCTCGTTTGTGACGATCGCGTACCCCTCGTCGAAGCCCATCCCCGGTTTCGCGAGCAGCTGTGCGGCGTCGGTCGCGAGCCCGAGGTGTGCGCTCGCCCGCGCCGACACTGTGGTCTCGTTGCAGGTGCCGCCGAGATACGCCCGGACATCGGTCCCCTCGCAGTACCGAACCGCCCGGCCACTCTCTAAGAGACTGCCCACGTCGGGGGTTTTCACCTGGACGAGGTCGGCCGCGCCGGCGTCGACGAACGCCTCGATGTCGCCACGCCGGTCACACCACTCGTCGGCGACGAGGTCCACCCCGACGCCGGCCTCGGCGAGTCCGTCCCGGAGCTCGACCATCGCCGCGATCTGTCCCGCCCGGTCCTCGGCGATCGTCGGCTCCTCGACCTGCAGCGGGTACGGGGCGGCCGCCCGCTCAAGCTCGCGGAAGTACTCCGTTACCGCCGGCCGGTCGAACGGCCGGCCGAACAGTGCGTCGATCATCCCGTAGACGTCGACGTGGAACCGGGGCCGGTAGCCCTCCTCGCCGAGCTCCGTCGCCCGCTCTGACAGCCAGGCCAGGTACTCGACGAGCCGGCCACCCTCCGGTCCGACCGTCTCGGGACTGTTGAACAGCCCGTGCGGAAGTACCGGCACGCGCTTGAGCAGCATCTTCTCGGCGCCCTGTCGGCGATCCTCGCCGGTCTGTCCGAACACCGGCACCGGCTCGGTCGCGGGGTCGGTCCCGAGCGCGTCGGCGAGGGCGCGTGTCCGGGTCGTCTCGCGGGCGGCCGCGGCGGCGGCGACCAACGCCTGCGAGAGGCCGTACTCGACCGCCGAGTGTAGCTCCATCTCCTCGAGTTCGGCAGCGTTCGTCGCGAGCGCCGCCGGATCGCGCCCGACCAGCCGCTCGGCGACCGGACCCTCAACGGTTTCGACGTGTTCGCTGGCGCGAAAGACCGGATCGCGATCGCCCGCGGCGGCGTACTGCACCGCAGCACAGTCACCCCGTAGGACCCGACCGTCGCTCAGCCGCAGGTCGACCAACAGTGCCTCGCCGGGCTCGCGGATCCGGTCGAACCCCGGCGTCCGTGGCTCGGCGTCGTAGGCGAAGCCGTCCGACTCCGCGCCGGCAGTGATCGCGGCCTGGTCGTCGGAAAAAAACGCCGCCACCCCGGGCGTCGCGGTGAGGGCCTCGATATACATTAATCGTCTCCCGGACGGCCGACGAGCCGGCCGTCGCTGATCGCCGAGACATCGTCTGCGACCATCCGGAAGGACGGGCTTCGGTCCTCGGTCGCGGCCCGGTCCTCGAGTCTGGCACGGTGGATCTCTTTTGTCTCTTCGTCGACGGCGAGATCGCCGAACTTCAACAGGCGGACCCGGCCGTCGTCGTCTCTGGCCGGCAGCGTGTCCCCCGCGGCGGCCTCGCTGGGCGGAAAGGGCACGTCGAGCAGTCCCCGTTCGAAGGCCCGGACGACCCCGCGCGCGACATCGCCGTCGCCGGCCTCGAAAACCGCCTCGAGCAGCGACCGGACCGACCGCTCGATCAGCTCCTGCTCGCGGTCGACGCCCTCGAGGTCGATCGACTGTTCGGCGAGCATCTGGAGCACCTGATCGGTGGTACGGAGTCCAGCGGCGTTTGCCGCCGCGGTCGGCACGCCCCGGGCCTCCTGGGGAGATTTGGTGATTATCTTGTCGGGTTCGACGATCGCCGCGGTAGCGCTGCCCAGCGCGATCACGCCGCTTGCCCGGGCCTCGTCTCTGGGGAACCCACCCATCCACTGGTGGAAAACGGTCGTGACCGTCACTTCGTCGGGCAGATACTCCGCGCCGAGTCGCTCCATCGCGCGGATCGCGGCCACGTCTTGGACGACGTTACCGACCTGTCCGTACCCGAGGGTGACACTGCGCACGCCCTGGGTAGCCGCGAGCAGCCCCTCGACGATGCAGATCGCGATCGCGATCGAGGGGGGAACGAGCGTCCCGGTCAGCGGGCCGAACGGCTCCCGGTTGATCCGCACGCCCCGCTCGGTGTAGGCCCCACACAGCCGGTCGACGTACTGCCAGTACTCGATGGTCTCGGCTAACTCGTACTTACTGGTGTAGGGCAGGTTGTACGTGATCGGCCCGCCCTCGAAGCTCTGGAAGCCGCCGGCGAGCGTGACCGCCGCAAGCAGGCGTGCGTCGGGCGTGCCATGTCGCACCTGCACGGGGGCGTCGACGGCCTCGATCAGGCTGCGACAGCCCTCGACGCCGTGGTTCACAGCCGGGAATCCGTTGAGTTCGCTCTCGCCGGTCTCGCGGGACTGCTCGAGCCCCGCCTGTGCCTTCTCGTACTCGTTGTCCCGAGTGTAAGAGTCGATCGTCGTCGGTAGCAGGTCCGCGCCGCCCTCCTCGGTGAGCGTTCGTAGCAGCTCGATCTGTTCTTCGAGTTGGGCTACGCCCGCCCGCGGTTGGGTCAAGACTCCGTCGGCGCCTTCGAGTACGTTCGCGAACTGCTTGTGTGCGGGCAGGGACTCGTGAAAGGCGACTGCCTCCTCGAAGTCGACTCGGGCCTCGTCGGGAGCATCGGCCCACACCCGCTCGTCGAGCCGGTCGAGCTCGGCGTCTGTGAGCCGTCGGTCTTCGACCATCGGACTACGACCGGGCCCGGGCGAGCTGGCTCGCCGACTCGTCGATTCCGAACTCCGCCCGGAGGGCCTCGACGACATCCTCGAAGTCGGCGTCAGCACTGAACACGCCGTCAAAGCCCATCTCGCGGAACAGCCGGCGGACCTCTTCGAACTCGCTTTGCCCGACCGCGAGGTTCCCGCCGATGTAGGTCGTCGGGTCGACGCCCCGCTCGGCGAACGCCTCGTGGAGTCCCTCACAGTCCTGTTCCGCGTGGCCGTACAGCGAGGAGACCAACACGGCACTCGCCTCCGTCTCGACCGCCGCCTCGGCGAAGGCCTCCTTTGGAGTCTGTGCGCCGAGGTTGCGCACCTCGAACCCCGCCTCCTTCAGGGCGTGTTCTAACAGCGTGATCCCGACGACGTGTGCATCCGATCCGATCGTGCCGACGACGACGGAGGGCCCAGACATCTGCTTGTTACACTCGATTTTCCGTGTCGGTTATAATATTGTCGAAAAACCTATCGACACTCGTCGTAATGCACCGGAGCGAGCGTCCGTCCGAGCGGGGGGCGTCGGGGAGCATCAACGTGTGCCGATAGCAGCCGATCTATAATAAACGTTAATGATCAATCGTGCGATCGACTCCCACAGGACCGCCGGGGCGGCAATCGCTGCTCGCCGAGACGGGGACCGGGGGACTTTCGGGCGCCAGGGACGTATCAGCCGGTATGGCAGAGGATAACGATCCGCTCGTGGAGCTCGAACAGTTCGTCGATCAGTTTCTCGCGGCCGGCGAGGCGGAGCCGCCGGTGGATCTCTACGACACGGGTGAAGCCCTCCTCGTCGCGGTCGACCTTCCGGGGCGGTCCGCCGAAGGGATCGACGTCTCTCTGGCCGACGACCGCACTCTCCGGGTCATCGCTGACGGGCCGGCAGACCTCGACGGTCGTCGGGTACGCAGGGAGCGCACCCACCGGTCGCTGGATCGCAGCCTGACCCTGCCGGCCGCCGGAGACCCTAGCGAGACGACCGCCCGGTACGAGCGGGGCGTGCTCACAGTCGAGCTCGCGAAACGTTCCGGCGACGACGAGGGCGCGGAGATTGCGATCGAGTGACCGTCTGAGAAGAGTTTTGTCGGCGGACGGCAAACCAGTCTGGTAGATGTCGGTCTCGCTTCAGACCACCGCCGTCGCGGTCGCTTACGTCGCCGGGTTCGCGCTCACGGGACTCATCGCGACCGCCGCGGCGGTCCGGGCCAGCCGGATCGACGACGGTGAGATCCGGACGGGGCTCGTCTGGCTGCTGACGGCCACCGGGGTCTGGAGCCTGCTCCAGGCGCTGTTTTTCGTGGCTCCCGATCCGTTCCGAGAGCCGATCTACACCCTCGGGCTGGTCCTCGGGTTCGCGGCCGTCGGGGCTTGGCTGTACTTCGTCTCGGCGTACACGAACCGGTCGTACCACCGGAACCCGAGCGTACGGCGGGTCGGCGTGGCCCTGTTTCTGGTGGTCACGGCCGCGAAGGTCACCAACCCGATCCACCGGCTGTATTTTACCGTCGGCGAAGAGACCGTTCCCTTCACTCACATGGCGATCGAGCTCGGGCCGCTTCACTGGATCGTCACCGGGATCTCGTACTCGCTTGCGGCGACGGCGGTGTTCGCACTGTTCGATATGTACGTCCGGGCGGGCTACGATGTGCGGCCGCTGGGTCTGTTGACCGCCGTCGTCGGGCTCCCGGCGGGACTCGACGTTCTCAGCGCGACTGTCCCCGGGATCGTCAGCGTGAGCTACGCGCCCATCGGCGTCGCGGCATTTGCGGTGACCGCGCTGTACGTCTACGAACAGCGGTTCCTGGCCGCCCCCGAGACCGACGGCGAAGCGGTCGTGTTCCTCGACGGGAACGGGCGGGTCAGAGACTACACGGTCCCGGCCGAGCGGCTCTTCCCCGAGATCGCAAGCGCTCGCGGGACGGCACTCGCAGACGTCCTCCCGCGGGTCGCGGCCGCCACTGATGAGGAGCCGATCGTCGAGCGCCGCGTCGACGGCGAGGACCGCTATTACCTGGTCTCGGAGACCAGCGTTCAGCTCGGCGAGTCCGGCGGGCGCGCGCTTGTCTTCTCGGACGTGACCAACACCGAGCGCCGGCGCCGGGAGCTCTCCCGACACAACGAACAGCTCGAGGAGCTCGCGAGCGCGCTCGCTCACGAACTCCGCAACCTGATCCAGATCATCGACTGGCGGTTGGCGATGGCCGCCGACCGAACCGACCCGGGGACGGTCGCGTCCGATTCGATCGACGCCGCGATGGATGCAAACGAGCGAATGGCCGACCGAGTGGACGACTTCACGACGCTCGCACAGTACGGGCAGACCGTCGACCGGCTCGAGTCCGTCGAACTCCGGGACGCCATCACCGACGCCTGGTGGATCGCGGACACGGGCGAGGTCGAGCTCGAGATCGTCGGCGACGCCACGCTCGAGGCAGACCCCGGTCGGCTGCGGGAGCTGCTGGTCAACGCCTTCGTCTTCGCCTGCCGGAACGACGCCGACGCCGTGACCGTCGAGGCGCTCGCCGACGGGTTCGCGGTCGTCGACGACGGGCGGCCGCCGGGCGACGCCGAGGGGTATCTCGCCTTCGGGGAGTCGATCCCCGACGCCGAGTCCGGCATGAAGCTCCCGAACGCCCGGGCGTTCGCCCGGGTTCACGGCTGGTCGGTCCGGATCGACCCGGACTACCAGGAGGGAGTTCGACTCGTCGTCTCCGGCGTGCAGATTCGTTCGGAGAACCCCCTGAGATCACACGGACGGTAAGTCGTCACGCCCATCGGCTCGGCCCGCTAGCGTCGTCGACAGTCGGTGACGCCGAGCGCCCGTTTCCGGGACGCCAACTCGTTTTTAGGTTCGGATCCGCGGACCGTCGTCGCCGAGCAGCGCGCTCGCCGCGCCGGCTCCGAGCGCGTACGCGACCGACCGGGCGCCGGCGCCGAGCCGGTCGGTGACCCCGCGTTGCGGTTCGAAGGCCTCGACCCGGAGCTCGTCGACGCCGAGCCGGTCCGCGAGCCGGTCTTCCATCGCGGACCGCGGGCCACAGGCGTCGACCAGTCCGTTCTCTGCGGCTTCCTCGCCGATGTACACCCGGGCCTCGGTGTCCCGGACGAACTCTTCCTCGAGCTCTCTGCCCTCGACGACGGTGTCGACGAACGCGTCGTACCAGTCCTCGAGCAGTCCCTGGAAGTACTCCACGTCGCGGTCCTCGAGCTCGCGCCAGGGCGAGGGCGAATCCTTGTACTCGCCGGCGACGAACCGCCGGTAGTCCAGGCCGGCCTTCTCGGCGAGGCCGGTTCGGCCGAGCTGCGTGCCGTTGACGCCGATGCTCCCGACGAGGCTGGTCTCCCGGGCGTGAAACTCGTCGCAACCGCTCGCGATCCAGTAGCCGCCGCTGGCGGCGATGTCCTCGGCGTAGGCGACCGTCGGCCCGTCGAACTCCGCGGCGGCCCGGCGGATGTCCTCGCTCGGGACGACCTCGCCGCCGGGCGTGTTGAGCTTCACGATCAATCCCTGCGCGCTGTCGTCGGCGTCGGCCCGCTCGATCTGCTCGACGATCTCGTCGGCCGAGGCGCCGCCGGGTCCCGGGAGCGGGCCGGCAGCACCGTCACGGGTGATCACATCCCCGACCTCGACCTCCGCGACGTTGTAGGCCGGAAACAGGTCCGTCGCGAACCGGCCGGCGAGTCCAACGCCGGCGACGCCGACCGCCGCGACGACGACCGCATCCAGCGTGCTCAACTCGGTAAAGGCTGGCACCCCCCAGACCACCCCGATTCCGACGCCGACCGCGAGGCCGGTCCCGATCAGTACGACCGCGAGTCTGCCGAGCGAACGCACATTCGACATACACTCTGTGTGCCGTCGGGAACTGAAAACCCTTGGCACGGGCTCGGAGTCCGACGGTAACGGGATCGTCAGATCCCCAAACTGCTAAGTCCCCGCGGGACGAGAGTCTGATCGATGGTCCAGATCGACGATTCGCTTAAGAGTCTGTTTACCGCGACGGTCGAGGAACGGGACGGTCGGTTCGTCGTCGAGCTCCCGGATAGAGAGGTCGATCACGGAGTGGTCCAGGCGGGGGGGACCTACCGCGTCGCAGTGTTACCGAGCGGCGCGGAGGCAACCGACGAGACGCCGACTGCCGACAGTCCGCCGGCGCCGCCGGTCGACGAGGGGGAGGTCAGGGAGGTCACCGTCGAGTCCCTGGGCGACCAGGGTGACGGCATCGCGAAAGTCGAGCGCGGCTACGTCGTGATCGTTCCCGGGACCCGTCCCGGCGACGAGCCCACCGTCCGGATCGAGGACGTCCGCGAGAACGTCGCCTTCGCGAGCATCGTCGAAGACGCGGCCTGACCGCCAGCCGTCGTCGTTTGCCCGCCCCGTGGGTCGGCTCAACCGCCCCCGAGCACAAACGTATTTGTTTTTCCGCCGCCTGGATCGGGTAATGGGAGACGAGCCGGCCGAGCGAGCCGCCGTGCTTCGGAGCAAGCGCGAGGCGACCCAGTACCAGATCCTGGTCCAGATTGCCCAGCACCAGCCGGCGGTCAGCCAGCGGGAGATCGCCGATGCCGTCGGCGTCACGCCGCAGGCGGTGAGCAACCACCTCGGCGAGCTGATCGAGAGCGGGTTCGTCGAGGCCGAGGGACGCGGCCGGTACAAGACGACAAAGGAAGGCGTCGACTGGCTCATCACCCGGACCGACGGGCTAGAGGCGTACGTCGATCACGTGGCCGGCGAGGTCATCGAACAGATCGAGGTCGAGAGCGCGATCGCCGCCGCCCCGATCGAGGAGGGCGACCGCGTCGCGATGCGGATGCGGGCGGGTTATCTCCGCGCGGACCTCGACGACTCCGAGGGGGCAACGGCGGTCGCGGTCACCGACGCCGCGGCCGGCCAGGACGTCGGGATCACCGACTTCGAGGGGCTGGTCGAACTCGATCCCGGCACCGTCACCGTCGGCTCGGTCCCGGTGATCCGCAACGGCGGCAGCGGCGCTACCGATCCGGCGACTGTCGCCGCGGGCGCGGAGTCGGCGGCCCTGGTGGCGGTTACCGGGGTCGAGGCCGTCGCCGCCGCCCGCCGAGCCGACCTCGATCCCGACATCCGGTTCGGGACGATCGAGGCCGTTGCCGAGGCCGCGACCCGCGGGCTGGACGTGTTCGCGCTCGTGGTTGCCGACCAGCTCTCGGCACAGACGGATCTTCTCCGCGAGCGCGAGATCGACTACGAGGTCCTCGATCTATCCGCGTGAGACAACTGCGTCTTCGTTAGCGAAAGTGTATTTGTCCTCGCGGCGCAGATTCGGGGCAATGGCGCCAGCGCGAACCGGGAGACACGGGAAGCCAACTTACGTCCTCAAGCAGGCCGATCTGGTCACCAACGTCCGCAAACAGCACCACCCGATCGAGGACGGACAGGCCGCGCGGAAGGGCACCGAGTACTGACCGCACTCGGCGCCGCAAGGTCCATTTTTTCCGGAGCACTACTCGGGGTCGATGGAGACCGTCCTCATCTTCCTGGTCGGAAACGCGTACCTGTTCGACAGGTACTTCGAACGAGAGTATCTGTTCGAGGCGCTCGCGGAGTACTACGACGAGGAGGAGTACCGTTTCGAGGTTCCCGTCGAGGAGTTCGAGGCGATCGAGGAGCGTCTCGCCGCCGCCGGGATCGACCTCGTCCGGGTCGAGGATCCCGAGCCGTACTGCGTGGTCACCGGAAAGTACGACGAACACGCCGACATCCTCGGAGACGCCGTCGCGTCCTGGACGCGCCGCGGACACCGGTTTTTTCTCCTCGGCACCGACAGGGCCGTCGCAGCGGCGCTCGACGACGGTGCGAGGCGGGTCTCCGAGACGGAGTTTGTCGCCGGGCTCTGAGCCGGTCGAGTTGGGACGAAGTTCAGGCGGAGTCCGGACGGAGTTCGGAGACCGTTCGAGTCGGTAACGCTACGCGTGCTCGGCGCGTCGAGACCACGCGACCGACCGCCCGAACTCGTCGCCGTGTCGAAAGCGGGTGAGACGTGTAATAAGCGCGGGACGACGGTGAACCCAGACGTGAACGGGGCCGAGACCACTCAGCGGAAAGTAGCTCCAAGTTCACCTGATCTGTCAGTGAGTAGGAGAACGCTTGGTTGGCACAGCCATCGGCGTTCCTGTGTGACAAAGAGACCGGCGCATTCACGCCGCAAAAACAGGTTACGTCAGAAACCACAATACCTCAACCAAGCGGCGCAGTGCCGCGGGAATCCTCGTGTTGTACCCGGGGAGAATCTCACCGAGCAGCGTCGCGGGGACAGGTCGAGATGCCGAGCACCGAGTACAGCCCGCAGCTGCCGGTCGCGGCTGTCCCGAGTGCTGCGATCGCTATGATGCCAAGCACCGGCGACAGGATCGACGGTGCCGAGAGGGATCCAGCGAGGATGGCAAGCGAGGTCGCACCAGAGAGTGCTCCGAGAGCGATTCGAACTAGTTTGTCAGTGGAACCGACGTTTTGTTCCATACCGTATGAAGGGCCTGAACCAATATAGGGCTTCCCCTACCCGGACGGCAGGGACGACCACGCTGTCTCGGCGGGACTCGAGTGAACGGAGAGTTCCACTACCAGGCCGTTCCGGCCGCTCGAGACGTGTCTGACGAGCGTCAGACGTTCGGGAAAATCTTAACACGCGTGGTAGTGAATCCAAGATAAATCATGGATTCGATCATCGATGAGGCAATCGAGGACGCGGAGGGCGAGCCCGATACGCAGGGTGAGGGCTCCCGGTCCGCGGAGCCGACAGAGACCGCCAGTACGACCGGATCGACCGGCTCCGGATCGGGCACCGGAACGATGACCGACGAGGAGCTGTCGGCGGTCGTCGACGACCTCGAGACAAAAATCACCGTCGTGGGCTGTGGCGGCGCCGGCGGGAACACCGTCTCCCGGATGATGGAGGAGGGGATCCACGGCGCGAAGCTGGTCGCGGCAAACACCGACGCCCAGCATCTTGCCGACGAGGTCAAGGCCGACACCAAGATCCTGATCGGCCGGGAGCTGACCGGCGGTCGCGGCGCCGGCTCGATCCCACAGATCGGCGAGGAGGCCGCCCAGGAGAACATCGACGACCTCCGCGCCGAGATCGAGGGCTCGGATATGGTCTTCGTCACGGCCGGGCTCGGCGGGGGTACCGGCACCGGCGCTGCGCCGGTGGTTGCCCAGGCCGCCCAGGACGCCGGCGCCCTGACGATCTCGATCGTGACGATTCCCTTCACCGCGGAGGGCGAGCGCCGGCGGGCAAACGCCGACGCCGGCCTTGAGCGGCTGCGATCGGTCTCGGATACGGTGATCGTCGTTCCCAACGACCGGCTGCTCGATTACGCGCCCTCGATGCCCCTGCAGGACGCGTTCAAGATCTGCGATCGGGTGTTGATGCGATCTGTTAAGGGCATGACCGAGCTGATCACGAAACCCGGCCTCGTCAACGTCGACTTCGCCGACGTGCGGACGATCATGGAAAACGGCGGCGTCGCGATGATCGGCTTGGGCGAGTCCGACTCAGAGAACAAGGCCCAGGATTCGATCCGCTCGGCACTCAGGTCGCCGCTGCTCGACGTGGAGTTCGACGGCGCCAACTCGGCGCTTGTCAACGTCGTCGGCGGCCCCGGGATGGCCATCGAGGAGGCCGAGGGCGTCGTCGAGGAGATCTACGACCGGATCGACCCCGACGCCCGGATCATCTGGGGCGCATCCGTCAGCGAGGAGGCCGAGGGCCGGATGGAGACGATGATCGTCGTCACCGGCGTCGAGAGCCCACAGATCTACGGTCAGGACGACGGCGCTCGCGCTAGCGCAAACGGCGGCGAGATCGACTACGTCGAGTAACCCGCTCGCTCGAACCGACTTTTCTATCGCGTAGACTGTGCCGTCGTCAGTCGTGACGTTTTGAAATAATTTCAATTTTGAACGTATATTAAGAGTACATAATTACGAAACATATGCCAAACATACCCACTACAGAATATTATAGCAAGAGTTAAAATTCGATCGCCAGACGCTAACACACGAATCGACGGCGGGTGGTTGGCCACGTGGGGGTGGCGACCGACGCTGGCGACAAGAGTCTCAACGACCAGCAGCGTCAGCCACGCACGAGCGGCTGCTGCCGATAGCCGTTGGTCCGGGGATACTAATGAAACGACGCACACTTCTGGTCGGACTCGGAGCCGCGGCCGGTACCGGCGCGGTGCTGGGCTCCGGCGCCTTCTCGACGGCATCGGCAGAGAGACAAGTTACTATCAACGTCGCCGACGACGCGAACTCGTTTCTCTCGCTCGTTCCGGGCGAGGAGAACGGATCGTTTGCCGACGACTCCGGCGACGCGTTGGCAATCGACATCAGCGACGGCGACACCGGCGTCGGCGTCGACACGACCTATACCTTCGACGACATTGTCCAGATCGGCAACAACGGACAGGACGCGAAGTTCGTCTGGACGAGCATCGGCAGCGCGGCCTTCGGCGACGACCAGCTGTACCTCTACACCGAAGACACAGAGACACCCCTTTCGGACGCGAACGCAGTCGAACTCGGCGTCGGCGAATCGGTCTCGGCGGGCTTGTGCATCGACACAACAGGGCTCGAGGCAGACGAGTACACCCCGACGCTGACGATCGAAGCGGCGGACGAGGATCCGGACG
>CAYREK010000016.1:1198-28093 GCA_964423305.1 uncultured Halobacteriales archaeon | reverse complement strand
CGGTGTCGAGGACAGCGGTCGGTTCAACTACCACTTAGAGAAGCTCCGGGACACGTTCGTCACCAAGGTCGAGGACCGGTACGTCGCCCGGGAGCCAGGACTGCGGATCGTGACGAGCATGTACGCCGGTCGGTACGACGACACGACCGACGAGTGGACCGTCGAGGCCCCGTCGAACTGCCACCAGTGTGGCGCACCCTTGCTCGCCAGCTACGAGCGCCGCCAGTTCGGATCGTCGCTCGCCTTGGAGTGTCCCGAGCACGGCCAGCACGACCGTCTCCCCCTACCGCCGGGCACGACCGACGACCGGGAGCCGTCGGCGGCCGTTCGCGCCGCCTATCGGTACACGATGTTGCGGATCCGGATGGCACACGCCGGCATCTGTTTTGAGTGTCTGGGCCCGACGACGGTGACCTGCCCGGCCGATCCCATCACAGCCACCTTTCCCGACGACCGCATCCCGACCCGGCTCAGCTGCGACCGGTGTTGGCTGCACATCGGGCCGCCGGTGCAGAATCTCGTGTTGATGAATCCCCGCGTCCGCGGTCGGTTCCAGGCCCACGGCTACGGACTGATCGAGTCGATGAACGCCGTCAAACGTCCCGCGGGTCCGGTCGCCTACGAGTCGACGCTTGTCTCCGAGGGGCCGGAGTGCGCGAGGGTTCGGTTCGGATTTCCCGAGGAGACGATCGCCGTGACCGTCGACGATCGGTGTCAGGTCGTCGCGTTCGACCGCGCGTGACCGGAGCTGTCCCCGGCTACTGTCGTTGCTGCAGGCCCCGGACGACAGGTCCGGTTACTGTGGCGTAGTGACCTTCTCGCGGAACCGCTCGCGGACCGTCTCGACTTTCGGCTGGGCGTGCATCGTGCAGTAGGCGTCATTCGGGTTCTTTTCGAAGTAGTCCTGGTGTTTGTCCTCGGCGCGGTAGAAGGTCTCGAGAGCTTCGAGTTCGGTGACGATCTCGTCGTCGTACCCACCTTCCTCCTCGAGGGCCTCGATGTACACAGCGGCGAGCTCGCGCTGTCGCTGGTCGTGGTACAGCACAATCGAGCGGTACTGACTGCCGATGTCCGGGCCCTGCCGGTTGCGCTGGGTGGGGTCGTGGATCGTGAAAAACACCTCGAGCAGCTCCTCGTAGTCGATCCGATCCGGGTCGTAGGCGAGCTGGACGACCTCGGCGTGGCCGGTCCGGCCGGAACAGACCTCGCGGTAGGTCGGATCGGCCGCGTGACCGCCGGCGTAGCCCGAGGTCGCCGACAGGACGCCGTCGATCTGCTTGAACGCCGCCTCGATACACCAGAAACAGCCGCCACCGACCGTCGCGTGTTCGGTCTCTGCCATACCGCTCGTAGGTGCCCGAGCCGTATAGACTCCTCGCCTCCCTGGCTGCCCCGCGACACCGACCGCGGGGATTATGAGCGCCCGCCCCAACCGACGGTATGCACGTCGCCGTCCTCGGGGCCGGATACGCCGGGCTGGCGCTGACCCGGCGACTCGAGCGGTCGCTGCCGGCCGATGTCCGTCTCACACTCGTCGACGAGACCGATTATCACCTCGCACAGCACCTGCTACACACCACGATCGGGAAGCCGGAGCTCGCCGACGAGCTGACGATCGAGCTTTCGGCGGCACTCGACCGGGCCGAGCACCGGCAGGCCCGCGTTACGGGCATCGATCCCGACGACGGCGTCGCCGAGCTCGAGGACGGGCAGCTCTCCTATGATGTCGGCGCCCTCGCGATCGGCGCCAAGACCGCCTTCCACGGTATCCCCGGCGCGGTCGAGTACGGCACGCCGCTCAAGCGCCTCTCGCACGCACACGCGATCCGCGAGCGGTTCGACGAGCTGACGACAGATCAGCGCGCGGTCGTAGTCGGAGGGGGCCTCTCCGGCGTGCAGGTCGCCGGCGAGCTCGCGGCGCTCGCGGTCGGCCGCGACGAGAGCGGCGAGAGCGGCGAGGGAGAGGGGCCGACCGTGTTGCTCGTCGAGCGGTCTCAGACGGTCGCCCCGGGGTTCTCGGCGGAGTTCCAGTCGGCCGTCCGGGCGGCTCTGCTTGAGGCCGGCGTCGAGGTCCGGATCGGCTGGGGCGTGACCGAGGTCACGCCCGATCGACTCGGCCTCGCCGACGGTGGCTCGATCGGGCACGACCAACTCGTCTGGACCGGCGGTATCGCGGGAGATCGGGCCGTCGGCGACCGCCCACAGGTCCGGGCCGACCTCCGGCTGGGCGAGCGCACGCTCGGGCTTGGCGACGCCGTCCGCGTGGTCGACGCGAACGGACGGCTCGTCCCAGCGAGCGCACAGACCGCCGTGCGACAGGCGGACGTAGCGGCGACGAACGTCCGGCGGCTGCTCGCGGACGATGTCCCGGCTCCATCGCTCGAGCGGTACCGGTACACCGGGCTGGGGTGGCTGGTCAGCGTCGGCGACCAGACGGTCGCACAGGTCGGCCCGACCGTCCTTCGCGGCCCGGCGGCCAAGGCGGTAAAGACGAGCGTCGGGACGGGCTATCTCGGCTCGATCGGGGCCTGGAACAGCGCCGCCGAGTACGCCCGGACGGTCCTCCGGCCGAACTAACTGCTACCGCGCCGCTCTCCTGCGTCCTCGACCGCGAGCCACGGCGTCGTCCAGACGACGAGCCGGTCCTCGTCCGCCCGGTCGACGATCCCGCGGACGTGTTCGCGGTCCGCCGGCGTCGCTTTCACCGCCGTTTCCGGAACCGTCTCAACGCGAGTCACGTCGTCGACCGCCCAGCCGACGTGTTCCTCGTCGTCGAACGTCTCCGGATCGAACACGAGGATGTGATCGCCGGGCTCGCTGTCGATCCCGAGTGTCACCTTCGGATCCAGGATCGTCGTGATCGTTCCCCGGAGATCGACGACCCCCTCGATCGCTGCGGAGGTGTTTGGCACCCGCGTTACCGCCTCCCGCTCGACGATCTCCTCGATGTGATCGATCTCTAGACAGTACCGGTCGTCTCCGAGCACGAACTCGACCACGCGGGTCGTCTCGGCGTCGTCCGGAGACGGTTCGTCTTGGCCGCTGCGCCCGTCGACGTCTGCGCCCGGTGGTTCGGCGGCCTCGCTGCTCTCGGGACCGCTCGTCGCTCCCTCTAGAGTATCCGCGTCGGGCAACGGCGCGTGCGACCCGGCGGCGCTCGCTCCCCCGTCCGTCGAGACCGCCTCATCCCCGACCCAGCGAAAGCCGCTCTCCTCGGCCGGTCCCTTGTCCATGTCGAACTGGTCGACCGTCGCGGGGATAAATCCACGCTCCTGAGTATCAGAACTGAAAAACTCCCGTCAGACGGCCGTCAGACCCGGCTGCAAGTTTTAATGCCGGTGGCGATAAGAGAAACGTAATGAGCATCAACCCGCGGGATTACGACCTCGAGGAACTCCGGCGGATGGCCCGCGAGCGCGGGAAGACGACCGACGGAGACGGAGCCGGCGGGCGCCCCAACTCCGGGACCGATGATCGGTCGAACGCGGCCGGTCGGGACCGACCCGAACGCCCGAGTGCCGACCGCGACGCCGGCGCCTCCTTCCGAGCCGAACTCTACCGGGAGCTTTTGCCGCTCGAAGCGGGGCGAGACGCCACCAAGCCCTACCTCGCGGATCCGCCCGAGACCTACGCCGGCGAGCAGCTCGTCTTCGAGTGGCTCGAGTTTCTCCTCCAGCACTCCGGGTACAAGGGCGCCGTCGAGACACTCGAGTACTACGAGTCGATCGGGTGGCTCTCCGAGCGGGCCGCCTCGACGCTACAAGATTACCTGCTCGGACTCGAGGAACCGGCGGCCCGCCGTGAGTCCTCCAGCCTCGATACGGACGATCACCTCCTGAGTCTGGTGTACGTCGCCAAGCTCGCGGCCGCGCAGTGATTCCCTCGGCCGCCGCGACGAGCTGGTCCAGGCAGAGTTAAGACCCGGGCGTGAGACCACACCGGTATGAGCGATGACGACTCCGAGAGCGAGCAGTCTACGGCCGATCACGAGCCGTCCGCGATGGAGACCCCGGTCGCCGCGAGCGGCGGCGCCGTTCCGGTGGGAGTAAAACTCGGCAGCACCCGGACGGTCGTGGCCTTCCCGACCGCCGGCGGGGCGGAACTCGAGGTGGTCCGCACCCTGACCTGTCTCGCGAGCTACGAGGACGCCCTGACCGGCGAGACTCGATACCTGTACGGGGAAGACGCCGCCCGTGAGTACCCCGACCGCTTCGAGTACATGCTCCGGTCCGGGCTCCCCGAAGACGAGGGCCGGGCCGAGCTCACCGCTCAGTTCTTCAAGCAGGTCATCGACGAACACGAGATCCCCGAACAGAGCACGGTCGTCTACGCGATCCCGACGATCGACAACCCCGCCGGGCTCGCCAACCTCCAAGAGGTCATCGAGTCCAGCCCGATCGGCGCCGACGGCATCGAGAGCTATCCCGAGTCGCTGTGCGGGTCGATCCCGGCGATGGGCGATGGACTCGAGGCGATCGAGGAGATCTTCCTCGCGGTCAACATGGGCTCGACGAATCTCGAGGCCTCGGCTTACCGCCGCGGCGAGCAACTCTCGCCGTTTACGACCGGCGCGGTCACCGGCAACGAGGTCGACCGGATCATCGCGAACTACGTCGAAGAGGAGACCCAGGGCCGGGTCAACATCGATGTCACGACCGCCCGCGAGTACAAAGAGACACACGCCGACTTCGAGAGCTTCGAGCCGTTCACCGACGTGATCCAACAGCCCGGCGGCGGCTCCCACGAGTTCACCATCGAGCGGTCGGTGATGGATGCCGTCGTCGAGGAGTTCGCGAACACGTTCCTGTCCCAGCTCGCGAGCGATCACATGAAGGTGTACACGCTGGCGCTCGATCAGCCGATCGTCCTGACCGGCGGGATGGCCTGCATCCCGGGTATCGTCGAGGAGTTCGAGCGCCGGGTCAGCGAGACGCTCGACCGCGAGGTGACCGCAGTGGCGCCCGACCGGCCCGACCTGTCGGCGACGATCGGCGCCCACCGCATCGCCGAACGGCTGGCCGAGACGAACTAAGCGCCCGAGGATCCGCCCTCGATTCTCCCCGTGGCCCCGACGACTACATGACGCCCCGCGAACGGGTCCGGACCGCTCTCGACTGTGGACCCTCGAGTCCGTGATCGCGTCGCCGCGACTCCGCCCCAGATAACCGCAAAAAGAGCCGCGTGGCGGTTAGTTCCGCCGCGTCGACCGCGCCTTCCGGACATCGGCGCCGTCGCGGATTTTATCTTCACACTGCGGACAGACCCTCGGCTTGTCGACGTTGTTCGGCGTGAACACCCGTACGTAATCGGCGGTGACGAACGAGCCACAGTTCTGGCAGTAAGGCATACGTCTGAACTCAGCGTGCGACTGCACTTAATCGTTTGCGGTCCCGGCAGCGCTCCCCGTCTCCGTCCCGGGGTAGTCCTTCCCGACGGCGAGTTCACACGGACATCGTGACAGTCCCGTCCTCGGCGAGCTCGATGGTCCCGTCGAACAGCGTCTCGAACCGGGCCAGTGACTCATCGTCGTGGACCCCCCGAGCGAGGTGAAAGAGTCCGACGGCGTTGTACTCCTCGAGCAACCCGAGTAGCTGCTCGACCGCCGCCAGCGCCCGATCCTCGCCGGCGTAGTAGCTCATCTCCGTGATCGAGTCGACGCTGATCCGGAGCTTGCCCTCGTGGCCGTCGAGAAACTCCCGGGTCTGTGCGACGATCCCGTCGAGGTCTTCGGGAGTCGAGACGTACTTGACCCGATCGCTCCGGCGTCGGCTGTACCCGCGCTCGACCGACAGCGCGTCTAAGATCGTCGCGGTCGTCTCGTCGACCTCGTAGTGTTCGAGTTTCTGTTGGACCTCTCGGGCGGTCGTCCGGGTCGAGATCACGAACAGGTGGTCGGTGTCGGCTTTGAGAAAGTCCGTGTCGATCCGATCGGTCTGTCCCGTGCTCGGATGGACGAGCAACAGTCCCGTCCCGCCCGGAATCGCCGTCTCCGTTCCCTCGATGGACAACTCGTACTCCATGTACGCTCGGGAGACCGCAGCGGTCTTAACCTTTTGCTCACGCATCCGATTCTGCCCACCCCAGATTAGGGTGTTGGGGCCGACGGACGATCGAGACTGGGGGTTCTCTACCTCGGCGACCGGGGTCGAAACGCTTGGCGACGCCGTCAGGCGCGGTTCGTGCGTTCTTTCGCGACCTCGGCGATTCCCGCGTTCGCCGAGCAGCTCGGACACGCACGAACGCGACCCTGTTCGTCACCGAATACTCGCGCGAACCGTTCCGAAACGTGTGCACCGCAGTGGTTGCATGTTGGCATCGTATTTTTCTCCGGCCTCTGGTACCGGTGTTTTCTGGTTGCACCGGCTTTGGGTTAGCAGTGCTGCCAAACTAGTTAGGTCCCTTGTCGCAGCCATTCCGCAACCGCCGGAATCGCCCGCTGGAGGGGCTCTCAGCGGTCGAAACGGGAACGCTTATGCTCCGTCCGGCAAACAATTCGGCGTATGGCAGACCTGATAGTCAAAGCCGCCGTGAAGGAACAGCTCGAGGAAATGAACGTTGCGTCGGATTTCTACGGTGCCCTCGACGAGGAAGTCGAGGAGCTGCTCGAGGACGCCGCCGAGCGGGCCGCATCCAACGACCGCAAGACCGTCCAGCCACGAGACCTGTAGGCTCGCGGCTCACAGTTCACGGACGGTTACCTCCGTTTCTCGTCCGATTCTGAGCTCGTCTGCCGTGTCGACGAACAGCCCGTGGCCAATCACTCCGGGAATCGAGTCGAGCTCGGCGGCGAGAGCTCCCGGCCGTTCGATCGGTCCGAACGAACAGTCAAAGACGAGTGCTCCGTCGTCGGTCACGACTGGTCCGTCTTTGTGAGCCGCCGCCCGGAGAGTGGGTTCACCCCCCAGCGTCTCGATCGCCTCGGCGACCGGTCGGCGGGCCGCGGGGAGAACGGCGACGGGCACCGGTCGGTCGAGTCGCTCGCGTTCCTTGCTCGGATCGACGACGATCACGAGCCGATCGGCGGCGTTGTCGACGATCTTCTCCCGGACGTGTGCGGCGCCGCCGCCCTTGAGCAGCTGTCCGCCGGCCACCTGATCGGCACCGTCGATGGCGACCGTCGGAGTCCACTCGTCGAGGCTCGTCAGCTCGATCCCGGCGGCTCGGGCCCGCTCTCGGGCCTGGTAGGAGGTCGGTACCCCCTGTACGTCGAGTCCCTCCGTGGCGCGCTCGCCGAGGCGATCGATCGCGTAGGCGGCCGTGCTCCCGGTGCCGAGTCCGACAACCGCGCCGTCCGCGACGGCGTCGGCGGCGCTCTCGCCAGCCAGGCGCTTTGCTCGGTCTCGCTCGGTCTCGTCCATGTCCCGTCGCTCGCGGTCCCGACAAAAGTAGCCTGCGACCGGGTGGAAAAGTTTAAGCCGGCAAGCCCAAATCCGGATCGTAGCACGATGGCCGACCCCGAAGGGTCAAACGCGATGTCGACGCGCCCCGCGATCGCCGGGCTCAGCCTCTCACACGACAACGACGCGGCGTCGGCCGACCGGA
The DNA here is from genome assembly GCA_964423305.1 of uncultured Halobacteriales archaeon. Taxonomy (GTDB): domain Archaea; phylum Halobacteriota; class Halobacteria; order Halobacteriales; family Haloarculaceae; genus Halovenus. The sequence goes on along the minus strand of CAYREK010000016.1, from coordinate 20,551 downwards.
TCGCCGCTGCAACCGGCGAGGACGCCCGGGACGCACTCGAGCGGTTGCTCGCCGCTCCCGAGGTCACCGAAGCCTTTGTGCTCTGGACCTGCAACCGGGCTGAGTGGTACGTCGTCGCCGCCCCCGGCGCGGCTCGGGACGCCCTCGCCGAGGTTCCGCCCGACGTAGCTGTCGAGCACGGGCGATTCTTGGACCGGACGGCGAGTTTCGAGCACCTCCTTCGTGTCGCCGCCGGACTCGAGTCGATAGTGCTCGGCGAGGACCAGATTCTCGGGCAGGTCAGGCGGGCCGTCGAGGACGCCCGGGCCGCCGACGGGATCGGTCCGGTCTTCGAGTCGGCTCTCGAGCGGGCGCTCCGGGCCGGCGAGCGCGCCCGGTCCGAGACGGAGATCAACGACGGGGTCGTCTCGCTCCCGAGCGCGGCGGTCAAGCTCATCCGTGAGAACGCCGGACTCGCCGGAGCAACCGCGCTCGTCGTCGGCGCCGGCGAGATGGGTCGGCTCGCGGCCCAGCACATGGCACCCCACGCCGACCGGCTGGTCATCGCGAACCGAACGCCCGATCGCGCCGCCGCGGTCGCCGACGAGCTCGGGCGCGGCGTCCGGGGGACCGGACTAGAGGAGCTGCCGGCGCTGCTCGCCGACGCCCACGCGGTCGTCTCCGCGACGGGTAGTTCCGAGCACGTGCTCGACCGCGAGACCGTCGCCGCGGCCGGCGAGACGTTCGTGGCCGATCTCGCACACCCCCGCGACACCCAGCCCTCGATCGACGAGCTTCCCGGCGTGACCGTCTACGACCTGGATCGGCTTGAGGTGATCACGGACAAGACCCGCCGGGCGCGCCGTGAGGCGGCCGACCGCGTGGCCGGAATCGTCGACGAGGAGCTCGACCGCCTCGCCGCCCAGCTCCGTCGCCGCCGTGCCGAGGACGCGATCGCCGAGCTCCACGAACGGGCCACTGACACAAAGGCGGAGACCGTCGAAACCGCTCTCGATCGACTCGATCTCTCTCCGGAGGAGGCGACGGTCGTCGAGTCGATGGCCGACTCTCTGGTCTCTCGGCTGCTGGCGGCGCCGACGGCCAACCTCCGCGGTGCCGCCGAACGCGGCGACTGGGCCGAGCTCCGCGCCGCCGCCGCCGCGTTCGATCTCGACACGACTGTGACCGTCCCCGACTCTGCGACCGAGGACGCCCGCTCGGTGGTCGACGGACCGACGACCGACCGCGGGCAGCCCGGCGAGTACGCCTCGGAACGACTCGACGACTGAGCCGGCCTGTCGGTCCTCGACGCCGACACGTAGGGTTTGCCGGCTCAGCCTCGTGAGTGGCCCGCCGGAACCGGTGACCCCGACCCTTTCGGTCGCTGTCGACGGCGGGGCCGAACGTTCTTGCTGCCTCCGGACGTACCGACAGTATGGCAGAGACACTTTCAGAGGAGGAACTTGCAGCACAGCTTCCCGACAGCTGGGAGCGCGACGGCGAGGAGATCGTTCGCGTCTTCGAGTTCGACACTTACCTCGGGGGTGCCGGGTTCGCGGCCGGTGCGGCCGGACTCGCGGAGGAGGCCTGGCACCACCCGGAGATCACGATCCGGTGGCGAGAGGTCGAGGTGCGGCTCACGACCCACGACGCCGGTGGTATCACCGACGCCGACACGACGCTCGCCGCCCGGCTGAACGACCTGTTCGAGTGACCGTCCCCGGCGCGGCCGCTATTCGATCAGCGAAACAAAAATAAAATCAAAGCGAGCTGGCTGGTCGGCCTAACTTACATCGCGCCGCCCATGCCGCCCATACCGCCCATGCCGCCGGCACCGGGGGCGCCGCCCTCGTCGTCGCCCTCCGTCGAGAGGTCGCCGGCCGATATGACGTCGTCGATTTTGAGTACGAGCGTGGCGGACTCGCTGGCAGCGGCGATGCCCTGCTGTTTCGCGTTGGGCGTCTCGATCACGCCGGCCTCGAAGGTGTCGCCAACATCGCCGGTCTCGACGTCCAAGCCGGCGCGGACCTCGCCCTCGCTGTGGGCCGACCGCAGGTCGACCAGCGCGTCGATCGGGTCGATGCCAGCGTTCTCGGCGAGCACTCGGGGAACGACCTCGAGCGCGTCGGCAAACGCCTCGACGGCGAGCTGCTCGCGGCCCTCGACGCCGTCCGCGAACTCGCGGAGCCGCCGCGCGACCTCGATCTCGGGTGCGCCGCCGCCCGGCAGCACCTCGCCGGAGCTGATCGCGGCCCCGACAACATCCAGGGCGTCGTTGACGCCCCGCTCGAGCTCGTCGACGACGTGTTCGGTCGAGCCCCGGAGCAGCAGCGTCACGCCGTGACTGTCCTCGCCGGTGCCTTCGACGTAAAACAGCTCCTCGTCCTCGTCGCGGGTCACCCGGGCCTGCCCGAGATCGCTCGGCTCGGCGGTGTCGAGATCCGAGACGAGCTTCGCGCCGACGACATCCCGGAGGAACTCCACGTCCGAGCGCTTGACACGCCGGACGGCGAGGATGCCTTCCTTGGCGAGGTAGTGCTGGACCATGTCGTCGATGCCCTTCTGACAGAACACGACATCGGCCCCCAGGTCGGCGATCTGATCGACCATCTCGCGCAGCTCCTGTTCTTCTTGCTGGACGAACTCCTGGATCCGGTCGGGGTCGCTCACGCTGACCTGCGTGTCGGCTTCTGCCTCGTCGAGCTCGAGGGGCTCGTCGACGAGCAGAACATCTGCTTCCTCGAAGCTCGTCGGCATGTCCTCGTGGACGGGGTCCTTGTCGATAACCGCGCCCTCGAGCAGCTCGGAGTCCCCGGCGGTCTGCCCGGTCTGGGTCTCGATTTTGAGGTACGCCAGGTCGACGATCGTCGAGTCGTCGTCGGCCTCGACGGTGACCGCCTGTGCCGCGTCGACGACCAGCGCGCCGAGCGCGTCCTTGTGCTGCTCGGCGCCCTTGCCGGTCATGGCGGTTTCGGCGACCTTCCGGAGGATCTCGCGGTCGTCTTTCTCGATGTCGATCGCGATGTCGTCGATCTCCTCGCGGGCCTGTTTTGCAGCCATGTCGAACCCGCTGATAATCGCGGTCGGGTGGATGTCCTGCTCGAGGAGGCCTTCCGAGTTTTTCAGCAGGTCGCCGGTGATCGCGACTGCCGTCGTGGTGCCGTCGCCGGCCTCGTCCTCTTGGGTCTGGGCGACCTCGACGACCATCTCGGCGGTCGGGTTGTCGATGTCCATCTCATCGAGGATCGTCACGCCGTCGTTCGTGACGACAATGTCCCCGAGAGAGTTTACGAGCATCTTGTCCATTCCCTTCGGTCCGAGCGTCGACCGAACTGCGTCGGCGACGGCCCGGGCCGCGGCGATGTTGTGGTCCTGTGCGCTCTCGTCTTTCATTCGCTGGGCGTCCTCGCCCAGGATGATCATCGGCTGGCCCTGCATCTGCTGGCTCATATCACTCCAAGTTTGCATGTGGTTCTATATAAATTGTCGGGGATTGGAGTTCCGGTCGATCCGACGCCCACGACAGGGTCGTCCGACGAACCGCACGACTCGACGGGGCCGCCTCGGTGATTCCTGAGCCATCGCTCCGTCCCCCGTAGTCGGCCGCCGACGTGTTTATTAATTGGTTTTGTCGTCTCTCGGGAGTTCGGGCAGCGTCTCGAGCAGATCGGTCGCCCGGAGCAGTTCGGACAGCTGTGGCCGGTCGATCACCGACAGGGGGGGATCGTCCACCCCGTCGGTCACCCGGCCGCTCGTGGCGTACACGACCCCATCAATGCCCGCGAAGCCGTCGGCGCTTTGCGTCTGGCGCCTGACGGCCTCAGGTCCGGGGCGTGCCTCGGGGTCGTTGTGCGTGAAGATCACGATCCGCTCGCCGTCGCCGCGGGTCACGACGGCGTCGTGCTTGTGTGCGTCGGAGAGCAGGGTCGCGGTCCACCCCCGGTGTTCGAAGATCTCGCCGACGAGCTCGGCAAACGCCGCCCCCGAAAGCTCGCCGAGCCGCTCGGCAATCTGGTCCGCGTCGACGCTCGTCGCGGCGCCGGGCGCGGGCCCGCCGGCCTCGGCGTCGGACGCCCCCAGCGAGAGCACGCCGAACTCCTCGTCGGGCGTTTCGAACTGCTCCAGTCCGGCTCCCTGTTTAGTCGGCTCTTCCTCGGGGACAACCATGGCCGCCCCCGCGGCGTCTCCGAGTTCCGCGACGGTCACGCGGCTCTCTGACCCGGCCGCCGGCGCGGGCTCGACCAGCAGCGGCTCGCCGTCGGCCTCGCGGTCGGCCGACCGCGCCTCGATCTCCGATCGGCGCTCCGGTCTGACCTCCGCCGCGAGGGCGCGGGCGTCGTCGAACCGTTGGTCGGCCCGCTCGTGTACCCGGGCGGCTTGGTCCGTCCGTCCGTCGTCTGTGAGTGCCTCGGCCGTCGCCTGCCAGCGCTGTCCGGCGGCGAGTGCCCGATCGATCGCCGCGTCCGCGGCGGCGATCGCCCGCTCTCTGACCGCCTCCCGGTCGACGCGAAAGGACCGCTCGGTTTCGGTGGTCGCGAGTCCGAGCGCGTCCCGGTACAGATCGAGTGCGGTCCGGGCCGCGGTCGCGCCGCGCTCGGGGTCTGATGCCGCGGCCGCACGACGCCGTGCGGTGTCGGCGTCGATCAGCGGCCCGACGCGCAGCAGCTCGCGTTCTTTGCGGGCGCCGTCGAGTCGGCACGCTATCTGTTGTTCGTCAACCTCCGATCGTGTGTCGATCGCACGCGCTGCCTCGTACCCCGCGATTGCGGCGTCGTAGGCCGTCGCGGCCTCCTCGTAGCGCCGGTCGGTCCAGGCGGTCTGGGCGCGCTGGTGTGCGCTCGCCGCCCGACGCACCCGGATCCGCTGATCGGCGGCGTCGATCCGCGACCGGAGCTCAGCCCGTCGCTCGCGCAGCGGCGCGGCGCCCGCGCCGAGCTGTTCGGTACGGTCGGCCGCGGTCTCGACGTACCTCTCGGCGTCGTCGCGGCGGGCCGCGGCGCCCTCGTGATCGCCGGTCTCGAGACGCCGGTCGGCTTGATCGAGCGCCTCGGCGGCGTCCTCGAGCAGCCTGCTCGCACGCGCCCAGGTCTGTGCGACCCGGTCGACGTACGCCGCCACGGGGTCGACTGTCCCCCGACAGGAAAACCGCCACCGATCCCCCGAGAGCGTCTCGAGCACCAGGGAATCGGTCAACAGGCCGGCCGACTCGACGCTCGCCTCCACGACATCCGCGTAAGGGAGTGACTCGACCGTGTCGCCCTCGGCCCGTCCGAGAATCACGAGTAGCCGGGCGTCGGTGACGACTGCGACCGCCCGGTAGTTTTCCTCCGGTTCCCGCCGGACCGTCGAGCCGTCTGGGCGATCGATCTCGAGCCCGGCGGTTTTGTTCCACAGGAGGTATCGCGGCGACTCCTCCCCGAGGTGGGTCGCCGGGGCGTCCTTGAGCAGTCGACCGCCGAACACGAGCGGTCCGTCCCGGGTCGTCGAGTGCAACAGCGTGTCGTCCTCGCGCAGGTCGACGACCCCGCTCATACCGAACTGTTCGCAGGTCGGCAATTAAACTGTTTTCACCGCTCTCCCGAGCGATCGACCACACGGGAGACGGCGAACGACCAACGGCATCGCCTCGGGACCGGTCGGTAAGCCGACCGAAATCAGCTTATTGGTCTGTCGACATCTCCAACCATGACGACATCCGTGTACTTCGATCTTGACGGCACACTGCTTGAGTACAACACGTCCTTTGCCGACCTGTTCGCCGAGACGCTACCGGTCGATGCGACCGAGGCGATGGCTGCCACGTACTCACGACAGGTGCTCGACGGTCTCGCAGCGTTCGCAGATCGTCCGTACCAGCGGGCGTTCGACGCGGTCCGCAGCCAGTACGATCTCGACGTCGATCCCGCGGCGCTCGCGACGGCCTATATCACACGGGAAGCCGAGGCGACACGGCTTTTGCCTCCGATCCGGTCGCTCGTCGAATCGATCGCGGCCCGTCACCGGACCGGCATTCTCACGAACGGTGACGGCCGGATGCAACGCCGGAAGATCGAAACACACGGTCTCGATGGGCTCGTCGATACGATCCTCGTCTCGAACAAGATCGGTGTGCGAAAGCCAAGCCAGGAGCTCTTCGAGGAGGCGAGAGATCGACTCCCGGCGGATGCGTTCTTGTACGTCGGCGATACGTACGAGGAGGATATCGTACCCGCACGTGAGGCAGGGTTCTCCGCGGTGTATGTCGGGGAGGACGACCGCCCGAACGCGCCGGTCGCCGCCGACGGAACGGACGAGCTGGCAGCGGTACTGCTTCCGTTGCTCGGCGACACGCCAGGCTCCTGAGACACCTCCCCCGAGCTGTCGCCGAGGCTCGCTTCACCCGGAGGTTTTTGCCCGGACTCGCGGGCAGCTCTGTGTAATGATCTGTCCAGGAGGGCACGTCCGTGGGTGAGCGTGCGATCGCGGCCGTAGTATCCGGAGCTGACGGACAGCCGCCCGATCCCAGGTGGAGCCTGTACCGCTCACAGTGGGGTGGCAGCGATCGGGTGATCGCTCGGGTCTTCTCAGCCTCCCCAGTCGACCCAGCACCCAATGTCGACACCGAGGGCATACACGAGGCCGGAGCCGACGCGCTGGACGGCGGCGAGGACCGACTGGACGTGCTCGGTTCGCTCTCGTGGCGACGAACGGGCACCGCGAGGGGCCGACTCGCCGATGCCGTCGATTACCTCGAGACTGCGGTGGTGTACGTCCTGGGTCCGTCGGTCTCGGTCTGGCAGCCGCTTTGGCTCGGGTTCCCGCTCGCCGAAGCGACCCCGGATCCGGCCGTCGGAGTCCTGGTTCGAGTCCGGTCGGTCGCAGACATCCGGTCTCGCCGGCGGTGGCTCCGTCGGGCCAAACGGTTGATGAGCCCGGCCGTCGCCTCGGGGGCGCTCTCGCCCGAGATCGCCCGCTGGCTGGTGATAACGACGCTTCCAGAGTCGGAGCTGGCCGTTCCGGCGACGCTCCAGAACGGGCCGTTTTAGTGTACCACCCGGCTACGCCGCGGCGTGACAGACGGCCCACGGACGCTCCTCGGACCCGACCCAGAGCGAGCCCTCGAGCTGGTTCGATCGGGAACCGAGGCTGACCTGCTCGTCACGCTGTTCGGCCGGTGTCGGGTCACCTACGAGGGGCGGGCGGCGAGCACGCTCGGCCCGGGTGATCGACTGGTCGTGCTCAAGCCCGACGGGACCGCACTCGTCCACACAGAGGAGGGCCACCAGCCGGTCAACTGGCAGCCTCCAGGTTCGACCCACGCCGGTCGGCTGGCAGACGGCGAGCTCGTGATCGAGAGCACCCGCGAGAGCCCCGCCGAACGGCTGCTGGTCCGGTTCGAGGCGCTCGGCCACGCCGCGGCGTTCGACCCGACCGATCCCAACGAGTTGGCGCTGTCCGGCACCGAGGCCGACCTGCGCGATCGAATCCTCGAGTCGCCCTCGCTGATCGAGGACGGCTTCGAGCCCCGCGCGACCGAGCGCCAGACCAGCGCCGGGGCCGTCGACGTCTACGGCGAGGACGCCGACGGCCGGGCGGTCGTGCTCGAGCTCAAGCGCCGGCGGGCCGGTCCGGACGCGGTCAGCCAGCTCAACCGGTATGTCGAGGCTCTGGACCGCGAGCGCCACGCCGACGCCACCGTCCGGGGGATTCTGGTCGCACCCTCGGTGACCGACCGGGCCCACCGGCTGCTCGCAGAGCGGGGTCTAGAGTTCGTCTCGCTCGCTCCCCTGGAGTCCTCGGAGTAGCCGTCGACCTCGCGTGGTCTCGACCGCCGATCGGGTCTACTGTTCTGTGTCCTCGACGGCTCGCTTGAGCTCGGCGAGCGTGGTCAGCGCCTCGAGCGGCGTCGTCGACGCGATCTCGACATCCGCCAGTGTCCGCTCGACGGCTGCCGGAAGTTCTTGGCCGTCACCAGCTTCTGATTTTGGCGGGTCGCCACGCCCGTTGGTGCGGGCCTTCTGCCGATCGAGCAGCGCCCGTGCCCGGTCGACGACCGTGTCCTCGACGCCGGCGATTGCCGCCACCTCGACGCCGTAGGAGGCGGTCGCGGCCCCCTCCTCAACGGCGTGTTCGAAGACGATTCCCTCCTCTCCCTTGCGGGTCCGGAAGCGCAGGCAGACTGCGTCCTCGAGCCCGGCCGCGACCTCGGTCAGGTCGTGGTGGTGGGTCGCGAACAGCGTCCGCGCCCCGACGGCGTCGTGGAGGTGTTCGGTCACAGCGCGCGCGATCGCGAACCCGTCTGCCGTGCTCGTCCCCCGCCCGACCTCGTCGAGGATCACCAGCGACCGCTCGGTGGCGTGTTCGATGATCTCCGCGAGTTCGGTCATCTCTACCATGAACGTCGACCGGCCGCCGGCGATGTCGTCGCTGGCCCCGATGCGGGTAAAGATCCGGTCGACGGGCGCGATCTCTGCCGCGCTCGCGGGGACGAACCCACCGGCCTGTGCGAGCACGACGATCAGTGCGACCTGTCGCATGTACGTCGACTTGCCGCTCATGTTCGGCCCGGTGATCACGGCCAGCCGGCGATGTTTCTCAAGGTGGGCGTCGTTCGGGACGAACGACTCCTCGGTCCGCTCGACGACCGGGTGACGGCCGTCCTCGATGTCGATTCCCTGCCCCTCGGCGACGATCTCCGGCCGGCAGTAATCCCGTTCGGCCGCGACCGTGGCGAACGACACCAGGGCATCGAGGGCGGCTAAGGCGTCGGCGAGTGCCTGAACCCGGTCGGCGGCCGCGCCCGCCTGGGACCGCACCTCACAGAACAGCTCGTACTCGAGCTGGTCGGCCCGTTGCTCGGCCCGGAGGATCTCGTCTTCGCGCTCTTTCAGCGCTGGCGTGTAGTACCGTTCGGCGTTTTTCAGCGTCTGGCGGCGCTCGTAGTTCTCGGGCACGCGGTCGAGGTTCGCGTCGGTCACCTCGATGTAGTAGCCGTGTACTGAGTTGTGCCCGACCTTCAGCGAGTCGATACCGGTCCGCTCGCGCTCGCGAGCCTCGAGTCGGTCGACCCAGTCTTTTCCCTCGCGCTCGGTCGCGCGCAGCTCCGCCAGCCGCTTGTCGTACTCCGGGTCGATCAGGCCCCCCTCGGTGATCTCACGGGGTGGATCCGCCGCGATCGCCGACCCGATCAGCGACCGTAGCTCCGCGATCGGGTCGAGCTCCCCCCGTAGATCGGCGAGTCGGTCCGCGTTCGCGTCCTCAAGGATCGCCCGGAGCTCCGGCACGACCGCGAGCGTCGCCTCGAGCGACCGCAGGTCCCGGGCGTTGCCCCGCCCGCGGGCGAGTTTCGAGACAAGCCGCTCGATGTCATACACGTCCCGCAGCCGGTCCCGGAGCCGCTCCCGGACGCGGACGTCCCCGCGCAGTTCCGCCACGGCGTCGTGTCGGGCCGCGATCGAATCCGGATCGACCAGGGGCCGGCGCAGCCACGCCTCTACGGTTCGGCGCCCCGGCGCGGTCGCGGTCTCGTCGATTACCTCGATTAGGGTTGCGCCCTCTCGGCCGTGGACCGCCCGGGGATCGAACAGCTCCAGGCTCTCGATCGCCGCGGCGTCGAGCAGCAGGTGCTCGCGGGGGTCGTACCGCGTAAGCCGGTTGATGTACTCGAGGCGGCCGTCCTCGCCGCCGCGGGCGTACTCGGCGTACGCGAGCAGGGCGCCGGCCGCGCGCAGCTCCGCCGCGCTCGCGAGGCCGGGCTCGCCGACGGCTCTGTCGAGTCGCTCCCTGGCCCTCTCGGTTTCGAAGGCAGTCTCGTCGAACGGGCTGTGGACACACTCTTCGGGCAGGATCTCTGGAGCCTGTGGGCCGACGATCGCCTCGTCGGGATCGAGCCGGGCGAGTTCGTCTTCGATCGTCCCGGCGTCGCCGCCGGTCGCGTAGAACTCCCCCGTCGAGACGTCCAGCGCTGCGAGCCCGACGGCATCGGCGTCTGTGTCCCCAACGCCCCGGCCGTGGTCGGGATCGACTCCGGCGACGGCCGCGACGAACGTGTTGCTCGCCCCCTCGAGTAGCTCCGCCTCGGTGAGCGTCCCCGGCGTGACGATCCGGGTCACCGCCCGGTCGACGACGCCAGTCGTCGCCTCGGGGTCTTCGACCTGGTCGGCGATCGCGACCCGGTAGCCGGCCGCGAGCAGCCGCTCGACGTAGGACTCGGCGTTCTCGATTGGCAGCCCCGCCATCGCGTAGGTCCCCGTCGAGTCCTCGCGTTTCGTGAGCGTCACCTCACACCGCCGCGCGACGACCTCGGCGGCCTCGCAGAATGCCTCGTAGAAATCGCCCACCTGAAAGAGCACGAGCGCGTCGTCGTAGCGGGCCGACAGTTCGTAGTACTGGGCCATCATCGGCGTCAGCTCGTCGCGTCGCTCGTGCATCTTCTCGGGCGGGCCGAGCGCCGCGTCCATGTCCGTTGGCCGGAGTCCACGGCGCATATAGCTTTCACCTCGGCGTTACGGGAGATCCGAGGTGAAAACCTCGCGCTTCAGCGCGGAGAGGATGTCAATCCTGTAGCTGTTCTCGAACGAGCGCGAGCGCCCCCGTGTGGATCGTGTGGGCGACGATCGGCACCAGCAAATTGTCCGTCCCCACGTACACCACCCCGAGGACGGCGCCCCCGACCGCGGTCACCGCTAGCCGCGCGACACCGTCCAGGTCGATCGCCCGGGGGCGTCTCGCTACTGCCGGGAGGTAGTGGAGACCAGAGCTGACCGCGGCCAGTCCGACCCCGACGATCGGTCCGAAGGATGCGGCGAGCGAGGCCTGGACCACCCCGCGAAACATGAGCTCCTCGCCCACGCCGGCCAGCAGCACGGTCGCGACAGCCAGCCCTGGACCGCCCGTCCTGGCGCGTGCCCCGCCGGACAGCTGCGGCGGGAAGTGATCGAATGGGATTCGAAGCGTCGCAACGCCCGTAATCAGTCCGACCCCGAACAAAAGCGGCGGCGCGAGCGCCATCCACACCAAATCGGTCCCGGTCGGAACGGAAACGGCGAGTGTCGCCCCGGGCAGGACGGCGAGTCCGAGGAGCGCGGCCGCGAACGTCGCCGCCAGCAGCGCCGCCGTCCCGGCGCGGCCGTCGGTCGGGAACCACTCGAGGCGGGGAGCCACGCTCACCGTACAGGCCACCGGTGCCAGGCCGAGCGCGAGCGCGAGGGCGGCGGTGACCGGCGTGCTCGCGGGGTCCACACCGAGCGGAGCACCTCGCCGAACAAAAATCGTCCCGTCGAGGGGGTTTAATCCGGGCCGCCCAAACCCACGGTAATGGCAGAGATTACGCTCGTGGGAACGCGGCTGGCCCAGGTCGACGAGGAGTTCGTCTACCGCGGGGAGGCAAGCGCCTGCGAAGGCTGTCCCTACCGCGAGCAGTGTCTCACGCTGACCGAGGGCCGACGCTACCGGGTGACCGACGTCCGCGAGGGGGCGAGTACCCTCGAGTGTGGCGTCCACGACACCGGCGTGACCGCCGTCGAGGTCGAGCCCGCGCCCGTCACCGCGACCGTCGCGACGAGCAACGCCTACGAGGGAAATCGTGCGAGCCTCGAAGGTCCCTGTCCGCACACCGGCTGTCCCAGCCACGAGTACTGCGAGCCTGCCGGCGTCGGATTCGATGAGTCTCACCGGATCACCGAGGTTCTCGGTGACCCGCCCCACGAGTACTGTCACCTCGGCCGGGAGCTCACGCTCGTCGAGTTCGAACCGCCCGAGGACGCCTGAGCAGGCCAGACCGCCTCAGGACGCCACGGCAGCAGACACGTAGACGGATCAGGCCAGCGCGCTGCCGACCCGCACAATCTGTTCCTCGCCGAAGGCCGGCCCGACGAACTGGATCCCGACCGGCGCGCCGGCCGCGGTCTCGCCGGCCGGCACCGAGATCGCCGGCAGGTTCGCCAGGTTGACCGGCACCGTATTGGCGTCGGCCAAGTACATCGTGAGCGGATCGGAGAGGCTCTCCCCGCGCTCGAACGGCGGGACCGGCATCGTCGGCGAGGCCAGAACGTCTGCCTCTTCGAGGGCTTCGTCGAAGTCCTGTTTGACCCAGGCGCGTGCATCCTGGGCTTTCTTGTAGTATTTGTCCTGGTAGCCGGCCGACAGCGCGTAGGTCCCGAGCAGGATTCGGCGCTTGACCTCCTCGCCGAAGCCGGCCTCCCGGACCGCTGCGAAGGCGTCGTTCCAGTCGCCCTCCGAGTCGGACTCGGTCGCGGGGCCGTATCGTACGCCGTCGAACCGCGCCAGGTTCGAGGAGGCCTCGCTCATTGCGATCACGTAGTAGGCCTCGACGGCGTGTTCGAGGCTCGGCAGCTCCACCTCGTGGGAGCCGGCGCCCTGGGCTTCGAGTTCGTCGATCGCCGCCCAGAACCGCTCGACGACCGCCTCGTCTGCGCCCTCGAACAGCTGGGTCGGCACGCCGATCTCGGTCCCGGCCACGTCGCCGTCGGCGGCAGCCGCGTACGCCGACTCCGCGCCGGTCTCGCGGGTGGTCGCGTCGCGCTCGTCGGGACCGGCGATGACATCGAGCAGCCGGGCGGCGTCCTCGACGGTCGGCGCGATCGGGCCGATCTGCTCGAGACTGTTCGCGTAGGCCACCAGCCCGTACCGCGAGACCAGCCCGTAGGTGGGCAGGATGCCGACGACCCCACAGAAGGCTGCGGGACACCGCACCGACCCACCGGTGTCGCTGCCGAGCGCCATGTCGGCGTCGCCCGCGGCGACGACCGCCGCCGATCCGCCCGAGGAGCCCCCCGGAACCCGCCCCGGGGCGGCCGGGTTCTCGACGGCCCCGAACGCCGACGTCTCGGTCGTGGTTCCCATCCCGAACTCGTCCATGTTCGTCTTGCCGGTGATCGTCGCGCCGGCCTGCTTGAGCCGCTCGATCACGGTCGCGTCGTAGGGCGGGACGTACTCCTCGAGCATCGCCGACCCGCAGGTGGTCCGCACGCCGGCCGTCGAGATGTTGTCTTTGACCGCGACCCGCTCGCCGGCCAGCGGACCCGTCTCGGCACCCCCGATGCGCTCGGCCGTGATGTAGCCGTTGTACTCCATGCCCATCGTCACGACACCGGCGGTCCCCTGAAGTAGCCGTCCTCGGTCGCCGGGGCGTTTTGAAGCGCCTCCTCTTGAGAGAGGCTCTGCTCGCGGTCGTCGGCTCGCATCACGTTCGTCAGTTCGGGCTCGCCCGCAAACTCCGGCACCTCGTCGAGGGTTTCGAAGTACGCCAGGATCTCCGCGAACTGATCGGTGAACCGCTCGGCCTTCGCGTCGCTGAGCTGCACGCGGGCGAGCTCCGCGACGTGTTTTACCTCCGCGGGCTCGACCGCGTCGGCACCGTCGGCGGCGTCTGTCATGGGTTGAGCGAGCGCGCGCCCGCCACTAAGCGTTTCGGAGACTGCCCGCGGTTCGCGTGGTTCGGTTTCTCGGTCGTGCCACCGACGCGGTCGCCGCCGAGATCGCAAGTATATATCAGTACAGTGTGCTCTATATACTTACCCAGTACTTCCCCTACAAGCGTACGCGTATCTGTACTATCGGCGCTATATGTATATCTCATAGCAGCGTACTAGTAGTCACCCCGAGGAAATACTGTCGATGCTCCGGAACAGCGGCGATCGGTCCCGGGTGCCGTCACGCCGAGAGATTCTCGCGACGTTCGGGGGAGCGGGTGTACTCGCGCTGGCCGGCTGCACGGGCGACGACGACGGCGATAGTGACACGGGAGACGGCGACACGGAACTGTCCGGGAACATCCGGATTTCGGGGAGCAGCACGGTGTTCCCGGTCGCGACCGCGGTCTCGGAGCTGTTCAAAGAGGACAACTCGCAGGTCGAGTTCGACATCAGCCGCGACGGGAGCTCCGGCGGCTTCGACAACGTCTTCATTCCGGGTGACGCCGACATCAACAACGCCAGCCGGCGGATCACCGAAGAGGAGGTCCAGCGGTGCCGGGACACCGGGTTCGAGCCCGTCGAGTTCGAGGTCGCGCGGGACGCGCTGACGGTCGTGGTCAACAACGACAACGGCTGGATCGACGGGCTGACATACGACCAGCTCGCACAGATCTGGTCGCCGGACGCGCCGGAGCTGTGGTCCGACGTCAACTCCGACTGGCCGGAGGAGCCGTTCGACCTGTACGGGCCCGCGACCACGTCGGGCACGTTCGATTACTTCACCGAGACGATCCTCGGCGAGGCCGGCCGGATCCGCGACGACTTCGAGGGCACCGAGGAGGACGACCTGATCGCGGAGGGCGTCCAGGGCAACCAGTACGCGCTCGGGTATCTGCCCTTTGCCTACTACACGAACAACCCCGACGAGACGGCGGCGGTCCCGCTGGCCGAAGAGAGCGGCGACGAGTTCGTCGAGCCGAGCCTCCAGGCGGCCTCGACCGGGGAGTACCCGCTCGCGCGTCCGCTGTTTTTCTACGCCAACGACACCAGGGTCCAGGACAAAAACCACCTCCAAGAGTTCATCAGCTTCTATATCGAGCAGACGACCCGACAGGACCTCATCGCCGAACAGATCGGGTACGTGCCCTCATCGGACGATCGGGCCTCGACCAACCAGGACCGGCTCGAACAGGCGATCAACGACGAGTACGAGCATCCCTTCTGAGATGCCCGCCCGGGACAACAGCTAGACCGGATCGACCCAGCCAATCAATGAGTGACCGAACGCCAACGCTGCGACGCGACGGACTCGCGGTCAGAAAAGAGCGGCTGTACCGCCTGTTGCTCGCCGTCTGCGCGGCGCTGACGATCGGCGTCACCGTCGGGATCATCCTGACGCTGCTCTGGCAGACGTTCGATTTCTTCGGGCAGGTGTCGGTCATCGATTACGTCACGGGCACAGACTGGAGTCCGGTCGTTGGCGACCCCGCATTCGGCGTCCTGCCGCTGATCAGCGGAACGCTGCTCATCACGGTCGTCTCGGCGGTGATCGCGCTCCCGATCGGGCTGGCGATCGCGATCTACCTCTCTGAGTACGCCAGCCCCCGGATCCGGTCGGTGCTGAAACCGACACTCGAGATTCTCGCGGCCGTTCCGACGGTCATCTACGGCTTTTTCGCGCTCGAGCACCTCACACCGATTCTGGACGGGCCGCTTCCGATCTCCCAGACGCTGCTCCCCGAGTGGCTCGCCGTCTCCGTGCCGGTGCTCCCGGGGTGGTTGCCGGTTCTCCCGGAGTTCACCCTGGTGATCGATGAGTTCACGCTCGTGATTCCGTCACTGCGGACGTTCAACGTCCTCTCTGCGGGCGTCGTCGTCGGCATCATGATCATTCCGATGGTCTCTTCGATCAGTGAAGACGCGCTCAGCTCCGTCCCTGACAGCCTCCGGGAAGCCGGCTACGGCCTCGGGTCGACGAAATTCGACGTGTCGACGAAAGTGGTCGTCCCGGCCGCGACCTCGGGAATCATCTCCTCGTACGTGCTCGCGCTCTCGCGGGCGATCGGCGAGACGATGGCCGTCACCATCGCGGCCGGACAGAGCCCGAGGCTCCCGTACTTTCCCGACGTCTTTCTCAACCTCGCGGACTCGACACAGACGATCACGGCGGCGATGGTCCAGGTCGCTCAGGCCGAAAACAGGAGCGGCGTGTTGTTCGATTCGCTGTTCGCACTCGGGATGACGCTGTTCGTGATCACACTGGCGATGAACATCCTGGCGGAGGGCGTCCGCCGGCGGTTCCGGGAGGAGTACAGCTGATGGCCACCGAATCGGAGAACTCGGAGACGAGCGGATTCGAGGGCGGCCGCGCGCTGTGGCTGCGGCGGCTGAAAGGACGGCTCTTCGAGGGGCTGTTGATCGCAGCCGTGCTGGTCGGCGTGGTGAGCCTGGCGGCCATCTTCCTGCTGATCGGCAACGACGCGATCGGGCCCGCCGCTGCCGCCTCCGAGTGGTATCTGGTGTACTTTGGCACGCTCGTCGGCCCGGTGAGCGCTCACTACCTGTACCTGCGGCGACACCCGGCCGCCCGGACGGTCAACGCCCTCGCGTACGCGGTGGTCTTCGGATCGCTGGCGCTGAGTCTGACGACGTTCGTGCTCGCGGACGCGGTGAGTCCGTACGACGTGATCGTGCCGCTCACGTTTGCGGTCTTGCCGCCGGCCGCGGTGCTCGGGTACGCCCGGGCGTACGGAGAGACACACCTGACCGGTCCGGCGGTGCCGGCGTCTCTCGTCGCTGGCCTGGCCGTCTCGGTCGTGGTGCACGATCTGATCAAGGCGTTGCTCGTCGGGTTCCCCGAGTGGACGATGTATCTCGGCATCGTGACCGCTCCGTCGGCGCTGATCCTCGCGGCCGTCGCCCGCCGTCGGTGGTCGCCCGCCGTCGGCGCCGTGGTGGCCGGGCTGGTCGTCTCGGGGACGGTGGCGGCCGCGTTCGCGGCCGTGCGGTTCGGGGCCGACCCGGGACTGTGGGCCGTGCTCGCCGCGGGCGTGCTGGCGCCGATCGGTCTGTTGGTCGCCGATACCGTCGCGAACCGGTCCGAGGGATACGTCGGCCTGCTCGGGCCCGTCGTCCTCGTCGGTGGGATCCTGATCGGCGCGTGGATCGAGTCGCGGTACGGGATCGCCGGCCTGAACAGCTGGATCAGACCACAGCTGCTGCTCGACAGCTGGTCGACCTTCCGTCCCGAACAGGCCGGCATCTATCCCCAGATCGTCGGATCGATCCTGATCATCACGATCATGGCCGTCCTGTCGTTTCCGGTCGGGATCGGCGCGGCGATCTACCTCGAGGAGTACGCGGCGACGACCGGCTTGCGGGGCCGGCTCACCGCCGCGCTCGACGTGAACATCTCGAACCTGGCGGGTGTCCCGTCCGTGGTGTACGGATTGCTCGGCCTGGCGCTGTTCCGACAGGTGCTCGGGTTCTCGCCGGGCATCGCGCTCGCGGCGGGAGTGACTCTGGGGTTGTTGATCCTCCCGATCGTCATCGTCGCCTCGCAAGAGGCGCTCAGGGCCGTGCCCGACGAGCTCCGCCAGGCCTCCTACGGGATGGGGGCCAGCCAGTGGCAGACGGTCCGCAACGTCGTGCTCCCCGAGGCGGTCCCGGGCATCCTGACCGGCACCATCCTGGCGCTGGGTCGGGCCATCGGCGAGACGGCGCCGCTCGTGATGATCGGCGTCGCGACGACGCGATTCTCGCCCCCGACCGGGCTGTTCTCGGGGGCGACGGCCCTGCCCTTGCAGATTTTCGCCGCCAGGGGCAACAACATACCAGAGTACAGGGCCGGCGTTGTCGCGGCGGCGGCGATCGTCCTCCTGTCGCTGATGTTGGTGATGAACGCGGCGGCGATTCTCATCCGGAACAGGTACCAACGCGAGTGATCCAATGAGCGGCGACAACGTCACCGACACCGACGACCCGAGCGCGAACAGGCTGGTACGGACCCCCGAGGTGGCCGGCTCGGCCGCCGAGCGCTCTCGACCCGCCGAGGCGACCGCGATCAGCGTCCGGGGGGTGAGCGTCTCCTACGGCGAGGACCGCGCGATCAGGGACGTGAGCATGGAGATCCCCGAGAACCGGGTGACCGCCATCATCGGTCCCTCGGGGTGTGGAAAGTCGACGTTCCTGCGGGCGATCAACCGGATGAATGATCTGGTCGAGTCCGCACGCGTCGAGGGTCAGATCTCGTTCGACGGGACCGACATCTACGCCGACGACGTCGATCCGGTCGTCTTGCGTCGGAAGATTGGGATGGTGTTTCAACGGCCCAACCCGTTCCCGAAGAGCATCTACGACAACGTGGCCTACGGGCTGCGCGTTCAAAACCGTCCCGTGACCGACGACGTCGTGGAAGAGGCGCTCCGGCGGGCTGCCCTCTGGGAGGAGGTCGAAAATCAGCTCGGGAAGAGCGCGACCGCCCTCTCTGGGGGCCAACAACAGCGGTTGTGTATTGCGCGGGCGATCGCGGTCGACCCCCAAGTAATCTTGATGGACGAGCCGGCGTCGGCGCTGGATCCGATCGCGACGGCGAAAATCGAGGAGCTGATCGCTGATCTGGCCGAGGAGTACACGGTCGTGATCGTCACCCACAACATGCAGCAGGCCGCCCGGATCTCGGACCGGACGGCCGTGTTCCTCACGGGCGGCGAGCTCGTGGAGTTCGACGACACGCAGAGGATCTTCGAAAATCCCGATGACGACCGCGTCGAGGACTACATCACCGGGAAGTTCGGATGAGTCGGATCTCTTCTCGCCCCCGGGACGGCTCGGTGCGTTCCTCCCGAGGACCCGGAGTGGCGCCGTCTGCGATCCGCGGATCGCCGACGGCACCACCGTCGCGACGAGGCCTCGACGGTCGAGACGGCGAGCCGTCGCCCGCGATCGCGGATCGCCCGGCAGACCCGCCGAACCGACGCGGGCGGTCCCGCCGGTCCCGGCCGAGCGATCGTCGACGGGTCGTGGCAGCCGCCCGGGACCGTTCGGACCCGGACCCAGACTCGGCTCGCACTCGCGCTCGCGGTCACCCAGGAGCTGATTCACCGATGACACCACAACGAGACGACCGACTCGAACGCACAGTCCAGCTGACCGGCGGCTCGACCTACACGGTCTCGCTTCCAAAGGAGTGGGCCCGCCGACACGACATCGAACCGGGGGTCGCGGTCGCGCTCCATCCGCGCGGCGAACGGCTCGTCGTGACCAGCAGCGAGGCCGACGAGCTCCGCCGAGTGACGATCGACGCCGCCGACCACGACGCCGACACGCTCACCCGGGCGGTCGGGGCCGCCTACGTCGGCGGTGCCGACGAGATCGTCCTCGAGGGGCTAACGGAGACGGGCCAGCGGCGGGTCGCGACGCAGGCGGTCCGGCGGTTCGTCGGGCTCGAGGTGCTCGCGGAAGACGAGGGCGGTCTCACCGCCCGGACGATGCTCGACAGCCCCGAACTCCCGCCAGAGCGGGCGATCGACCAGATGCGCCGCACCACCCTCGAGATGCACCGCGAGGCCGTCGCCGCGGTGGTCGCTGCCGACGGGAGCCACGCCACCCGCGTCGACGCCGAGGACGACACCGTCGACCGGCTGTTCGCGCTGGTCTCCCGGGAGTTCCAGCGCTCGTTGGTCGACCCCGAGACGCCGATCCGCCGGGGGGACGGGCTGAGCAGCTTCGAGTACTACGCGATGGCCCGCCAGCTCGAGCGGGTGGCCGATCACGCCGAGAAGGTGGCCGCGATCGCCGGCGAGCTCGAGACCGCCCCCGACGCAAAGATCGCGGCCGACCTCGAAGCCCACGGCGAGGCCGCCCGGGCAATCGTCGCCGACGCGCTCGACGGGCTGCTCTCGGGCGAGCCCGAGACGGACCTCGTGGCCGTGATCGAGACTGCCGAGGACGTGCTCGC
>CAYREK010000016.1:0-1098 GCA_964423305.1 uncultured Halobacteriales archaeon | reverse complement strand
GCGAGCCCGAGACGGACCTCGTGGCCGTGATCGAGACTGCCGAGGACGTGCTCGCTGAGATCGAGGAACTGGATGAGCGGCTGTACCGCTCGGAGGTCACCGAGGGGTATCGTCTGGGGGTCGTGCTCGACAGTCTGGTCCGGACCGTCGAGTACGGCGTGAACATCGCGGAAGCCGGATTACGGGCGGGGTATCGAGAGGGGAGCTGAGGCGGACGATCGTGTCTCCGACCTGCCTCGGTGTTTTTTCGTGTACCGAACAGAGGCGCTCGCTCGATCACACCACGCTCGGCGTACGCCGAGGCGACCTACTATCTGATCTGCTGTAACTCTACTTCGAGCTCGTCGTTCTGGCGATCGGCGACGTACGACACGACGATGTCCTGTTGGTTCTGAATCTCGTCAAGTGTGATACTTACCGTACCTCCCGCGTCCCCCTCATCGATCGTCGTGCTGCCGATGACGGTCCCGTCGTCCAATCTGGCCGTGATATCGATCCCGCTCGAACCCCCCTGTAGGTTCACGGCTCCCAGTCTGATTTCGAGCTGGTAGTTGCCATTCGGGACCGACTCGGTCGTGACATCGATGTCGAACGGATTTGGAGGGGACCCGGCCATCGTCGTCGAGCTTGTGTCGTCCACTTTCATGTCGTTGAAACTGCCGATCGTCCCGCTGTTCTGGGTAACCGTATCCGGTCTGTATGGCGCACCCTGTGGAGTAACGATTACTTCGACCCTGTCTCTGCTACCTCCGGAGAACACGGTCGCGTTCGTCACCCCGGCCGTGTTAGCCTGGAACTGGGTTATCGTCCTCCGATCGTTAGCATCGCGTCCGAACGACGCGCGGTACGGATTGAGCGTTCCGACTCTAGAGTCGCTCACGGAGAACGAGGCGGCCCCAGCGACATCGAATGGCGTCGTGTTGATGGCCATGGTTGCAGACGATCCTTCTTCGATTTCGACCTGGCCGCCCCCAAGATCTCTGAATCCGTCACTCGTCCCGACACCACCAAATTCGTCGATATCCCAAGTAACCTCGTATTCCGGAGCCATCCCGTTCCCTCGTCCCGCCGAGGCCACTATTACGTTGGTTGTCACTT
>CAYREK010000015.1:17810-28853 GCA_964423305.1 uncultured Halobacteriales archaeon | reverse complement strand
CCAGGACGAGCGCGAGCAGGCAGTGCGCCTGAAGCTCAACCCGATCGCCTCGACCGTCGAGGGACGGAGCGTGACCGTCATCGACGACTCGGTCGTCCGGGGGACGACCTCTAGACAGCTCGTCGATCTGCTCCGTGAGGCCGGCGCCGAAGAGGTCCACGTCCGGATCGGGTCGCCCCCGATCGTCGCGCCGTGTTACCTCGGCATCGATATGGCCGACCGCGAGGAGCTCATCGCTGCAGACCAGAGCGTCGGGGACATCGAAGCCGAGATCGGCGCCGACAGCCTAGCGTACATCTCGATCGGGGCCGTCACCGACGCGATCGGCAAACCCGAGTCGGAGCTGTGTCTGGGCTGTGTGACCGGCGCATACCCCTACGATATCGAGGGCGAGGACCGCGACCGCGACGTGGTCCGGCCGGCGATCGGCGACGACTGACGCGGCCCGACGCTCGATTCTGCCGCCGATCGTTCACGATCGAGCAGCGATCAGTCTCTGAAATACGCCTCGCGCTCGAACGGCTCTTGCTCGCCCTCGACACCGAGCACGTCGAGGGCCCGCACCTCGACGCCCGTCTCGAGCAGAGCCGCGAGGCTCGGCTCGGTTCGGCCCTCGTCGCCGTGGAGCAGCTCCTTGATGTAGAGTCCCCCCTCGCCGTGGATCTCGACGGTCCCGCGCTCGCCGTCGAGTTCGCCGTCGATCTCGTAGACCGTCCGGGTTCGTGTCTTGTCGGCCCGGCGGTGTGAGACCCGGTCGGGCGTTCGCTGCTCGACGGTCGCGCCCTCGAGAGTCGCGAGTGCCTCGGCGAACGCGGAGTCCTCGACGGGGCCCGCGAGCTCGATCTCCGCCCGGTAGGTCTTGCTCGCCAGGAGCGTCTTGACCCGCTCGACCATCTCGTAGGTGGCTGCCCGTACCCGCTCGACCTCGGCTTTGCCCGCCGCGTGGTCGTTGACTGCCGTCTCGAGGGCGTCGATGTCCACGTCTCGGCGGCGGGGCTCGTCGATTTCGACGACGAACGGACGGCCGGTGCCGAGCATCCGCGCGTCGACGTCCTCCCGGCCGGCGCCGTGGAAGGTTGCGTCGGTCCCGTCGAGGGCATCCCGGATCGGCGGCGCGACCAGCTGCTCGACGCTCAGATCGTAGCGGTAGCCGGTCCCGTCACAGCCCGGACAGACTTGATCGCGCTGACGCCCGGTACCGTTGCACTCCCGGCAGGGCCACTCGGTCTGGGGGAGTCCCCGCTCGCGCTTGCGGTACCGGCCGTAGACGAACGCCGAGTTGATCTGGGCCGAGACCTCGTCGGTCGCGAGATCACAGACCACCAGCACGTCCGGGCGCTCGAAATCGACCGTCGCGTCGGTCAGCTCCCCCAGGCGTTTTCCAATCTCGCGGTTGAGCTCGCTGCTCATCGACTCGCCGGCCTCCGGATCCAGTCCCGCCTCCTCGCGGAGCAGTCGGTCGTTTTCCTCGAGCAGCGGCGGCACCTTCGTACCGACCTGGTAGGTGTCGAACTTGTAGCCCCGAACGGCCGTGGCGGCCTGGTCGGTCCACCACTCGACCCGGTCGAGCTCGCCCTCACAGACCCAACAGTCGGCCGGATTGGAGAGCGCGACCGTCGAGAGGGGCTCGTCGTCGGCGAGCGCCAGCCCGACCCGTAGGGCCTCGCCGCGGCGGTCGTTTCCCAGCCCGTGGCTCCGGTCGGCGACCAGCCGGCCGAGACAGTTGTCACACACCGGTCCGGTCGCGAGCGCCCGTCGGGCCGTCTCGATCAGCATCACCGTATCATCGCCGCCCGGCGGTAACACGCTTTTCCTTTCGGTGCCGATCAGACCACGTGGCCCGGATCGGCCCCGGCGGCCGCACCGCCGTAGACTGCACACTTATTTTCCGGCGAGTCGAACGTTCGGGTATGAGCTTGCTGGCACCGTACGACGGCTCGGCGCTCGCACGGGCGGCGGTCCGGCGTGCGACCGAGTTCGGCGACACCTCGGAGCTGATCGTAGTGACGGTCATCCCCGAAGATCGCCAGTTCGCCCTCGAGCGGGGGTGGATCGACGACGGAGAATCCTACGACCCGGCGGCGATCGAGCGGCGGTTCGCCGCCGAGATCGAGGAGCTCGCGCCGGCGGCGACCTTCCGCGTTGAGCGGCCGAACTTCCCGACCCCGGCGGTGGCAACGGTCCACGACGAGATCGCGCGGGCGATCCGGATGGTGGCCCACGAGGTCGGCGCCGAGATCGTCTTCGTCGGCAGCGACAACGCCGGCCGGGTCTCGACGCCGGTCACAAGCGTCGGCAGCCCCGTCTCGAAAGATCCCGACTACGACGTGCACATCGTCCGTCACACCTAGTCGCGACGGCGCGCGTCGGTACCGCACACCGACCCCGGAGGCTTATATTTCCGATCCCCCTGTACACAGCCGTGCAGGTCCGCTCTGCCCTCCGTCGCGTTCCGACGATCGCCGCCCTCACCGGTCGCCCGCTGGTTGCCGGTCGCCACATCGGTGCCTGGCTCGTGCTTGGGCTCGCGATCGCGGTCGGACTGCGAACGTACAATGACCTCTGGATGATCGGCCCGACCACCTGGGCGGTCGGGTACACGTACGTCTCGAACTACATGGGGGTGAACTTCCACGTCTATCACGTCGCAGCCGAGCAGGCGATCGCCGGCGAACCGTTCTACGGGGTCTCCCCCGAGCCAGCCTCCGACGGGTACATCTACCTGTACCCGCCGATCACCGTCGCGGCCTTCTATCCGTTTACCCTCTTCGAGTGGACGACCGGCTACACCGTCTTCATGGGACTGAACGTCCTCGCCGCGCTGGGGGGGACCTGGTTGACGGTCTCATACGCGGAGTCCCACGGCGCCCGGCTGGGGTGGCTCGACGCCGCGCTACTCGCCGGACTGTTCGTACTCTCGACACACGTCGTCGCGACGGTCCTGTACGGGAACATCAACATCCTGCTGGGCGTGATTTTCGCGGCCGGCTTCTGGGCGCTGGCCCGGAACCGACAGGTCCTCGTCGGCACGGCCTTCGCGATCGCCGGCGTGTTCAAGATCTTCCCAGCACTGGTCGGGCTGTGGCTCCTCCGGGATCGCCGGTGGGTCGCCGCAGCGACGACCGCCGCCGTCGGGGCGGGTGCGATCCTCGCCGGGCTCGTCGCCTTTGGGATCGACCCGACGGTGGAGTATTTCACCGAGGTCATGACCGACCGGACGGACTCGTCGCTGTTTATCGGCGGTTACCCGGCCGACGGGCTCTACTACGTGACCGTCCAGCGGCCTCTGTCGCACTGGCTCTGGCTGGCCTGGCCCGGAGCGCCGTATATTCTCCTGCCGATCGCCTCGGCGCTCGTCTGTGCGGGCGTGTTAGCCTACTTTTATCGGCGGATCGAGACTCAGACCGAGCGGCTGGCGGCTGTCTTCGCGACCGTCGTCGTCGCGCTGGTGGTCATGCCCTCGTTTCGGCTGTACCTGACGATCCTGTTCGCGCCGCTGGCCGCGCTGTTGTACGCCTGGCACGGCCGCTCGATCGAGCGGTATGCGTTTGTCGCCGGCGGGCTGGTGCTGTCGATTACTGCCCGGCCGGGGGAGGTCATCGAGTTCGCCGAGACGCATCTCGGGGCGATCGCACCGGTCGTCGTGCAGGCGGGCGGGTTCGCCACGCTGCAGCTGTACGCGCTGGCGCTGATGCTCGGGAGCCTCGCGCTCGCCGTCCACGGAGAGCGAACCGACTCCGCGCCGTCCTGACGCCGGGATTT
Organism: uncultured Halobacteriales archaeon; assembly: GCA_964423305.1. Taxonomy (GTDB): domain Archaea; phylum Halobacteriota; class Halobacteria; order Halobacteriales; family Haloarculaceae; genus Halovenus. The sequence goes on along the minus strand of CAYREK010000015.1, from coordinate 25,091 downwards.
TAGCTCTCGGAGGCGTACCAACCGCTGGATGGCCGACGAGCGGGCGGTGACCGAGACGACCGGCGAGTTCGCGTACGTCCTGCGAGACGACGGTCCGGTCGCCGAACCCGAGTGGCGGCCCTGTCGGCTCGCGGTCACTACGAAACGGCTGATCCTCTCGACCGACGGCGCAAGCGAGGAGCTGCCCCACACCCAGGTGTCGATCGTCGATCCCGAGGCGCTCTCCACCCCGGCGGACCTGACCGGGACGGTCGCGCTCGAGGTCGGCGAGGCCACGATCGCGATCGACGCCGGCGAGGAGTTTCCCGCGGCCCACGCCCGCGGCGTGGTCGACGGAACCGTCGGGCTGGTCAAACACCCCGCGGTCGTCGGCGGCGTCGTGCAAGACTCCCGGTGGGAGAAATCCCGCGTCAGAGTCGACGAGACGCGGCTCGGGATCGCCCGACGCGACGGCGACCCGGTGACGGTGCCGTTCGAGGCGATCGCCCGGTTCGAGGTCGCGACACAGACCGTCGAGGGCGACGAGCGGCCGGTCGTCCAAATCGAACACGCAGAGGGCGAGCGAAGCGTCGAGACCCACCTCGCCGGCACAGACCGACAGGTCGAGGCCCTTGAGCTGCTGGTCGGGCACACGATCGACCGCGACGACCCCGACTCGCTCTCCGAGACCGAACGCCAGGTGTTGCTGGCGCTGTACTCGGGAGTTTCGCCGTTCGATATCCCGGACTTTGTCGGCCTTGATGTTGGGGAGGTGGAGACGATCTACGAGCGACTCCTGGAGGTCGGTGCCGTCAACAAGATCCGCGAGCGTACCGAGGTGGCGCTGAACGCGACCGGCCGAAACATGGCAAGCGAGGCGATGAACGAACAGTGACACAACGCATAATTGTCCAGTGGGTCTACTCCTAGCGGAATGAGCGCCCCAGCAGAGACGAAACTCGAGGACATGCAGGGCAAGTACCTCTACGCGGTCAGAGACGGCGCCGAGCTGCACTCCGCCGAGTGGACCGCCTGCCGGATCGTCCTCACCGACGAGCGGCTCGCGATGGTCGGCGAGGATCGCGTTACGATCCCGTTGTCCTCGATCGATCAGTTCGGCGGCCGGGAAGACATCAACCAGGCGGCCGCCTCGGAGCCGGAGTACGTGACAGTCCGCCACGGCGGGGACGCCGTGTTAGTCACCACCCCGGAGCTCGAGACCCTCGAGACGAGCCTGTTCCGGGCGCTGCTCGACGGCGCGGTCGTGTACGTGACACACCCGGCAGTCGTCGGCGGCGTCGTACAGGACGAGTCCTGGCAGCGGGGGCAGGTCCGGGTCGCCGCGGAGGCGGTCCGGATCGCCCTCGAGGACGGCCGCTCGTTTACCATCGAGCGCGGGGGCGTGAGCGAACTCACGAGCGCCGAGCGGGCCGTCGACGGCGACCAGCGTCCGGTGATCGAGGTCGAACACGCCGACGACCGGAGCGTCGAGACGTATCTCTCGGGCGACGAGCGACACGTCTCGGCGCTCGAGCGGTTCCTCGCGGCCGGGGCCGAGCGCAACCAGGCCGACCTCGACCTCGACCCGATCGAGCGCCAGGTCGTGACCGCCCTGTACTCGGGGGTCTCGCCGTTTGCGATCGCGGAGTTTGTCGGGACGGACATCGAGACCGTCGAGGAAATCTACGACCGGCTGACCGAACTCGACGTCATCGAGGTCGTCCGGGAGCGCTCTGAGGTGTCGCTCACGCCACACGGGCGGGCGGTTGCCAGCGAGGCGATGGGCGAGCGGTGAGTCAGGCCAGCCGGCGGACGTGCTCGGCCACCGCGGCGGCAAACTCAGACGTCGAGAGCTTTTCGGCGTCCTCGAGCTGTCGGTGCAGATCGTATGTGACCCGTCCCTCGGCAATCGCGGCGCCGACGGCCGACTCGATCAGCTCGGCGGCGTCGGTCCAGCCCATGTACTCGAAAAGCAGCGCCCCCGAGAGGATTATCGCCGTCGGGTTGACTTTGTCCTGGCCGGCGTATTTCGGCGCGGAGCCGTGGACCGGCTCGGCCAGACAGAGCCCATCGCCGAAGTTTGCCCCCGGGGCGATCCCCAGCCCGCCGATCTGTCCGCCCGCGGCGTCCGAGAGGTAGTCGCCGTTGAGGTTCGGCGTCGCCAACACGTCGTACTCCTCGGTTCGGGTCAGCAACTGCTGGAGCATGTTGTCGGCGATCCTGTCGTTGACAACGACCGCCTCGTCCGGGCGGTCGCCGTCGCGCTCCTCCCAGAGGGTGTCCTCGGTGATCACCTCCGCGCCGTACTCCTCGCGGGCAACCTCGTAGCCCCAGTCCCGGAAGGCCCCCTCGGTGAATTTCATAATGTTTCCCTTGTGGACGAGCGTCACCGTCTCGCGGTCGTGTTCGAGCGCGTACTCGATTGCCTTCCTGACGAGACGCTTGGTGGCAAACTCGCTGATCGGCTTGAACGCGAGTCCGACCGGCCCGTCGTGGGTGGCGTCCTCGACGCCCATCTCGGTCTCGATGAACTCTCGGACCCGCTCTGCGTCGTCGGTGCCGGCCTCGAACTCGATGCCGGCGTAGACGTCCTCGGTGTTCTCCCGGAACGTGATCATGTCCATGCGCTCGGGTGCGACCACCGGCGAGGGGACGCCATCGATGTAGTAGGTCGGCCGGACGTTCGCGTAGGCGTCGAGTCGCTGGCGAAGCGCGACGTTGAGCGACCGATATCCGGTGCCGACCGGCGTCGTTAGCGGGCCCTTGATCGCAACGCGGAACTCCTCGATGGCTTCGACGGTGTCGGCCGGCAGGTTCTCGCCGTACCGCTCGCGGGCGGATTCGCCGGCGTAGATCCGCATCCAGGCGACATCGCGACCGGTCGCGTTCGCGGCGGCGGTCAGCACCGTCCGGGCGGCCGGGCCGACATCCGTCCCGATCCCGTCGCCGTACAGGATCGGGACGATCGGCGTCTCCGGAACAACGAGTTCGTCCGCCTCGGCGTCGCGCACCCGCACCGGCTCGCCGTCCGCCGGCACCGTGATCTGATCGTAGCTCATGGGTCTGGTTCCGGACGGACAGACAAAGGGGTGATGCATCCGTGTGTCCGCGCCACACACCGAGCCACAGGAGACTAGTACCGTCGACTCTCCGACTGGTGTATGCAGGTACTCGTCCACGGCGGCGCGGGGAGCGATCCCGACGAGCCAGAGCCGCGGCGACGCGTGCTCGAGCGCGCCAGCGAGCGGGGCACAGAGCGGTCGACGGCGCTCGGGGCGGTCGTCGCCGCGGTCCGCGTACTCGAAACCGACCCGCGGTTCAACGCCGGGGTCGGCAGTGCAGTCCAGAGCGACGGCGGGATCCGGACCGACGCGGGCGTGATGACTCCCGAGGCGACGGGCGCGGCCTGCTCGATGCCGGGCGTCGAGGCAGCCGTCGAGGTCGCGCGGACGGTCGCAACCGAGACCCCGCACGTACTGGTGGCCGGCGACCGGGCAGTCGAGTTGGCCGAGACCCGCGGCGTCCCGACCGGGCAGGACCTCTGGAGCGATCGCCGCCGCGAGCAGTGGGCGGAACTCGATCCGCCGGCAGCGCTCGAAGAGCAGCTGGCCTGGGTCCGCGAGCGGTTCGGCGGGACCGACACCGTCGGCGCCGTCGCGACCGACGGAGAAGACATCGCCGCGGCCACCTCGACCGGCGGGCGGTGGTGTGCGCTGGCCGGCCGGGTCGGAGACGTCCCGCAGGTCGGCGCCGGGTTCTACGCGACCGATCGCGCGGCGGCGAGCGCGACCGGTGCCGGCGAGCAGATCGCGGAGTTCGGCCTCGCCCGCGCGGCCGTCGAGGCCGTCGCGGACGGCACGCCGCCGGACCGGGCCGCCGAGGAGACGATCGCGGCGTTCGAAGAGCAGACCGGCGCGACGGCCGGCGTGATCGTCGCCGATACGGACGGCCGGGGCGGCTCGGCGTTCAACTCGGCGATGATGCAGACCGCGCGGACGGGACTGGACGGCTGAGGCGTCAGTCCGGAGTCAGGACCGCCTGCCAGCGTGGCGGTCGGCCAGCCGGATCGGCTCGGGGAGCTTGTACCCGGCCGCGGTCCGTTCGACCACCTCGGCCGCGGTCGCCGCGCTCACGCGGTGACCGGGGCTCGCGTACACCGGGTTGACGTGTCTGTGCTTCGAGTCAAACTGTCTGGTCTGGACGGCGTGTCCGATCGTCGTCCCGTTCGAGGCGGTCACAGAGCCGTCGGCCGCGATCGGGACCCGAGTTCCCGCCGAGAGCGGCGAGTCGAGCGATCGCTTGGGGGTTCCACAGAGCAGTCCCTTCGCGACCCCGACCGTCGGAACCCCGACTGCGACCCCAAGGTGTGTCGCCAGGCCCGCCTCTCGCGGGTGAATCCGTCCGCTTCCGTCGACGAGCACGACCGCCGGGTCGCGGTCGAGGGCGCAAAGCGCCGCCAGGGCGGCCGGAGCTTCGCGGAAGCTCAGCAGTCCCGGCACGTAGGGCATCTCGGTCTCGACGCGGGCGACGGTCCGTTCGAGGATCTTGCCGTCCCGGACGAGCACGGCCGCGCTGACGGCGGTGTCGCCGTCGAAGGCCTGGTCGACGCCCGCAACGGTCGTCGTCTCGATCGCAGACTCGTCCTCGATCGGCAGGTCGTCTTGAAACAGGGCGCGGTCGGCGACCTCCCGCTGGAGGGACTCCATCTCGGCGCGGGAGAGCCCGGGGTCGGGGACGAACCCCAGTCGATCGATCTCCATCGGCTCAGATCCGACCGCGTCCGGGGCCACCCGGTCCGCCCGGCCCTCCGGGACCACCGGGGCCGCCGAACTGTACCTGGCCAGGGACGCGCACTTGGCCTTTGACGTGTCGGCCGTAGGCGAGCCCGATCGCCAGCCCCACGAAGTGTGCCGCGTGTGCGATCCCGCCGGCACCCGGATTCCCGAGGGCGATCAACGTCAGACTAATCAGCGCCGTACCGGCAGTGAGCAGCCAGATCGGCACTGGTAACAGGAAATACAGATAGACCGTGAGGTTTGGATTCAACACGGTCAACACGCCCATCAGCGCGAGTGCGGCCCCGCTCGCGCCGACGACGCCGGGGCCACCCTGCACGATATTGAACCCGATCTGACCGACCCCGGCGAGCACGCCGCTGAGGATAAACAGCGCCGCGAAGCTCTGCCAGCCGATCGCTCGTTCGACCAGTCGGCCGAAAAAGAACACGACGATGCTGTTGACCAGGATGTGGGTGAACCCGCCGTGAGCAAACACCGACGTGAGCCACGTCCAGACATACAGCGGGTTCTCGGGTGAGAAGACAAAGATTGCCTCCCAGGTGGAGTTGGTTAGCAGCGGCTCGAGCGCGAGTTGCAACGCGAAAGTCAGCCACATCGCACCGAGGAAGATGTAGGTCATGTTGCCCCGGAGGTACGCGAGGGGCCCACCGCGGCCGGTGTCGATGCCGAGCCGGTCGGCCAGTCCCGACTCCTCCCGGCCGGCGACCGAGTCGTCGAGCCCAGTGTCAAACACCGGGCCCTCCTGTTCCCACTGTTTCAGTCCCGGGCAGTCGTGTGCCTCGGGTAGGCGGTGCTCGGCGCAGTACGTGCCGCCGCAATGTCGACACTCGTATGGCATGCTCGTCTCCTCGCCACACTCATCGCACGTTACCATCATCTCAATCCTGTGGGGCAGCGAGCAAAGGAATTGCGTTCGAGCGCTCAGCAGAGACGTTTATCCGGATCGCTCTCGGAAGCCCAGCCAGTGACCGACGTTGGGCTCACCTACGAGGACGGGACGATCCGCGTCGCGGGCGCGGCGGAGCTCGATCTCCCGGGTGTGACCCGTGACGAACGCTCGGAGTCGGGTCGGGCGCCAGCCCACCGGTACGGGCCGCTCCGGGAGACCCTCGCGGATCGGTCGGTGTCGGTAACAGACGACGTGTTCGACGACCGGACGATCGCGGTCGAGTCGGGGTACCGCCTGCGGCCGTACCAGTCCGAGGCGCTCGAGGCCTGGATCGAGGCGGGCCGGCGGGGGGTACTCGAGCTGCCGACCGGGAGCGGCAAGACGGTGATCGGGATCGCGGCGATCGAGCGCTACGGGCGACCGGCGCTGGTCGTCGTTCCGACGATCGACCTCCTCGAGCAGTGGGAACGCGAACTCGACGGGGAGTTCGGGATCGAGATCGGGCGCCTGGGCGGAGGGACACAACGGGTCGCAGACGTGACCGTCGCCACCTACGACTCGGCGTACCTCCGGGCCGAGGAGCTGGGCGACCGGTTCGGGCTGGTCGTCTTCGACGAGGTCCATCACCTCGGCGGGGAGGGCTACCGCGACATCGCGCGCCTGCTGGCCGCCCCCGCCAGGCTCGGGTTGACCGCGACCTTCGAGCGGGCCGACGGCGCCCACGAAGTTATCGCGGAGCTGGTCGGGCCTGTCGTCTACCGGCTCTCGGCCGAGGAGTTGGCCGGCGAGTACCTCGCGCCCTACGACATCAAGCGCATCACCGTCGAGCTCACCGACGAGGAGCGGGTCACCTACGAGCGAAACCAGGGGATCTTCACCGACTACCTCGAGGCGTCGAACATCACGCTCGCGAGCGGGGCGGACTACCAGGAGCTGGTCAAGCGATCGGGCACCGACCCGCGAGCCAGGGAGGCGCTGTTAGCGAAACAGCGCGCCCGCGAGGTTACGACCCGTGCAAGCCGGAAGATCGACCGGCTCGAGGAGCTACTCGATCGGCACCGCGGAGATCGGATCATCGTCTTCGCCGCCAGCACCGACCTAGTGTACGAACTCTCCGAGCGGTTCCTGCTGCCGGCGATCACCCACGAGACCCCGACCGACGAGCGCCGGGAGATCTTAGAGCGGTTCCGCGAGGGGACCTACGAGCGGGTCGTCGCGGCGAACGTCCTCGACGAGGGCGTCGACGTTCCGAACGCGCGGGTCGCGGTCGTCCTGTCGGGATCGGGCAGCCAACGGGAGTTCACCCAGCGACTGGGGCGAATCCTCCGACCGGGCGAGGACGACCGGCGGGCGATCCTCTACGAGCTCGTGACGACCGACACCGCCGAGATGGGGGTCGCCAGACGGCGGCGCTCCTGACTCGGGAGCCGAGCGCGGGGAGAACCCCTTGGGCGGTTCAGTCGTCGGCGGGGCCGGTCTCGATCGGGGCCCGGATCAGGTTGCCCCACTCGGTCCAGGAGCCGTCGTAGTTCTCGACATCACTGAACCCGAGCAGTTCGTGCAGGGCGAACCAGGCGATCGAGGAGCGCTCGCCGACCCGGCAGTAGGTGACCA
>CAYREK010000015.1:0-17800 GCA_964423305.1 uncultured Halobacteriales archaeon | reverse complement strand
GAACGTGCCGTCGTCGTTCAGCACCGACGTCGTGGGGACGTTTTTCGCGCCGGGGATGTGCCCGCCGCGCTGTGCGGTCTCGTCGAGTCCCTCCGGCGCGATGATCTCGCCGGTGAACTCCGCCGGCGACCGGACATCGACCATCGGAATGCCCGACTCGATGGCCTGGTCGACGTCGTCCTTGTACGCTCGGATCCCCTCGTAGGGACCCTTGGCGGTGTACTCACGAGGGGTGAACGTCTGTACCTCGGTGGTCAACGGGTACTCGTTGTCGACCCAGTAGGGCTTGCCGCCGTTGAGCACGCGCACGTCGTCGTGACCGAAGTACTTGTACTCCCAGTAGGCAAACAGCGCGAACCAGTTTGGAACCCGGCCGCCGCCGTACAGCACGACCGTCGAGTCGGCGGTGATTCCCGCCTCACCGTTGAGCTCCTCGAAGGCGTCTTTATCGAGGATATCCCGGGTCGTCGAGTCGCTCAGGTCCTCCTCCCAGTGGAAAAAGGTCGCCCCCGGAACGTGTCCCTCCTCGTAGGGGGTGTACTCGGAGTCGTCGGTGACGGTCGGGTTGTTGACCTCCAGCAGCCGATACTCGGGGTCGTCCGACTGGAACTGATCCAGGTGATCGTCAACCCAGTCTGCCGACACGAGTACGTCTTCGTGGTACTCTGTCATGTATAGAAGTAAGTCCCGTCGGCAATTAGATGTTTCGGGGTAATGTGCTCACCGGACACGCGAGGGGATTTGACAGTTGTCGGGGATCACATACAAATCCATGCCGGGCTTAAATCGCGTATGCACGCAGTAGAGGGAACGGGCGTCCGGATTGACGGGTCCGGCGCTCGTTCGGGGGCAGGGCGGGCGCCGGTCGAGACGGCCGTCTCTAGGGGCCGTCGAGGATCGGAGCCCACCGAACCGAGCGAACCCGGTGGTTGCGGGGGCGGCGCCGAAGCCGGTCGGTAACCGTGCTCACGAAAGATCTACTCCGGGTGTCACGCCGCGGCGGGTACCGGCCGGAGTTTGTCGACGAGGACCGCGAGGCGCTCGCAGCCCGGGTGATCAGGACGTATCAGGGACACGTCGGCCGGCGGCGGGCGATCCTTGAGGACGCGCTCGAGGAACTCGAGGGCGAGAGCGGCGATTTCAAACTCGTCCGGGGGTTTGCGAGGCTCGTCGAGCGAGACACAGAGTGGACGGTGCGGGCTCCAATCGAGCCGCGACGTGCCAGGCGGGCAGCGTTCGACGCCGCCGCGACGGTCGGAGTCGTGACCGAACCCGAGCGCGAGACCGCACTCGCGGCCGCGGCCGACCGGCTCGACGCGACCGCCGAGGCCGTCGAGGAGTCGCTGTACGCCGACCGCGAGGCTCGGGAGGTGCTCGCGGTCGTCGACCCACGGTGGACGCCGAGTCAGCTGTGCGAGCAGTACAACCTCTCGCTGGCACAGACGGCGCTGTTCGACGCCACCGAGGTCCGAATCCGCTCGAGCGACCCCAAGCGGGTGATCTCCGCGATCGGCCGGCTCGGATTGCTCTCCGAGATCCGCCGGCTCCCGGCGGAGGAGCGCCGGACGGTCGGCGCGACCGACCGGGAGATAATCGTGACCGGCCCCGACGCGCTCTTTCGTTCGACCCGACGGTACGGGACGCGGTTCGCGCGGCTGCTCCGAACCGTCGCGGGGACCGACGAGTGGCGCCTCTCGGCGACGATCGACGACCGCGGGACCGAGCGCGAGCTGGTTCTGACCGACGCCGACCTGTCGGTGCCGGGGGTCGAGCCGATCGCGGAGGTACAGTTCGACAGCGACCTGGAGGCAGAGTTCGCACGGCGGTTCGCCGCGTTAGATCTCGACTGGGAGCTCGTCCGCGAGCCGGACACGATCGCGGCCGGCGAGCACGTGCTCGTGCCGGATTTCGCCTTCGATTGGCGCCACGGCGACTTTCGCGTGTACTTCGAGATCATGGGCTTTTGGACCCCCGAGTACGTCGCGACGAAGCTCGACCGGCTCGAGGCGACCGACACCGAATTGCTCGTGGCAGTCGACGAGAGCCTGGGCGTCGGCGAGGAGATCGAGACCCGCGATCACCGGGCGATCCCATACGCCGGGCAGGTTCCGGTGAAGGCGGTGCGCCAGGCCCTGCGGCGGTACGGGGACCGGCTCGTCGAAGAGGCTGCCGCCGCCCTGCCGGCCGAACTCGTCCCTGAGGCCGACGTCGTCGCGCTCGGTGCGCTCGCGGATCGTCACGGCGTCAGCGAGGCCGCGATCGAGGCCGTCGACTTTCCCGATCACGAGCTGATCGGCCGCACCCTCGTTCGCCCTGAGGTGCTCGTCGATTTAGCGGCGGAGATCGACGCCGGCATTTCTTTCGAGCGAGCGGCCAAGCACATCGAGGCCGCTGGGATCGAGGACGCGAGCGCGGTGCTGGCACGCTTGGGCTACCGCGTCGAGTGGGAGGGTCTGTCCGGCGGGACGATCCGCGAACGCGACGGGCTCCGAGAGTCGGACGGCTGACCGGGCGCCGCCGGTCACCGTTCGAGCTCGCCGGCGAGTTCCTGCAGTCGATCGATGCGCTCTGTCGTCGGCGGATGTGACGCCGGGAACAGCTCCTGGCTCGCGAGCGTGCCGATGAGGCCGTCCTCGTCGGTGAACATCGGAACGTCGATCGAGGAGATGTACAGCGCCTCCGCGCCGCCGTCGAGCTCGCGCAGGTCTCGGTCGGGCAACGCCTGCATCTCCTCGTCGATGGTCGCCAGCGCGCCGGCGAGGGCAAGCGGCTGGCCGGTGATCGCGGCTGCCCCTCGATCGGCCGCGTGCTCGCGGTACTGCGAGAGCAGCCGGAACAGCAGGTTGCTCGCGAGCCAGAAGATCGCCGAGACCGTCAGCGTAACCACTGCGGTCGCGAGCACGACCAGAACCGCCTTTCCGTTCCGCCGCGAGGAGCTCGACCCGCTCGCGCGACCGATCACCCGGAGAATCGTGAACGTGACCTTCGAGACGAGGTAGGTCAGTGTCGGTAGCAGGTACGCGATCGACATGACCGTCGCGTCTCTGTTTCGGAGGTGTGCGAGTTCGTGGGCCAGCACCGCGTCGAGCTGGTCACCCTCGAGCGTGTCGAGCAGTCCGGTCGTGACGGCCACGGTCGGGTCCGTCCCGATCCCGCCGGTCGCGAAGGCGTTTGGCGTCTCCGAGCGAATCACCGCGATCTCGGGCGGTTCCATCCCCACGGTCGCGGCCAACCGATCGACCCGCGCGTGCAACTCCGGACGCTCGTCGGCCGAGACCGGACGGGCGTTCGTCGAGGACAGCGCCGCCCGGCCGCCCGCGACTGCCGCGAGTCCTACCCCCAAGACCGTGAGCCCGACGACAACGATCGGGTCGAACGAGACTCGTGGCGCCGGCTCCCCGCCCTCGGCGAGCATCGGAAAGACGAGCCGGTTGAGCGCGGCCGCGAGCGTCGTGGTAAAGGCGAGTGGCAACGCCGCGATTAGACCGAGCGTGACGAGCATCCGGAGCTGCAGCGAGCGGTCGGTCTCCCAGTTCATCGCGGTCGCCTAACGTCGGCCCTCTGTATGAGCGTCTCGTCGGATCTCACGCCGAGCGGTGCTCTGGACCGAGCGCGGACGGTCATAGCTCGCGCCGGCGGCCCTTCGGAACCATCGAGGCGAGCTCGCCGTAGGTGTACAGTCCGACCCCCAGCGGCACCTGGTCGCCGGCCAGTTCGTGGGTCACGATCAGGTACCCCCAGTCGCCGTCCCAGGAGACGGCCTGGTCCTCGCCGGCCAAGAACCGCCGGGCTTGGGCGTCGGGCAGAGCGATCCGATTCTTCGAGGCCCGGTCGCCGAACCGCTGGGCCGCCTCGAGTGTCGGCTTCCAGTGCTCCTGGCGGGCCCGGAGGGCGGTCATGCCGAGCCCCTGTATCTCGACCGGCGACGCGACCGCGCCGGCGTCGTGAAACGCCCAGATCTTGCCGGCGCCGCGCTCCCAGAAGGAGTACTCCGCGAACGTCGCCGGCTCGATCCCGTACCGCTCGTCCCACCACTCGAGCACCGCCGCTCGGGTCGGCCGTTCGGGGACGGCGCGGTCCTCGTCGGTCGCTGGGAGCCGGTCGAACCGGTCGCCGACGTTCTCTGCGCTCACGCTCCCACCGCCAGCTTGGCATAGAAGAACCCGCCGGTGTCGTTGTAATGTGGGTAGATCCGCCGGGCGTGCCGGACCGAGGGGTCGTACTCTCGGCCCTGCCATTCGGTCACGCCGGGGGCGGCCTCAAGCGGCGAGTCGAAGGGCACGACCCGACAGGACTCACGCCCGAGAACTCGATCCAACACGGCTTCGTTTTCCTCGGGGGCGAACGTACACGTCGAGTACACCACCGTCCCGCCGGCTCGCGTTGCCTGGACCGCCCGGCGGAGCAGCCCGGTCTGCACCTCGGCGATGCCCTCGACGTGGTCGATCGACCACTCCTCGAGAACGTCCGGGTTCTTCCGGACCGTCCCCTCACAGGAGCAGGGAGCGTCCACGAGCGCCCGGTCGTAGGGCTCGCCCCCGAACGGCTTCAGCGAGTGGTTGCGGGCGTCCTCGTGAGTGATCGCGAGGTTCGTCACGCCGAGCCGTTCGGCGTTCGAACGCAGGGAGGCGAGCCGCCCGAGGTTCTTGTCGGTCGCGACCACGAGTCCGGTGTCCTCGGTCAGGCCCGCGAGCTGGGTCGTCTTGCTCCCCGGCGCGGCGGCGGCGTCCCAGATCCGCTCGCCGGGCTGGGGATCGAGAACGCGAGCCGGCAGGGCCGACACCTCCTCTTGCCCGTGGAGCCAGCCGTGAACGTACGGCCAGTTGGCGCCGGGTTGGGTCTCTGGGAGTCGGAACAAGCCGGGGTGCCAGTCTGTCGATTCGTGGGCGATGTCCTCGGCTTCGAGGGCCGCCCGGGCGCGGTCGCAGTCTGCTTTGATCGTGTTGACCCGAACGACGGCCGGCAGCGGCCGGCGACAGGCCGCGTAAAAGGCCGCGGGATCGGTGAGGAGCGACTCGTAGCGCTCCAGTACCTCCATGCCGATGGTTCGTCGGACCGCAGTTTGTGGGTTTCGACTGCGGGATCCGGAGTCGGCTCAGGTCTCTGAGAGGCCGGCGAGTTCCGCCAGCGCCTCTCGTTCCATCCGGTGGAGCTCGCCGGGGACGACCAGCAGGTGCGGCGGCGGCCCGAACGACGCGGCCGCCAGCTCCGGCAGCGAGCCGGCCCGAACGACCGGATTGTCGCCGCCGGCCCGGGCGACGACCACCGCCGGACCCGTCACCCGGTCGGTCAGCAGTTCCGCCGCCCGGTCGGCCGCGAGCAGTCGGTCCCGGCTCGCGTCGATGTCGAGGTAGACGATCGTGTGGAGTCCGCGCTCGCGGTTGTCGGCGATCGTCTCGACGACGCTCTCGGGGACACCCCCGTGGACGTCCGGGAATGGGAGCGTGGTCGCCTTCCCGAAGCGGTAGTTTTGCAGCCCCGTCAGCGCGCTGGCCGCGGTCTGTGCGGTCGTTCCGAGGATCACCTCGGTCTCGATCCCACGGTCGGCGGCCCGCAGGCGGAGGTCGGCGTGTGTCGTCGAGGTCATCGTATCGCCAGCGGTCAGGAACGCAACGTGGTCGGCGGCGGCCGCCGAGAGGATCGGCTCGGGGTCGCGTTCGACACCCTCCCGGTCCCGGAGCTCGATCGGCGTGTCGTATACGCTCCTGAGTTCCGCGACGGAGACGCCGGCGAGGCGGCTCGTGTACAGCTCGAGGAAGGCCCGGTCGGCGGCGTCGATCCGCTCGCGGCCCCGAACGGTGATCGAGCGCTCGTCGTACAGCCCGAGCCCGACAAACGAAAGCATCGTCTCAACACACCCCCGGCACGCACTTGGCTCTTCTCACAGGGGCCGAGACCGCGCGGCCGACACTGCCGGAGAGACGGACCCGTGAGTTGAAACGCCCGCGGGCCCAGCCGATCGTATGGACCGCTCGGCCGCGATCCGGTTGGGAGCGCTTCTCGCCGTCGTCGTCGCCGCCGGGCTTGCGGCCGGCGTCGGCTCGGTCGGCGGCGGGCTCGGATCCCTGGGTGCCGACGCAGCGACCGACCGGACCGTCGGGGAGTGTGCGGCCGGGCCGAGCACCGAAGTTGTCGGCTGTTGGAACGGGATCGAGCACGACGCCGAACTCGGGATCGACCAGTCGGACGGGCTAACCGAATCCGAACTGCGCGCAGTCGCGGACCGGGCGATGGCTCGGGTCGAGCAGATCCGCGAGCGGCCGTTCCGCGAGGACGTTCCCGTCGTGACGATGAGCCGCGAACAGTACCAAGACCGGGGCGACGGCGGCCAGGACCGGGCCTACGACCGGTGGAACGACCAGGTCTGGAAGGCGCTGTTTATCGTCGGCGAGGACACCTCGAGCGCCGCGGCGATCGACGCGACCTTCGGCGGCGCAGTCGCCGGCTTTTACTCCTCGAGTGACGACCAAATCACGATCGTCGTCGACTCGGGAACGGAACTACAGATCAGCGCGGGAACGCTTCACCACGAGTTCGTCCACGCGATGCAAGACCAGTACGAGGACCTCTCGGCAGAGCGATACACCGGGGCCACCCAGGACGCCGACCTCGCAATCGACGGGCTCGTCGAGGGGGAGGCAAACCACATCGAAAACGAGTACGAGCGCCGCTGTGGAGGGGCCTGGGCGTGTCTCGCCGAACCGAGCGGCGGCGGCGAGTTCGACGGCAACGTCGGGATCCTCCAGACGATCCTCCAGCCCTACCAGGACGGGCCCGTCCTGATCGACGCGCTGCTCGATCGGGGCGGCTGGGCGGCCGTCGACGAGCTCCACGAGGCGCCGCCGGAGACGACCGCTCAGGTGATCCACGCCGATCTCGACCGCGAATCCCGGGAGGTGTCCGTCGAGGACGCCGCGACCGGCGGCTGGGAGCTGTTCGACGAGCAGGGCGTCGACGGCGCCGAGACCGTCGGCGAGGCCTCGATGTACGTGATGTTCTGGTACCAGGCCTTCGAGTTCGGCGCCGATACGGTCGACCCCGATGAGCACACGATGCGGCCGGGCTCGTTCAACGAGCCGTACTACGAGGAGTACGGGTACGAGTTCGCGTACAACTACCGTGGCCCGGCGACCGACGGCTGGGTAGGCGACAAGCTGTACCCGTACCGCAACGGCGACCGCGACGGGTACGTCTGGGTCACCGAGTGGCAAACCGAACGCGACGCGGCGCAGTTCCGGGAAACCTACCAACGACTGCTCGCGGCCCACGACAGCGTCAGGACCCAAGCGGGGATCGTCGAGATCGGGTCGGGCCCGTTCCGGGGCAGCTACGGGATCGAGCGAGACGGCACGACCGTCGAGATCGTCCACGCGGATACGGCCGCAGGTGTCTCCGAGCTGCGCCCGTCGCTCGACCCGTCCGAGCCGGCTGCCGATCCCGCCGCGGCGGTCGAAACCGTCGAGGCCGACCTGGAGGCGATCGCGGCCGCGCTGGCGGACGCGGACGGACGGCTCGGGGAGCTGGAAGCCGCGGTCGAGCGCGGCAACGAATCGGCGTCACTGCGGGCCGAGCTGTCCACCCTCGGAGAGGAGCTGACGGGAGTAGCGGCTCAGCTCGCGGCCGTCGAGAATCGGACGGGCGCGATCGGAGCCGACCTCGGAAACGAGTCACTCAACGAGCGTCTCAGAGAGGTAGACGACCGACGCGCGTTGCTCGAGGAGCGGGCCGGGACGCTGACCGATCGGGTCGAGGAGCTGCGGGCACAGCTCGGCCCGCGGGAGACCGCGAGCGATTCGGGGCCGGGATTCGGAGTGCTGGTCGCCGTCGCAGCACTGCTCGTGCTCGCCCGCCGCCGGTCGGGTCGTTAGGCCCGCGGTCGGTGGACGATCAGCTCGTCGGCGTCGACGCCCTCGACCGCGAGGTGCAACGACAGGAACGCCCGGCGTTCGAACCGATCGCGCTCGCCGGGTTCGCCCACGATACACCACAGCTGCGGGCGCTCGGGCCCCGAGAACTCACCCTGACGGGTGACCGAAAAGCAGACGTACTCGTTCCCGTCGTACTCGACGACGGCGCCCTTCCGGATCCCGGGATCGCCGTTGACGATGAGCTTGTGCACGTCCGTCGGTTCGTGGCCCCGGACTTAGGGGTGACGGGCCGGCGCCAACCGTGCGGGTTTTAACGGCCGCTCGCCAACCGTAGCATAAGATTACCCATGGAGATGCCACGACGGATGAACACGTACTGTCCGCACTGTAACGAACACCACGAGCACGAGGTCGAGAAGGTCCGCGGGGGCCGGAGCACGGGGATGAAGTGGATCGACCGGCAGGAAGAGCGCAACTCCGGCATCGGTAACGACGGGAAGTTCTCGAAGGTGCCCGGTGGAGACAAGCCGACAAAAAAGACCCAGCTCACCTACCGGTGCAGCGAGTGTGGCCGAGCCCACCAGCGGGAGGGCTGGCGTGCCGGGCGACTGACGTTCCAGGAGTGACGATGGCGGGGAACTTCTACCGGCTGGCTTGCCCGGATTGTGGGAACGAACAGGTGGTCTTCGAGAAGGCCGCCTCGACGGTCGACTGTCACGTCTGCGGGCACACGCTCGTCCGACCGACCGGCGGCGCGGCGACCCTCGAAGGCGAGATCGTCGAGACCGTCGAAGCACGATGAAATACAGCGGGTGGCCGGACACGGGCGAGCTGGTCGTCGGTCGGGTCGACGAGATCGAGGACTTCGGCGTGTTCATCGATCTCCTCGAGTACGAGGACAAGCGCGGCCTGTGTCACATCAGCGAGGTCGCCTCCGGGTGGATCAAGAACGTCCGCGATCACGTCGGTGTCGACCAGCGGGTCGTCGCGAAGGTCCTCGATGTCGACGAGAGCGCCCAGCAGATCGACCTCTCGTTAAAAGACGTTAACGACCACCAACGCAAGGAGAAGATCCAGGACTGGAAAAACGAACAAAAAGCCGACAACTGGATGGAGATCGCGTTCGGGGACGATATCCCGGACGAGACCTACGCCGCGATCGCCAACGCCCTGCTCGCCGAGTTCGGCTCGCTGTACGACGGCTTCGAGGCGGCGGCAATCCGGGGACGCGAGGCGCTCGCTGATGTCGACATCTCCGAGGAGGAGGCCGCGGCGATCGTCGAGACCGCCCGGGAGAACGTCTCCGTGCCGTACGTTACGGTAACCGGCTACGTCGATCTCGAGGTGCCGAGCGGAGACGGCGTCGACGCGATCCGCGAGGCACTGCAGGCCGCTGAGGGCAACGGCGAGATCCCCGAGGAGGCGAGTCTCGAGGTAACCTACGTGGGCGCCCCGGAGTACCGCATCGAAGTGCAGGCGCCGGATTACAAGACCGCCGAGGCCGAGCTCGAGGCGAGCGCACAGCGGGCGGTCGCGGTCGCCGACGAGAGAGACGGAACCGGAAGCTTCCACCGCGAGCGCAGCACCGACGAGGAGTAGCGTGAAATCCGACATCCGCGTCTGTCGCGCCTGGGAAACAACCCACGAGCGGCCGGTGTACACGCTCGGGACGACGTGTCCGGACTGTGGGGGGCCGGCGGTGAACGCCGCGCCGGCGCCGTTCTCACCCGCGGACCCGTACGGCGAGTACCGACGCGCACTTAAGTTGCGCAACCGCCAATAGTCTCCATGGACGAATTCGAGGTCGAACGGACGGGGCCGATCGAGCTGACCGACCCAGTCTTGGTTGAGGGGCTGCCCGGCGTAGGGCATGTCGGTAAGCTCGCCGCCGAGCACCTGCTCGAGGAGCTCGAGAGCGATCTCGTCGGGCGGATCTACTCGACGCACTTTCCTCCGCAGGTCGGCGTCAAGCAAGGGCTGACCGAACTCGCTAGCGCCGAGCTACACGCGGTTACCGCCGAGGAGGCCGAGCTGCTCGTGTTGACCGGCGACCACCAGGCCCAGGACGCGCCCGGCCACTACGGGCTCGCCGAGACGGTCCTCGATGTCGCCGAGGACGCCGGAGTACGGGAGATCTACACGCTCGGAGGGATTCCGACCGGCGAGCTCATCGAGGAGTACGATGTGGTCGCGGCGGCGACGACCGAAGACAAGCGAACCGCGCTCGAAGACCGGGGACTCGTCGAGTTCCGCGAGGGCGAGCCGGCCGGCGGGATCGTCGGCGTGAGCGGACTCTTACTCGGGCTCGGAGAGCGGCGGTCGATCCCCGCAGCCTGCCTGATGGGCGAGACCAGCGGCTACCTGGTCGATCCGAAAAGCGCTCGGGCAGTACTTGAGGTGCTTCAAGACGTGCTCGGATTCGAAATCGAGTTCGACTCGCTCGAACAGCGGGCCGAGGAGATGGAGGCGGTCGTCCGGAAGATCCAGGAGATGGACGACGGGGCGGCCGCTGCCGAGGAAGATCTCCGGTACATCGGTTGATCGGTCGGACAGGCGACCGAATTTTGATCTGGATCCGGGCCTGGCCAGCCCGGACCGTGGTCAGTTTGTCGGCGCCGGCTGATCGACGCGGTCGTCGTACCGGTTCTCGAACTCCTGAATCAGCGTTCCCATCTGTGCGTACCAGTCGTTGAGCTTCCGTTGCATCCGGTCGGTGACCTCGGCCGGATCGGCCGGGTAGTACACGTGGTAGTAGCCGCCTTGATCGTAGTTGACCTGGTCTTTTTGCACGACTCCGGCCTTGAGCAGCCGCTGGACCGCGCGGTAGACCGTTGATCGCTCTCGGTCGACCCGCTCGGCGATCGCGTCGACGGTGAGCGGTTCTTCGGTCTTGACTAATACCTGGTAGCAGTCTCTGTCGAGGCTCTTGAGTCCGTAGAGACACTCGAGTAGCCCCTCACACTCCATGTCCTGTCTGAGATACTCCGCGAGCGAGTCCGGCATGAGTTGCTGGTAGGCGGCCCGTTGATTTAAGAATTGTGTACGACCGTTACAAAACCGGAAGGTTAGGCCGATGCGAGGAGCCGATCGAACGCCGCCCGGTCCTGGGCTCCGACCAGCCGTTCTGCGGGCTCGCCGTTCCGGTAGAGCACGAACGTCGGCACGCTGCGGGCGCCGAGCTGTTGTGCGATCTGTCGGTGGCGGTCAATGTCGACCTTCGCGACCGCGGCGTCGGCCTCGGCCGCGATGTCCTCGACGATCGGCTCGGTCATCTTACACGGGCCACACCAGTCCGCGTAGCAGTCGACGAGCACGCTGTCGTACTCCGAGAGGACCGTCTTGAAGTGGTCTTGGCCCTCGACCTCGATCGGTTCGCTCGGCGATTCGCTCGCGTCGGTCGTGCTCTCGCCGTGTTGTTCTCGCAGGCGCTTGCGCTTTTGTTCGCGGATCCGTTCGCGTTCGCTCCGTGAGGTGTCCGACATCGCCATTACGTAGGACACGGGGGAGAATAAGGCTTGTCCAGTTGTCCCCTACAAGAACAATACTGCCTGCAGGCTAATACTGCTCCGAGGTCGCCGCGAACGGTCACTCGAGCACGAACAGGCGATCGCCCATATCGACGCTGTCGCCCTCGGCGATCGAGATCTCGGTCACGGTTCCGCCAGTGTCGGCGATGATGTCGTTTTCCATTTTCATCGCCTCGAGGACACAGAGCACGTCGCCGGCCGCGACCGTCTGGCCCTCCTCGACGGCGACCTCGAGGATCGTCCCCTGCATCTCGGCGGTTACCGCGCTCCCGCCGGTCGCCTCGCTCGTCTCGGCCGTCGAGTCCGGACCGGCCCGACCGGGACGGTCTTCCGATCCCGCCTCGGGGTCGGAATCTGCGATCGGCACGCCGCCGCGGTCTTCGAGTGTCACCTCAAAGCGCTTGTCGTTGACCTCGACGGTGAACTCCCGCTCGGTGACCGTCTCGTCGGGCTGGCTGATCGTGCCGGCGCCGTAGCGTTCGTAGGCGTTCTCGATCCGGTCGTGATCGAGCCGCTCGTCGAGGTACTTCGTGGTGTGGCGCCCGGCGACGAACCGGTCGTCTTCGAGCATCAGCCGGTGGAAGGGGATGATCGTCACGATCCCCTCGATGTCGAACTCCGCGAGTGCCCGGCGCGCGCGGGCGATCGCCTCGGTGCGGTCCTGGCCGTAGACCAGGAGCTTCGCCACCAGCGAGTCGTAGTCGGTCACCAGCTCATCGCCCTGTCTGATCGCGTCGTCCATCCGGACGCCGATCCCACCGGGAGGATCGTAGGTCTCGAGCACGCCGCCGGGCGCCGGCGCGAACTCCTCGGCGGCGTTTTCGGCGTTGATCCGGAACTCGAAGGCGTGTCCCTCAGTGGCGATCTCGGACTGTTCGTAGGGCAGGGGCTCGCCGGCCGCGATCCGGAGCTGCCACTTGACGATGTCGACGCCGGTCAGCAGTTCCGTCACCGGGTGCTCAACCTGGATCCGGGTGTTGACCTCGAGGAAATAGAAGTCAGCGTCGGGCCCGAGCACGTCGTCGTCGCTCTCGCGGTCGTCTTCGACGAGGAACTCGACGGTACCGGCGTTCGTGTACCCGGCCTCGCTGGCCCCCTCGCGGGCGGCCTCGCGGATCTGCTCGCGAAGTTCGGGGGCGAGCGCCGGGGAGGGACCCTCCTCGAGGACCTTCTGGTGGCGCCGCTGCAGCGAGCAGTCCCGCTCGCCGAGGTGGACCACGGTGTCGTGTTCGTCGGCAAGAATCTGCACCTCGATGTGGCGGGGATTCTCGAGGTACCGCTCTAAGTACACCGAGTCGTTGTCGAAGTACGCCTCGCCCTCGCGCTGTGCGCTCTCGAGTTGCGCCGCGGCCTCCTCCGGACTCCGAACCAGCTTCATGCCGCGGCCGCCGCCGCCGCCCTCTGCCTTGATGGCGACCGGGTAGCCGTACTCATCGCCGAAAGAGTCGATCGCCTTGGGGTCGGTAACCGGCTCGGTCGTTCCCGGGACGATCGGGACATCGGCACCCTGCATCAGCGAGCGGGCGCTCGTTTTCTCGCCCAGCCGTTCCATCGCCGCACTCGAGGGGCCGACCCAGGTGATCCCCTCTGTCTCCTCAACCAGGGCCGCGAACTCGGCGTTCTCCGCGAGGAAGCCGTACCCGGGGTGGATCGCGTCCGCGCCGGCCCGCTGTGCGGCCTCGACGATCCGCTCTTGATCGAGATACGAGTCGGCCGCCCGCGCGGGGCCGACGTTGTAGGCCTCATCAGCGTACCTGACGTGGCCGCCGTGTTTGTCGGCCTCGCTGTAGATCGCGACCGTGTCGATGCCGAGATCCTTGCAGGCCCGCATCACGCGGACCGCGATCTCGCCGCGATTCGCCACCAGTACCGTGTCGAAGGGTGTCTCTGTCATGCTAGAACCTCCGGAGTCGTTCGAGTGCGGTCCAGTCGTCCGCCGGGGCCTCCGCCGGGCGGCGCCGCGTGGTCCCGGTCAGAGCCGCCGCGCGCCCGGCGAAGCGGAAGTCGTCTCGCTCCGGGCGCGACCGATCGGTCGACCCGTCCTCGCCCCCCGCGGTCGCGAGTGCCTCCCGCTGGAGGTGGGCCCGGACGCAGGCAGTGATCGCGGCGGCCTCGTGGGGGCTTGCTTCCGCCGGCACGAGGACTCGCCGGGACCGCTCGGGGTCGGTCTCGATCGGCCGGCGCGGCGGGTCTGTGGTATCGGAATCGGCCTGTTGCATGGCGGTTACAGCGGGATATTGCCGTGTTTTCTGTCGGGCGTGTCGGTGCGTTTCGACCGCAGAACCGCGAGGTCCTCGATCAGGCGCGGCCGGGTGTTCTCCGGGATGAGGACGTCGTCGACGAACCCGCGGTCGGCGGCCGTGTAGGGATTTGCGAACTCCTCGCGGTACTGCTCGATCAGCTCTGCTCGGCGGGCCTCGGGATCGTCGGCGGCCGCGAGCTCGTCGTCGAACAGGACGTTGACCGCGCTCCGAGGCCCCATGACCGCGATTTCGGCGGTCGGCCAGGCGTAGTTGACGTCGGCGCCGAGATGCTTCGAGGCCATCACGTCGTAGGCGCCGCCGTAGGCCTTGCGCGTGATCACCGTGAGCAACGGCACCGTCGCCTCCGAGTAGGCGTACAACAGCTTCGCGCCGTTGGCGATGATCCCGTTGTGTTCCTGCTCGGTCCCGGGCATGAACCCCGGCACGTCGACGAAGGTCAGGATGGGGATGTTGAACGCATCACAGAACCTGACAAACCGGGCGCCTTTCTTCGAGGCATCGATATCGAGCGTCCCGGCGCTGACCCGGGGCTGGTTCGCGACCACGCCGACGGAGTGACCGTCGAGCCTGGCGAACCCGATCACCAGGTTGCGGGCAAAGGCCTCACCGACCTCGAACAGCGAGCCCTCGTCGACGACCAGCTCGAGCACGTCGGTCATGTCGTAGGGCTTTTTGGGGTCGTCAGGGACGATCTCCCGGAGTTCGTCGTCACGGCGGTCGGGATCGTCCCAAGGGTCGACCCGCGGCGGGTCCTCGACGTTGTTCTGTGGCAGGTAGGATAGGAGATGGCGCAGATCCGCGAGGGCGGCCTCCTCGTCGGCGGCAGTCAGGTCGGCCACGCCGGACTCGGAGGCGTGCGTCGAGGCCCCGCCGAGCTCCTCGAAGCCGACCTCCTCGCCGGTGACGGTCTCGACGACGTCGGGTCCGGTGACGAACATGTAGCTCGTGTCCTGGACCATCAGCGTGAAGTCGGTGATCGCGGGCGAGTAGACCGCCCCGCCGGCACACGGGCCCATGATCGCAGACAGCTGCGGGACGACGCCGCTTGCCTGCTGGTTGCGGTGAAAGACCCGCGCGTACCCTGCCAGCGAGTCGATCCCCTCCTGGATGCGCGCCCCCGCAGAATCGTTCAAGCCCACGATCGGCGCGCCGACGCTCATGGCCTTGTCCATCACCTTCGTGACCTTCTCCGCGAACACCTCGCTCAGCGAGCCACCGAAGACGGTGAAATCGTGGGCGAACACGAACACGGTTCGGCCGTCGACCTCGCCGTAGCCGGTCACGACGCCGTCGCCCGGGATCTGGGTCTCCTCCATCCCGAAGTTGTGCGACCGGTGGGTCCGGAGCTGATCGAACTCGTTGAACGTTCCCTCGTCGAGAAATATCTCGATTCGCTCGCGGGCGGTGAGCTTGCCCTTCTCGTGTTGGGTTTCGATCCGGTCCTCGCCGCCGCCCAGCCGGGCGCGCTCGCGTCGCTCGCGCAACTCCTCGAGGTCGTCGTCGGCTGTCACGGGCGGACCCTCCCGTCGTCCATTGAGGTGACGGTGTGGCCAGCGTCGTAAAAAGAATTCTGCAATCGTCTAGATCAGGCTTCGACGGTCAACCCAGCGGACCGGGCGGCCTCCCCGGGGTCGGCGCCGTCGTGGACAACGTCGGCGACGGCCGCGGTGATCGCGCCGGGATCCTCGTGCTGGAAGATCGACCGTCCCATCGAGACGCCGGCCGCGCCGGCGGTCATCGCGCCTTCGACCATCGAGAGGGTTTCGGCGTCTGTTCCCTTGCTCCCGCCGGCGATTACGACCGGCAGGCTGGTGGCCGCGACGACCCGCTCGAAGCTGTCCGGGTCCCCGGAGTAGGCGGTCTTGACGATATCGGCGCCGAGCTCCTCGCCGAACCGGACTGCGTGTGCGAGATCAGCCGCGTAGGCCTCGGTCTCGGCCGAATCGCTCGCCCCCGCGCCGCGGGCGTATGTCATCGCGAGCACGGGGATCCCGTACTCGGCCGCCCGGCTCGTAAACTCCGCGAGCTGTTCGAGCTGCTGGGGCTCGTGTTCGCTGCCGACGTTGATATGTACTGAGACCGCGTCGGCATCGGCCCTGATGGCGTCCTCGACGGTGCCGGTCGGACGCTTGTCCTGCTCGTCCGGTCCGATCGCCGTCGAGCCGTTGAGGTGGACGATGTAGCCGGCGTCGTTCGCGTTACCGTGGACCCGGCTTGCGATTCCTTTCTGTGTCAGTACGGCGTCGGCGCCGGCGCCAGTGACGGCGTCGATCGTCGATTCGATGTCGGCGAGCCCCGAGACGGCACCGAGGGTGAGCCCGTGATCCATCGGGACGATCAGGTGTGTGCCGGCCGTACCGAGTCGGTTCAACCGCGCGCGCTTTCCCGGTGTCATCGTCTGTGACAGTGTGGCAAGGACGGTTATGTGCGTTGTGATCGGGGGACGGGCGTCCATTTTCGGCGGTCGGTGGCCCAACTCTCGCTAGTCGAGCGCCAGCAGTTCCGGGGTCCGCTCGAGCAGCGCGTCGAGTCCCGGGACCGCAAAGACCGACCGATCGAGGTAGGCGTTGGCGCCGGCTCGGTACAGCCGGCCGACGTGTGTGACCACCGACTCGGTAAGCGGCGCCGGCTCGAAGTCACACAGCGACCGCCACTCGGCGACATCCTCGGCCGTGGCGCGCTCCTTGGCATCACGGACCGCCCCAACCCACTCGGATTGTGTGTGCGTGTGATGCTGGCGCAGCAGTTCCTTCGAGACCTGCCGACCGTCGCGGGCAAACCGGTTCTCGTCGAAGGTGCCGGCCACGTCCGCGACCCGGATCTTCCCGCCATCGAACAGACACTCGATTTTGCCGTCGAGGTGGGTGAGTCCGGCGGCGGCCGCCTGCTCCGTGAGGACGCGGTTGACCGCACGGGCGACCGACGCGAGCTCGTCGATCGGGGCCGCCCCGGCGATCGCGTCGGCCTCGTCGCGGTCGAGGTACCGATCCTGGTGTTCGAACTTCGTCGAGAACTCGACTACCGGCTCGGGGAGCGTGACTGTCTCCTCGGGCCACTCCTCGAACGGCAGGCCGTGCTCTCCGGGATCGGTCCGGCGGCGCAGCGAGGAGCCGACCGGGACGCGGTTCCGGAAGACGACCTCAAGCGGAATCAGGTAGCTCTCGCCAGCGGCCGCGTGGTAGGCGTCGTAGTCGTAGCCTGCCTCGGTAGTCGGTAAGTCCGGAACGTCCGCGAGTTCGATCGCCATCTCGTCGGGGGCGGCGCCCGCCGAGAGTGCGGCCTCGAGCGAGCGGACCTCGCCGTCGTGGACGACCCCGCGGTAGTGGGTCGGGACCCCCGCGTCTTCGAGCAGCGCGAAGCTGTGAGCGCCGGTGACACACAGCGCGGCGCCCTTGCCGGGGATCGAGTCGGGCATCCGTCCCCAGTCAAACACCGAGTAGTCGTCGCTGAAGACGAACCGCCCCCGTCCGAGCCTGCTCGCAGTCGGCGCCTCGTCGACGCGAATCCGCTTGACGCTTGTCACACGAGCTCGTTCTCGCGGGTAGCATATCAACTCGGCGTCGCCGCCCGGGCAGAGGCGCCGAGCCCGCCGGTCGCCCCACGGGGTCGTGACCGCCGTCGAAACGCAGTCGCGCTCAGATACCCCGTCGGACGGCGTCCGACGGATCCGAGGGCCTATTAGCCCGCGGGCGTAGTCACAGAGGATGGCCAGCAGCTCGCGGGTCCTGACGAACGTTCCGCGGGACCGCTACGAGTTCGAGTACACGCCGACGACCGACCAGTCCTTCGAGAACGCGCTCGAGGCGGCCCGAGCCGGCGACCGCCTCTCGGTGGCCGACGGGATCGAGCTGTTGACGACCGGAACCGACCGCCCGGGGATCGACCGCGAGCGGAAAGAACGGGTCCTCGAGGCTGCGGACCGGCGGCGGGCCGAGGTCGTCGGCGACGAGGTGACCTTCGTCGCGAACCTCAACAATAACGTCACCACCGCCTGCAACACGGGCTGTCTGTTCTGTAACTTCAAAAACCGCTCCGAGGAGTTCCGCGAGGGCCGGGGCGACCACGACGGGTTCACGAAAACGCCCGAGGAGTCCCGGGAGATCGTCGCCGCGGCCCTCGATCGGGGGATCTACGAGGTGAC
>CAYREK010000014.1:0-29297 GCA_964423305.1 uncultured Halobacteriales archaeon | reverse complement strand
ACGTGCTGGATGCTCGCGTACTCGTACTTCTCCAGGTGAGCGAGCACCTTCGAGGCACTGTCGCTGTCCAGCATTACGTCCCGGGAATTCTCATCGGGAGTGATCGATGGGGACAGGACCTTCTCGCTCAGGTCCTGTTCCACGCCGTCGATCGACTCTAGCCATCGGATGAACACACGAAGCGTGTCCATCTGGGTCTTCTCACTGACCTTGTTCAGGTCGCCGTCTTCCCGCCGCCACAGCCGGTACCGATGTAGCTGGCGACCGGTGAGCGTGTTGAGGTTCTCGATCTCCTCGACCTCGTTGCACCAGCGGACGAAGTGGCCGAGCCGGTACTTGTGGCCTTTGAGTGAGGCTTCCGCGAGTTCGTTTTCCTTGTCTGCGAGATACAGTTCAAGTGCAGTTTCGGCGTCGATTAGTTCGAGACTCATGATTGGTGTCTCCGTTCGAGCGAACCCCATGAGTCCCGGTGACCGCCGATCACGAACCAGCAGCTACAGCGTCTGTGTCGTCCGAAAGTAAGGGGCGTCACGCCGCGTGACCAAGGCCTGCAGCGCCCATATTTTCGAGGGGTTTGACATCCTCCCCGCGCTGAAACGCGAGGATCCCAACGTAGGACAGCGGGCCGGTCCCACGACCCGTTGGCAACGTCTCGCCTGCCGAATGGGGGTCCGGCGAGGCGATACCGGGTTCGTGCGCGATACGTCGGCCCCGCGAGGGGTGTGACGTGTTCGGCGTCCGTTCGGACGCGGTATCCGCTTGCACTGTGCATCCCGTTCCTCTCGGAGAGAGGGCGGGGATGCCCCCAGTCGCAGGTTTCCCTGTGTCCGGGCACGGGCCGTGCCATCGGCCTGCCCTTCACGCCACGGTGGGCAGGCACAACCGGGCGAGGGCCGCTTTTTGTCTGCCGTGTTGCCACGGCCTCGGAAACGCCCGCTTGGGGACGGTATGGTGGCCTTCGTCGTCCGGGCGGACCCCAATCCACCCGCCAGTTTTTGCCCGCTGTGTGTACTTTACAATACGCTGTCAAAAGACTCATTTCCTGCGGTTATAGCGGAGTTGTCGGATTCAGCCCCGCCGTGAACGGCAAGACTTTCTCCTTGTGCTTCCGTAAGAATGCCAGTCTGATATCGGGCTGCGAGAGACTCGGCGAGAGATAGTACTGTATGAGATGTCTGTGTTGTAGTTGCCTCCTTTTCAATATATTCTGCCGCAAGCGCTCCAGCGTGGGGAATCTCGAAGCCTCTCGGTCCGTGCTGGTCGTGAGACCTACAGTTTGCTCTCGCCCCCGAATCTATCGATCACGGCCGGACACAGGGAGCCGCTGTGGCCGGCCAGAGGCCCGTCACGGTCCACGGTGACGACTCCCTTCCCAGTCGGGAGGCCCCTACAGCACGGCGTCGAGACGCACCGCAGCTAGCCTCTGTCTGCCCGGGGCCGGACACTCGTGGCTGGATCGTCTCGTGACCGTCGTCACGGGTGCTCTTTGGCCGTGTGCGACCGATACCGGCGTTTCCCCGGGCGAAGACGGCTGTTGCCGGTGAGCGATAACCCGTCGTTAAGCATTTTTAAGTAGCTCGTAGCTAAGTGCGCCCTTCCTGTAGTATAGATCGCAATCATGGACCCAATGATTAGAATCGGCCACTGCAGCCCCGACGCACCGAACGTAGACATCCGAGTCGACGGCAACGTGGCCTTCGAAGACGTCGCGCACGAATCGATCACCGACTACGCCGGCCTCTCGGCCGGACACCACGACGTGGCAATCGCTGCCCACGGTGAGGACGACGCCGTCCTCGAGACGAGCCCGGAACTCGAAGAGAACACGAACTACACAGCACTGGCGACCGGCATGATCGGGAGCGACGACCTCCAGGTGACGGTCTTTACCGACGAGCCGGGACAGGTCGCGGACGACCAAGCCCACGTTCGGGCGATTCACGCCGCACCGGACGCCCCGGCGGTCGATGTCCGGGTCACTGGGGGTCCGACGCTGTGTGAGGACATCTCCTTCCGGGAGGGCAGCGCGTACGCTCCCGTCGACGCCGGCAGCTACGACCTCGAAGTCGTTCCCCACGGGAGCGACGACGTGGTACTCTCGCTTCCGAACATGACCTTCGAGGGCGGCACGGCGGTGTCTGCGATCGCGCTCGGCCGTCTCGCAGACGACTCGCTCACGGCGGTGACCGTCGAGGACGCCCTCATGACGATGCCAGCAGACGATGACTGATACAGAGCACGAATCACTGACCCGGACGGGCGATCGTCCGCTCGAGGAGCTCGAGCGACTCGTCGATCGCATGAGCCGCCAGTTCGACGACGCCGCCCAGCTGTGGAACTCCGACGGACCGTTGAGTCGGTGGACCCCCGAGGCCGACTCGATGGCGATCGATCTCGCCGACCGAGACGGCGAGTTCGTCGTGACTGCCGATCTTCCGGGATTCGAGAGCGACGACATCGACATCCGCGTCACGGACCGTACGCTCCGCATCGAAGCTGACCGCGAGCACGTCCACGACGAACACCGCGAGGACTACCTGCGACACGAGCGCCGGCACGAATCCAGTCAGCGGTCGGTGCGACTCCCCGAACGGGTCGACAAAGCGGACGCGACGGCGACGCTCGCCCACGGCGTGTTGCGCGTTCGGCTCCCGAAACGCGAGACCGAACAGCCCCACTCGATACGAATCAGCCCCGACTGATCGCCGCCACGAAACTCGGCGAGACCGCCGTTCGCGCCCGAGACGGCTCGGAGATCGGCTCGGCGGTTCGGTCCGCCGGACCCTGAGAAGAGACGACACGTCCGTTGGTCCCCGCCTCGCGATCGAAGCCAAAGACGAAGTTTCGAAGACAAACGTCCCGAAGAGATTCACTACCGATGAGAACGGCGCGTTGATACTCCTCTACCGTCCACGAGCGCCAGAGATCGATTTGCACGGCCGCCGCGGACGACGCCCGCGTTCGGAGCGCTGTACGAGCGCGTTCTCGAGCCGGTCGGCCGCCGAGCCGCTCCACGAGTCCCGACGTTGTCCGGGTTCTCACGGGTGAGCTTGGTGGGCGCTGGAATGTCCCGTAAACGCCCAGGTGGTGGCCTCTCGTCGCCGGCGCCGTCTCGGTGTTTCGTCGTTCTCGAGAGTCACGCGAGAGTGAGGAGTACTCCGAGCGCCAGCAGGACCGTCACTCGAGACGACGGCACTCGCCTGTTCTGACACGCTGGAAACTGTTGTAGCGGTCTTCGGTCTTTGCCGGGGGCTACAGCTCAATGAGCAGCGACTCTGGCCTACACGCCATCACCGGGATCCTCAAGGCGGCGAGTGATTCGTTCGATGAGAAGGGATATGTCGGCCTGACGCGGGAGGAGGCAATCAATTCCGATGCGGACTGGAAACCCAACTGATGAAACCTGCCGCTGCTGCTGGAAGCGTCGTCGGTGCCGGGATCGTTGGTATGCGCTACGGCGCTCCTGTCTGGATTAGAGTAGTGACGACAGCAGTTGGCATATTCATCTGGGATACCGGTGAGTTTACACGGGCGAGTGCTGCAGAGATTGGCCAGTTGACAATCGAGAGTCATGGGGTAGCGCATCTCACCGTTAATCGTGGCGTGTCTGCAGTCGTCGTCACAACACTGGTGACACTCGTCTACGTCGTCAGTACGGTCGGTGTACTACTGACCGTTCCGTTTGGTGGTACTGTATTACCTACGTGGTTTGACCAGTATCTTAACCTGATCGTCATCGGGATCAAGAAGCCGGTCAAATCCCTGCGCAACAATATTATCAAGTCCAATCCGATCTGTAATGAGTGGCTCTGGGTCTAACTGTCCTGTTTGGAGCAGATCGATCACTCTCCCGAACTCTTCGTGGGACCTGGGACCACCGACATACGCGATTGTCCCCGTCACAGTTCGCTCGCCGAGGACAATCGGGTTCAGTTCTGTCGAAATGTCGTCCTCCCAGATGCTGACGATTACAACCTGTCCAGTTGGTTTTGTACTTTCAACAGCATCATTGAACGAAGCTTCGACGCCCGCGACCTCAAAGGCAACATCAACGCCGCCGTCTGTCAGGCTCTGAATTTTTTCAGTGACGTTCGTCTCAACTGGATTCACAAGCACGTCTGCACCACTTGCCTCTGCCGCTTCTCTGCGGGCATCCTGTGGTTCAGACGAAATAATCGTGCCCGCTCCCGCTATCCGGGCCGATTGAATAACAGCCATACCGATTGGACCAGCCCCGAACACCGCAACCGTGTCGCCGGGGTCGATTTCAGCTTGTCTCACGGCATGCAGACCAACACTTAGTGGCTCAACAAGCGCACCGTGTTCGATCGGAACATCGGGACCGAGTGGAACTGCTTTTTCTGCGTCAACGACGATACTTTCAGCAAATCCACCGCCATTCCCAGAGAGACCAAGGAACCCACCATTATTGCACAGCCGGTAGTTTCCACGCTGACAGTGATGGCACTCGCCACACGACAAGATTGGATTGACTGCAACCTCTTCACCTAATGATCTGGTTGTTACATCAGTGCCAACATCAACGATCGTTCCGCTGAATTCATGCCCCATCGTGGCGGGTGCTGTTTGCTGTGTAATCGGGTGGGGCGTCTCATCCGGGATAAAAATCGGACCCGCGACATACTCGTGAAGGTCAGAGCCGCAGATTCCAGCTGTATCTATCTGTACCCGAACTTGCTCGGCTCCGAGATCTTGTTGCTCAACATCTTCGACCCGGATATCCCTGCGGTCGTAAAACCGTGCAGCTTGCATGTATAGAGCTGTGTTCTGCACCGGTAAAAATGTGTTTCTTACACAATTCTATCCTGTGTTTTCTCAAAATAGCCGTTTCAAACCATTTTCAGGGCCGTATGCAAACGCAGTATTGAACAGATAGACACTATACATGTAATCTATGACACCCCAATCATGTATCAAACTGATTGTATACAAATGAGTTTAGAAAACATTCATTGCAGGGAGCGACGCGTCGGTACCGAGGCGGATTTTTGTATTTAGCTGAATGCAGGCGCTAAGCCTCTCTCCACAAGGAGCACCGCAGTCCGCACAGGCCGAAAGAAGCGTTGACGAGAGCACGCTCTCGTCGACACGCTGAGAGGCAGTGACCGCCGTCTCACGGCCTGGAGTCACTGCACTATATCAAGTGTGTTACTCAGCCTCCTCGGGCGCTGTCAAACAAATGAATTAGATTCAGAGCACGAAACAGGAACGAGCATTAAATACAATTTCCACGCTCAAGAGAAGATATGCCCATACAGATCGGGTCAAAGACCCGCTCATCGGCAGGCGCACTGTCGCGAGTGAAAACTGGATACATTCTGATACGGGAGAGCATCGGTATTCTGCGAAACAATCGGACGCTGGCTGCGTTTCCAATCGTCGCAGGGCTCGCGGGGCTCGGATTTATTCTTGCTATTGGCGCACCAACTCTTGGGGTGACGACGTTTGACAACGACGCTAGTACGATTGTGGCGTTTGCTGGCGCTGCTGGCATTTACTTTGGAACAGCGTTCATTGCGGCGTTTTTCAGTGCCGGACTCGTCGATCAGACCCGAACCGTGTTACAGGGCGGTGACCCGTCGCTCAAAGCCGGCCTACGGAGCGCCTGGAGTGTAAAGACGCCACTCGTAGTTTGGGCAGTGATCAGCGCTACGGTCGGTCTCATCATCGACGCAATCTCAGAGTCTGACTCAGTTTTCGCACAGATTCTCGCGGCGGTGCTCGGGGTGTCGTGGTCGCTGCTTACGTTCTTTATTATCCCTGTCATCGTGTTCGAAAATCCATCGACGACGGATATGTTTCGCCAGAGCGGACAGAGATTCAAAGAAACCTACGGCGAGACAATTATCGGTATGTTTGGGGCGACAATCGCCGGGCTCGTAGTTGGGATTCCGTTTTTTCTGGCTGGGCTTGCAGCACTCGAGATACTCGGGAGCCTACTCGTTGGGATCCCTCTTGTCATCATTGGCATTGCACTTGCGCAGGTGGTCAGCTTCACCGTTCGGGGGATTGTTAAAACCGGCCTGTACTTCTACGCTCGAGAGGGTCAGCGTCCGAACGAGTTTAATCGGATCTTTGATGCGCTTGACCTGTCTGAGCAATCTGAGTCCGATACAGACGGGCCACAGAACACTGGGCCACAGTTTGGCGGCGTCTCGTAGCTGACTCTCTGCCCGCGTGAGTCGATCCTCGCTTGGATATTGGGTGGTCTGATGGACCTGTCGGTCGGATGCGTACTCTCGACGAGCAGTCACGAGCCCCGGCGAGCGATTACGGGGAGGATCGGTGTTTCAGTCCCGTACTGAGTTTTTGATCAAGAACCTGTTAACCAGGAATCGCCTATGGATCGGACAGTACTCCCGACAGACCGAACAGAGCGGTCCCCAAGTACTACTCCTGTTCGTCGGACACGGTCGTCTCGTATCTCTTTCGCGCGTCGTAGCGAAGAGATATACGTCCTGCTTTCGTAGCAACGGTGTGAATCAGATTAACATCGCTGACGCAGCGGAGCAGCTGGCCGAGGACGGAGAGATGGAAACCGAGCTGATGCGTGAGGTCTCGTTTAGTCTCCAAGTGATGCGGTTTGTACCGGGTGATGAGGACCCGATGCACGCTCACGCCGAAGAAGAGATTTATCTCATCAACGAGGGCGAAGCAACACTCGTCAGCGAAGACGAGTCGGTCGAAGTCGCGCCCGGCGATGTCGTCCACCTCGGATCCGGGATGGATCATCAGTTTGTCGACATCAACGACGAGTTGATCGTCACAGTCATGTACGCCCCTGCCGAGGGCTCTCAGGCCGTATAACACTCGGTCGTAGGCGCTGGCGAGTAGACTCTCTTCTCCCACCGAGACGGAGCAGCGGCGGTAATCGGAGTGTGAGGCGTGTAGGAGCCCGCATCAGCAGACCGGCTAAGACCCGAGAGCGTCGCTTTCGATCCCCAGGAGAAGGCGTATTAGCATCCGAAAATAGACACCGGCGACCCAACCTGGATTAGGAGTACAACGACGTATTCGAGTCACACCGGGAGACCCAACGCGGAAAGCGGTTGGAGGGGGTGATCACATCTGTACGGCCCGTGATGGGTCTTCAGCAGCACCGAACAGAGTTCGGTCAAGAGCCTCTCGCATATCACGCCGCTCCGTGTCGGACGTTACTGGCCGAAAGCGAACTCAAGCCGGTTCGTACTGCTCGGCAAAGTCCCGAAGCCGATCGCTCTCGACGGGTCCGTTGCGGATCGTTAGCGGGGAGATACTCGCTGCGTCTCGTCTGATGGCGTGCCGGTCTGTCCCGGGAACCTCTTCTTTCTTCTCTCCCACGTGACTGAATACGAACCGGTTCTTGGAGGTATCAACATCGGCGCTGGTGTTGTGTGTCTCCGAGGGGTTGGTTATCTCGACGCGTTCGGGCCTCGACGATGGCACCTGCACGTTCAGATAATCAACAGTATCGAACAGATCCGTGTGCAAGGAAAACTGAACGAGCTGACTGACAAAGTCCGACTCTACACGAAAGTTGTCCTGTTCCGGCCCAAAGCTGACGCGTGAAACGGCGATCCCGGGGACCCCGAAGTGAGCCGCCTCTATTGCTGCCGATGTCGTCCCGGATCGTCCGATGACACTCATGCCGACGTTCGGCCCCGGATTACACCCGGAGACGACGATATCCGGATCGAGGCTCAGCCCGGATACGGCCGCGACGACGCAGTCTGCGGGTGTGCCAGCGACCTCGTATCCCAGCTCGTGATCCCGAAACGAGACTTCCCACGAGTAGTCGGGGGGACTGAGATCGATCGACTGAGAGTCATCGTCGAATCTGAGCGGAACTTCACGGCCCTTCGAAAGGGCCCGTCCCACGCCACTGTTGTCCGTCGAGGGAGCAACCACAGTCACGTCTCCGATCCGACTGAGTCGGTCGTATACTGCTCTGATACCCGGAGACGAGATTCCATCGTCGTTTGTCAGGAGTATCGTCGGATCGCCGTCGTTTGCCATACTGTTACGGGGAGCCAGGAATTTTTAATTCGTTTATATTTCCTCTACGTACGGGAAATACGGAAAGTAACTCCTACTGACGACACAGTCGGTGATTGCTGATCCGGCGGTACGCCAGCTGCGAACAGAGAGCACGAGTTCGGCGCACCGGTGTCGGGCGGGCGATTACGGAACATTCGAGGCGAAAGCCTCGCGCTTCAGCGCGGGGAGGATTCAATAACGTGAGCGCCAACTCATCCGCGTCGGGCGAGTCGATGACGCCGACGGTCTCCCTGTCGGTGTGACCCACGCTCTGTTCAGCACACCGCCTGGTCGGGTGCTATAGATCTCGGCGGAGCCGTCGACGCGAGACCCACGAACACCGTTTCGCCGGACGGGAGCGTCAGGACCCGAAGAGGTCGCCGCCGTTTGCATCCATCGCAGCCTCGGCGGCCGCCCGGTCGGGGAGGGCCGGGATCACCTCGTAATCGGTGCAGGCCAGCCCGCCGACGACGGTTCCGACCCGGGCCGCGTCGGGCAGGTCGGCGCCCTCGGCGCGGGCAACCGCGAAGCCGGCGTTGAACGCGTCGCCAGCACCGGTCGTGTCGACGACCTCGACCGACGGCGCGAGGACCTCAACCGTCCGCTCGGGAGTACGGACGAGCGCCCCGTCCCCACCCCGGGTGAGCACGACGGCCTCAGGACCCAGTTCGAGCACCGCGGCGGCCACCCGCTCGTCGGGAACGTCGGCATCGGGGGCGTACCCGACAAGCGTTCGAGCCTCCGTTCGGTTCGGCGTGAGCACGTCGACGTTCGCGAGGATCGTCTCCGGGAGCTCCCGGGCCGGCGCAGGGTTTACGATCGCCTCGGTGTCCCGCTCGGCGGCGAGCGCGAGGGTCGCGGCGACCGGCTCGTCGGGAATCTCGAGCTGGGTGAGCACGACATCGGCGGCTGCAATCTCGCCGGCGGCCGCCTCGACGCCTGGACCGTCGAGCGCGGCGTTGGCGCCGGGAGCGACGATGATCGCGTTCTCGCCGGCCTCGTCGACGATCACAAACCCCACGCCGGTCGGCTTTGGGACCGTCTCGACGACCGCTCGGACGCCCTCACGGCGCCACAGCGCCCGGGCCTGTTCGCCGAACCGATCGTCGCCGACCCGACCGACGAAGGAGACCGAAGCGTCCAGCCGGGCGGCAGCAACGGCCTGGTTCGATCCCTTCCCGCCGGGACCCTCGGTGTAGTCCGCGCCGGTGACCGTCTCGCCGGGGACCGGAATCTCCGAGACGGTCATCGCCAGCCCCTGGTTGTACGCGCCGACGACCGCGACCGCGGGGTCCGAGTTAGTAGCCATCGCCGCGCTCGCCGGCGACGATCTCGACGCCGCTCGAGGCCCCCAGCAGGTCCGCGCCCGCCTCGAGCAGCGCCTCAGCCTGGCTCGCCGTCGCGATCCCGCCGCTTGCCTTCACGCCGACCCCCTCGGGGACCCGGTCGGCGATGAACCGGACCCGCTCGACGGTCGCCTCGCCGCCGGCGCCGAAACCACTAGAGTTTTTCAGGTAGTCGAATCCGGCCGCGACCGCGTGGTCGATCTCGCGGGCCGCCTCGGCCTCGGTCAGCCCGCCCAGCTCGAGCATGAGCTTGATCGTCGCCGGGCCGGCGGCCTCGACCATCGCGTCGAGCCCGCGCCGGAACCGCTCGTCCATGCCCGATCGCAGGTAGCCGAGGTTACCCATGACATCGATCTCGTCGGCGCCGGCCGCGACCGCGTCCCTGATCGCGGCCACCGTCCCTATGCGGCGGTCCCCGCCCATCGGGTAGCCGACGGCCGTACACACCGACACGTCGGTGTCGGCCAGCCGGTCAGCCGCGAGTGGCACCCAACAGGGCTGAACCATCGCGCCGTCGAACCCGTGGGTGCGACACTCCCCGAGAAACTCGGCGAGCCGGTCGCGGTCTGCGGTCGGCAATACCTCGGTGTGTTGGATCCGGTCTGCGAGTGACATCCTCCAGACCAACGCCGACCACGCTCATAAAAACCCGTCCCGAGACGGCGAGTCGTCCGGTGGCGAATGGTAGCCCATTTATGTATGCGGCCCCTACTTACTGTCAACTGGTGTGAGCGGAAAACGGTCGTCTTCCCCAGTTTCCAAACTATGACGGGCCGCGTATACAAACTCCACTCGACGCTCGAACTGCCCCTTGAGGATCTCGAGGAGTACCTCGAGGACCCGTTGCTACCGGAAGGAGTCGCCGATATCGAGTTGACCCGGCGAAACAACACGCTGATCATCCGGGCGATCTCCGACGACGACAGTATCGGCAAGTACACTCCAACAGCACAGCTCAAGGCGAGCGTCACCGAGAACCGCGTCTACGAGGACGAACCCGAGACCGAACCCGGCAAGCCCCCCCGGAGCAACACGCGACCGAAGTGGGGAAGCTTCGACGACGAAGAGGAGGAAATCGAGTCCGAACTCGTCGAGTATGCGTGTCTGAAAGGCGACCGGGAGACGGTG
Source organism: uncultured Halobacteriales archaeon (assembly GCA_964423305.1). Lineage (GTDB taxonomy): Archaea > Halobacteriota > Halobacteria > Halobacteriales > Haloarculaceae > Halovenus. The sequence continues at coordinate 18,786 of CAYREK010000014.1, read as the reverse complement.
TTGCAAAACACCGCCCTCCAGTACGAGATGTTCGAGGTGCTGTGTGAGATCGCCGAGCGTTCCGAAAAGGGCGTCCTCACGGCCGTCGCCGCCACGGACGGCACGCTCGAGGCCGTCCGAATCGTCGATGGCGACCGGCAGCCTGCCTCCGTGACGGTCACCGAGGAACCGGCCGGCGACGGCGAGGACAGCGGCGTTGACTGGCGCAACAACGAGTTCATCTGAGCCGCCGGCTCAGGGGCAGGCTACCGGTCGTCTGTCTCGCGTGAGCGAAGCTGCCGGCGTTGCTCGGCAAGGGGCGCTGTCACCTCGGCAAAGACCGGCTCGAACAGCTCTTCTGGTTCGGGATCGGGTACAGCCTCAGCGCGCTCGACCGCCCGGTCGAGTTCGCGCTCGGTCTCGGCCTCGACGGCCGCGATCAGCTCGTCGTCAAGGACGGCAGCCTCGCGCAGGTACGTCTCGAACCGCTCGAGGGGGTCGGCTGTCCGCCAGTCGGGTAGCTCCGGGCCGCGGTGGCGGTACCGCGAGGGGTCGTCGCTGGTGGTGTGAGCCCCCTGACGGCTCGTGAGACTCTCGACGAACACGGGAGTCCCCTCGCGGGCGTCTCCGAGCGCGTCGGCGACAGTCCGACGGACAGCGATCGGGTCCATCCCGTCGACGCGGACGCCCTCGAAGCCGTAGGCCCGGGCCTTCTGGGCGAGCGTCGCGCTCGCGGTCTGGCGCTTCCGCGGGGTCGAGATCGCCCAGCCGTTGTTCTCACAGAAGAACACCACCGGCGCGTCGAACACGCCAGCGAAGTTCATCGCCTCGTGGAAATCACCCTCCGAGGTCGCGCCGTCCCCGAGGTATGCGAGCACGGCGTGGTCGGCCCCACGGTAGGCGGCCGCCATGCCGGCGCCGACGGCGTGGGGCAGTTGGGTCGCGATCGGGACCGCCTGCGGGAACACGGGCAGATCATGATCCGAGGTAAACTCCGGGTGTCCACGCCGGAACAACAGAACGTCGCTCATCGGAACGCCGCGAGCGATCTGGAGCGCGTTCGACCGGTAGGTCGGGAACAGCCAGTCCTCGGCCGCGAGCGCGCTTGCCGCACCGACCTGGGAGGCCCCCTGGCCGCGGTAGCTGGGATAGCTGCTCATCCACCCCCGGCGCTGCAGCGAGAGCGCCCGCTCGTCGAACCGGCGGACACGGACCAGCTCGCGGTACAGCCCGAGAGCGGTCTCCTCGCTTACCGCCGTCTCAGAGAGCGAGCGGTCGGCGATGACCCGGCGCATGCCCGGTGCTGACGCCCGGGAGACATAATCCCACCGGCTCTACGCCTCTCGGTCGGGAGCCCCGCAGGGTTCAAGTGCCGCGGCAGGCTCGGTGAAAGTAATGGCAGACGACCCCGACGAGGGGATGCTCTCCTGGGACGAGTCGGTGTTCCGGAACGAGCGGGTCTTCGAGATCGATTACGTGCCCGAGGCCTTCCTCCACCGCGAGACGCAGATGGAGAGTCTCAAATACGCGCTCAAGCCGGCGGTGCGGGGCTCACGGCCGCTGAACGTGATGGCCCACGGCCCGCCGGGCACGGGCAAGACCACCGCGGTCCAGATCATGTTCGGCGAGCTGCAGGCCCGGAGTGACGTCCGGGCGGTGCGGGTGAACTGCCAGGTCAACTCAACCCGGTACGCGGTGTTCGCCCGGCTGTTCGAGGGAGTGTTCGACTACGAGCCGCCCTCCTCGGGGGTATCGTTCAAGAAGCTGTTCTCGCAGGTGACCGACGCGCTCGTCGAAGACGACGAGGTGCTCGTGGTGGCACTCGACGACGTGAACTACCTGTTTTACGAGTCGGCGGCTTCGGAGACGCTGTACTCGCTGTTACGGGCCCACGAGGAACAGGGCGGCGCACGGATCGGGGTGATCGTCGTCTCTTCGGATCCCGATCTGGACATCATCGCGGAGCTGGACGGGCGGGTCCAGAGCGTCTTCCGACCGGAGGACGTGTACTTTCTCACCTACGACGAGCCGGCGATCGCCGACATCCTCAAAGAGCGGGTCGCGCGGGGATTTCAGGACGGCGCCCTCGAGGCGACGGTCCTCGACCGGGTTGCGGAGCTGACCGCCGACCAGGGCGGGGACCTGCGCGTCGGGATCGACCTCCTCCGGCGGGCGGGGCTGAACGCCGAGATGCGCGGGAGTACGACCGTCGCCGTCGGGGATGTCGAGGAGGCCTACGAGACCTCGAAACACGTCCACCTCTCGCGGCGGCTCCAGGAGCTGTCCGAGTCCGAGCGGGCGCTGGTCACAGTCGTCGCCGACCACGACGGCGAGCGGGCCGGCGCCGTCTACGAGGCCTTCGACGAGCGAACCGACCTGGGCTACACTCGCTACTCCGAGATCGTCAACAAGCTCGACCAGCTGGGAATCATCGACGCGAGCTACGCCGATGTCGACGGTCGGGGCCGGACACGCGAGCTGTCGCTGAACTACGATCCCGAGGCTGTCACCGACCGGCTGTAACCCCCGGCCGCTCGGACCGACGGCAGGACGAGATTACAGAAGCGACAGCCCGACGAGCATCGCGAGCCCGACAGCCGTGGCGACGCCGACCGTCCACGCGAGGAGTTCGGTTGCGGCGCTCATCGGGCCGTTATGGAACCAGCTGGGTGCCGTCGTCGTCGTAAACGGTGATCGCGTCGACCGGACACGAGCGGGCGGCGAGCTTCGCGTCGAGCTCGGCGTCGTCGGGCACCTCGCGGACGAACACCTCACGCTCGTCGTCCTCGCGGAGTTCTCCATCGACGAGGACGGCTTTGCCGGCGGTCTCGTCGCGCTCGAAGGCGTCCCACTCGGCGACACACTGGAACATGCCGATACACGTCGACCGGTCGTACTCGATGCGCATACAGACGTGTGGACCCCGACGGGCATAGGTCTGTGGCGACAGTCTCAAGTGGACTCCGTCGCCCCCCTTAGTTGATGCCCGCTCTCGTCGCGCGGTGGCGCTGGCGCCGACCCTCGAGAGCGGACAGTGTGGCTGGCCGGCGCTGACGGGGTGTTCACCCCGCCGGGCCGGGGTGGCGCTCCCTCTGTTCTCCGATCGCACGGCGCGATGACCGACCGGGTCGACGGAGCCACACAGATGTCACCAGAACAGACGGTCACGCCCTATACCGTCGAGGGGGCGGTCGAGTACGACCGACTCCTCGAGCGGTTCGGCGCCGACCCCGTCACGGACGCACAGCGCGCGAAGTTTCCAGAGCCCGTCCACCCGTCGGTCCGCCGAGAGGTGTTTTGCGCCCAGCGGGACCTCGATTCGTTTCTCGCGGCCGCGACCGGCGGCCGGGCCCACGCGATCGTCACGGGTCGCGGTCCCTCCGGTCCGATGCACGTCGGACACGTCGGACACGTCGTCCCCCTGTACCTGGCGAAACACCTCCAGGATCAGACCGGGGCGACGGTGTACATCCCGTTCTCGGACGACGAGACCGCCTACCCCACCGACCAGTCCCGGAGCGAAATCAACGACCGCCTCCGGGCGAACCTGCGGGACGTTCTTGCGGTCGGGTTCGACCCGGCCCGGACCCGAATCGTCATCGACACTGCCGACGCGGACGTGGTGTACCCGATCGCGGCGGCCCTCGCGGAGGACCTGACCCCGGCGACCGTCGCAGCCACGTACGGCGAGCCGCCGAACGTCGGGCTCTCGATGTACCCGGCCGTGCAGGCGGCACACCTCCTGTTGCCGCAGTTCGTCGCCGGGGCGCAGCCGACCCTGGTTCCGATCGCGATCGACCAGGACCCACACATCAGGGTCGCCCGCGACATCGCGGGCAAGGAGCGTCACCCGGCGACGAAGCCGGCGGCGCTGCTCTCGAAGTTCCTTCCGGGCCTGTCGGGACCGGGCAAGATGAGCAGCTCCGACGACGCGCCGAGCCTACTCTTGACCGACGACCGCGAGACGATCGCCGCGAAGATCCGGAAACACGCCTACTCGGGCGGGCAGTCGAGCGTCGCCGCCCACCGCGAGCGGGGCGGCGACCCCGAGGTCGACGTCGCCTACCAGCTCCTGCACGCCGTCTTCGAGCCCGACGACGAGCGGGTCGCCGAGCTTGCCGACGCCTACCGGAGCGGGGAGCTGCTCAGCGGCGAGCTGAAGGAGATCGCCGCAGAGCGGATCGGCGAGTTCGTCGCTGTCCACCGCGAGCGTCGGGCGGCGGTGGGCCCGCTGGAGACGGCACTCGAACCGTACCGGCTGACCGCGGCCGAGCGCGCCGCCGCGATCGAGCGGGCGGGCTACCCCGAGGGGACGGCCCTCGGCCGACCGGGGTGAGACCGGCCGGAAGCGAACGTTCAAGCCGCCGGACGCCACACAAAAACGTGATGGATGTCGGAGAGATTCCGAACGTACCCGCCTGGCTGCCCGAGCACCTCCAGGAGAAGGGGATCGAAGAGCTGTATCCCCCACAGGCAGAGGCCGTCGAGCGCGGGGTCACCGACGGCGAGAGTCTCGTCGCGGCGGTACCGACCGCGAGCGGAAAGACGCTGATCGCCACGCTCGCAATGTTGTCCCAGGCGAGGGAGGGAACCGCGCTGTATATCGTCCCGTTGCGGGCCCTGGCGAGCGAGAAACGCGAGGCCTTCGAGGCCTACGAAGAGTACGGACTCGACATCGGCGTCACGACCGGCAACTACGAGTCCGAGGGGGGCTGGCTGGCCGGCAAGGACATCGTCGTCGCCACGAGCGAAAAGGTCGACTCGCTGGTGCGAAACGACGCCCCCTGGCTCGACGAGCTGTCGGTTGTGGTGGCCGACGAGATACACCTCGTTGATGACGGCCAGCGCGGACCGACCCTCGAGGTGACACTCGCGAAGCTCCGGTCGCTCAACCCCGCCCTGCAGGTGGTCGCGCTGTCAGCCACCATCGGCAACGCCGGCGAACTGGCCGCTTGGCTCGACGCCGAGCTGGTCGACTCGAGTTGGCGGCCGATCGAGCTCCGCAAGGGCGTTCACTACGGCGACGCGTTGCACTTGGAAGACGGGAGCCAGTCGCGGGTCCCGGTCGGACGGAGCGACGACCAGACGGCCGCGATCGTCCGGGACACCATCGAGGAGGGCGGCTCGACGCTAACCTTCGTCAACTCCCGGCGCAACGCAGAGGCCGCTGCGGGGCGGCTCGCGGGCACCACCGAGTCGTTTCTCACTCCCGAGGAGGAGGCCGAACTGGCCGAGGTGGCCGACGAGCTGCGCGCGGTCAGCGACACCGACACCAGCGACGAACTCGCCGACGCCGTCGAGCGCGGCGCCGCCTACCACCACGCCGGGCTCGCCCGCGAGCACCGCTCGCTGGTCGAGGCGGCGTTCCGGGACCGGCTTCTCAAGGTCGTCTGTGCGACCCCGACACTGGCTGCGGGGGTGAACACGCCGGCGCGACGGGTGATCGTCCGGGACTGGCGGCGCTACGACGGCAGCGCCGGCGGAATGCAGCCGCTGTCTGTGCTCGAGGTACACCAGATGATGGGCCGGGCCGGCCGCCCGGGGCGGGATCCCTACGGCGAGGCCGTGCTGATCGCACAGGGCCACGACGAGCTCGACGAGCTGTTCGAGCGGTACGTCTGGGCGGACCCGGAGCCGGTCCGGTCGAAACTCGCGGCCGAGCCGGCCCTGCGGACCCACGTGCTCGCGACCGTCGCCTCCGGGTTCGCACGGTCTCGGGCGGGCGTGCTCGACTTTCTGGACGGGACCCTGTACGCCCAACAGACAGCGGATCGGAGCCGCCTCGAGGCGGTCACCGACGACGTGATCGCCTACCTCGCCGCGAACGACTTTCTCGTCCGCGAGGATGGCCTGCGGGCGACGAGCGTAGGGCAGACGGTCTCGCGGCTGTATCTCGACCCGATGAGCGCCGCCGAGATCATCGACGGGCTCGCGGACGCCGCGGAGCCGACCGCGCTGGGGTTGTACCACCTGATCGCGCGGACGCCGGACCTCTACGAGCTGTACCTGCGCTCGGGCGACGAGGAGGAGTACACGATGCTGGCCTACGAGCGGGAGGCGGAGCTGCTCGGGCGAGCGCCCTCGGAGTTCGAGGACGCCTTCGAGGACTGGCTGGCCGCGCTCAAGACCGCCCGGATGCTCGAAGACTGGGCCGGCGAGACCGACGAGGACGAGATCGCGGAACGGTACGGCGTCGGTCCCGGCGACATCCGCGGGAAAGTCGAGGCCGCCGGGTGGCTGCTCGGGGCAGCCGAGTCGCTCGCCGCGGAGGTCGGCGCGGATCCGGCCGTCCGTCGGGGGATCCGGCGGGCGCGCCGACGAGTCGAACACGGCGTGCGCGAGGAGCTGCTCGAGCTCGCCGAGGTGCGCGGGGTCGGCCGCGTGCGGGCCCGGCGGCTCTACGAGGCCGGCATCGAGACTCCCGCCGAGCTCCGCGAGGCCGAGAAGGCCCGGGTGCTGGCCGCACTCCGGGGGCGGCGAAAGACCGCAGAGACGGTCCTCGACAACGCCGGACGGCCCGATCCGTCGATGGACGGCGTCGAGCCCGCCTCCCTGGCCGACGACGAGTCCCCGGACGGGGAGACCCCCCGAGACCGGAGCCAAGGTGCGTCCGGCGCGGACCGGGCCGACGAGGATCAGGACCAGGCGAACCTCGGTGACTTCTGATGGAGCTGGTCGAGGGGACCGCGACGATCCGAGACGTCGATAGCTTCCTCGAGGAGCTCGCGGCGATCGGGGAGGCCCACGACGCGGTCGTACAGGCGGTCGACGCCCGGTACGTCGTCGACCGGCATCACCTCGAACTCGCGACCGAGCTCGCCCAGCGGGAGCGCGCCCGTGGGGCGGGGATCGCCCGCGACCCAGGGATGGAGATTCTGCTGTACGCCGCCGGGCGCCGCCAGATCAACCGGGCGCTCGAGATGGGTATCTCGGAGGGCGCGGAACAGCCGCTGGTGGTCGTCGTCAGCGGTGGCGAGGAGTCGACGGCTGCCACGGAGGTTCGGAAAAAACTCGTACCGACGGAGGTACTCGGGGAGTACGACCGCGAGCGCGTCGCGGAGTTTTTCGGAATCACCGCGGCGGAGCTGGCCGCGACCGCCGAGGCCGGACTGCCGGGGCTCGTTCGCGAGCGGGTTGCACTGCTGGTTGTCGAGCGGTGACGGTCAGCCCTCGGCCCCGATATGAACCACGAACACGGGGATCGTCGCCGTCTCGACGACCCGCTGAGTGACGCTGCCGACGGGAGCGACGTGTTCGTCGCCGGTCTGGCCGTGGGTTCCGATCACGATCACGTCGGTTCCGGTCTCGTCGGCGTAGGCAGTGATCTGTGCTGTCGGGTGGCCCTGGCGGACGGCCGTCGTGACCGGTCGGTCGATCTCCGAGCCCCGGTCTTCGATCCGCTCGACGGCCGACTCGGCGTTCTGGCGGAGCGCGGCCTGGGTCTCGTAGCGCTGTTGTCCGTCGAGTTGCTGGAACTGACGCTCGTCGATCACCGCGAGGGCGTCTACCGCCGCGTCGTACCGGCGGGCCATCTCAAGAGCGTGCTCGAGGGTCTCTCGCGTGGCCTGGCTCCCGTCGGTCGGAACGAGCAGTCTGTCGTACATCCGTAGGTCGGGTAACTTCTTGGTCTACGAGGGTCCCTGTGGTAAGCATTTCGCGTCCGGGCCCCCGATCGCAGATCGAATCGGACCTCGGAGCGATCTGCGTCCGGGAACGCCCGGGCCAGATCAAGCTGGGTTCACGAGGACGGGCGCGCAGAAACGTCAGCGGAGCACACCTCGTCGACGGTCTCCCGTCCGGCCGACCGTTCTCAGTGTGACCGGTCGGTCTCGGGGAGAGCGTGGGTCGGGCGGCCCGGTCGGCTGCGGTGTCGGATCGCGAACGATCGATCGGCGGTGATCGGTTCGCGGTCGGCGTGACGCGTCTCGGGGTCGGCGTCACACCGAAGACGACCGCTGGTCAGGTCAGGCTGACGGCTCCCCAGGCGACCATCGAGCCCACCATGAGGACCACGAAGAAGATCGCGATCCACTGTTCTGTTGTCATACCTGCGGGTATTCCGCCGCCGTTGGTAGTCGTTTCGATCGCCGAGACGCGTCGACCGGCGCCGCGGTCGAACCATTCTTGCCCGCCTGGCGCCGACCGCTGGGTATGACAACCTTCGACGCCGGCGGCGTGACCCTCAAGCGGCTCCGGGAGAACGTCTGGGAGATTCCACAAACCGGGGGAATGCGCGTTCCGGCCCGGGTCCTCGCGAGCGAGCGGCTGCTCGAGGAGATCGGCCAGGACAAAAGTCTCGCGCAACTCCAGGATACCGCGCACCTGCCCGGCATCCAGAAGTACGCTCTGGCGATGCCCGACGCCCACCAGGGGTACGGCTTTCCCGTCGGCGGCGTCGCCGGGATCGATGCCGAAGACGGCTGTATCAGCCCGGGCGCGGTGGGCTACGATATCAACTGTCTCCCGGGCGACGCCGAGGTTCGGCTCTCTTTCGGCCGGCGGCTCCAGATCGGCGAGCTGCGCGACCGGTTCGAGGACGAGCACGCGGTGGTCGCCGGCGACGAGCTGGTCGCGTCGTCGATCCGGCTGTTCGCCGACTCGGGGACGAAGCCGGTCCACGAGGTCGAGACCGAGACCGGCGAGCGGATCGAAGCGACGGCCGATCACCCGTTTCTCACGCCCGACGGGATGGTCGAGCTCGCCGACCTGGAGCCGGGAGATGCGGTGCTTGTCCAGCCGTTCCGCGGGCTCGAACACGAACCGCCAGCGGACGCGACGGTGCTCACCGAGGCGGACGTTGCCGAGGACGACGACCAAACGTTGAGCTCGAAGGGGCTGCTCCCGCTGTCGACCGCCGACGAGGCGTTCAACCGCCTTCTCAGGGTCCTCGGCTTTTTCACCGGCCGCGGGGCCTTCGGTGGCGAGGGAGAGACGCGGTTCTACGGAGACGCGGATACCCTGGAGGGCATCCGCGAGGACGTTCGCGAACTCGGGTTCGACCCCTCGGAGATCCGCGCGGCCGGCGACGGCCGAGAGCGGTTCGAGACGAACTCGACGGCCTTCCGGACGCTCCTGGAGGAGCTCGGCGCACCCGACGACGGGTCCGGGGTCGAGACTCCCCAGTACGTCGAGTCGCTCGCGAGCTGGCAGAAGGCGCTGTACTACGCGGCGTACTTCGGCGCCGAGATGGACGCGCCGACCGACGGGAACGCGGGTCTGGAGCCCCCGGCGATCTCCCGGACCCACACCGCCGAGACCGCCGAAGCCGGGCGATCGTTCCTCGCTGATACCGCCGCGTTTCTCGCCGAGGTCGGCGTCGACACCGCTCGGAGCGCGGACCGGGACGATTCGGCCGCAACCGAAACTGTCCGGCTCGAAATTGAAAACGACCCCGAGAACCTCCTCGCATTTCTCTCGACGGTCGGCTACCGATACGACCGGGAGAAACGGCGCAGGGCAGTCGCGGCGATTCAGTATCTCAAGGCGACGGACGGAGGACACGGGGACCGGAAGCGAGCCGACGCCAGGCCGCCCGCGCTCGTGGACGGCGGAAAGCAACGGCAGAAAGCGCGCGACGGCGACCGCTCCGGCGGAGACGAGCGGCTTGGAGACAGACGAGAGTCAGAGACGACCGCGGGGGGCGAAACGTCCGAGGGGTTCGATGAGTTCCGCGCGGAGATCTCGATCGAAGACGACCTAACCGTCGAAACGACGATCGCTGCGATCACCGAATTGGGCGAGAAGCCGGTCTACGACATCGGCGTCGAGCACGACGCACACAACTTCCTCGCAGAGGAGTTTGTCGTCTCGAACTGCGGGGTCCGGATGGTCCGGACGAACCTCACCTACGACGACCTCCGGGGCCGGGAGGAGGAACTGGTCGACCGGCTGTTCGAGGCGGTGCCGACCGGGCTTGGCGGGGGCAGTGTGATCGATGTCTCCGGCGGAGAGATGGAGGCGATCCTCGAGGACGGCGTCGAGTGGGCCGTCGAGAACGGCTACGGCGTGCCCGCGGACCTCGCACACTGCGAGGACGAGGGCCGGCGCCCGGAGGGAGACGCCGACGCGGTCTCGAAGAAGGCCAGAGACCGCGGGTTGAATCAGGTCGGCAGCCTCGGCAGCGGCAACCATTTCCTCGAGGTCCAGCGGGTGACCGACATCTACCGGCCCGAGGTCGCCGCTGAGTTTGGCCTCTCGGCCGAGCAGGTCGTCGTGTTGATCCACTGCGGCTCGCGGGGACTGGGCCATCAAGTCTGTACCGACTACCTGCGGGAGATCGAACAGACCCACGGAGACTTACTCGAAGAGCTCCCGAGCAAGGAACTCGCGGCCGCGCCGGCGGGGTCCCAGCTGGCCGACCGGTACTACCGAGCGATGGCGGCGGCGATCAACTTCGCGTGGGTCAACCGCCAGCTGCTCACCCACCAGACCCGGCAGGTCTTCGCCGACGTGTTCGACCGGTCTTGGGAGGACATGGAGATGGAGCTTCTGTACGATGTTGCACACAACATCGCGAAACGCGAGACCCACGCAGTCGACGGGCGCGACCGCGAGCTGTTCGTCCACCGCAAGGGCGCCACGCGGGCGTTCCCGGCCGGTCGCCCGGAGCTGCCGCCGGCCTACCGCGATGTGGGACAGCCGGTGATCATCCCCGGTAGCATGGGCGCGGGGAGTTACGTGCTGCGGGGCGGCGAGCGCTCGCTCGCGGAGACGTTCGGCTCGACCGCCCACGGTGCCGGACGGCTCATGTCCCGGACCCAGGCCAAAGACGAGTACTGGGGCGAAGACATCAGGGACACCCTCGAACAGGACCGCGTCTACGTGAAAGCCGAAAGCGGCGCCACGATCGCCGAGGAGGCCCCGGGCGTGTACAAAGACATCGACGAGGTCGTCCGGGTCTCGGATGCGCTTGGGATCGGCGATCGGGTCGCCCGAACCTACCCGGTCTGTAACATCAAGGGGTAGCCGGCTCTCGGACCGCGAGCACCTCGCGGTCGCCGTCGCCGGTGTAGACGAGCTCGATCCGATCGCCGTCGGCGACGGCCCCGCCGTAGGGTGTGTCGGGACCGATCTCCTGTGAACTCCCGGGCGTGACCGTCGCCTCGGGCCCCACCCCAGCGAGTGTCGCCCAGTCGACGGTCCCGGCGGGGCCCTCGACCGCAAGTTCGCCAGCGATCAGCTCCGGGCCCTCGTCGTAGGCGATGGTCAGTCCCTGGTCGGTGGGTTCGAAGCCAAACGTGGGTTCCGAGTCGCCCCCGAGGATCACCGCGCCGAGGATCGCGACCGCTGTCACGCCGATCGCGAAGACGACGAGCACCGCCACGCCGGTCGCCTCGGAGACCGCTCGGCTCCGGTCGCCGACCCCAGTCGACATGTACAATCGTACGACGCGGGTCGGTAAGACACGTACGGTTCGGGGCCGAGCACAACGCCCTTTGACCGTCACACCCGAGTGTCGGCATGATCGACGAGACGGCCGCAGAGATCGAGACGATGCAGACCCACAGCTCCTCGGTCGTCGCGATCAGGGCGGCCGAGGCCCTTGGGACGCTGGCCGAGCGGGAGTACCCGGCCGTCGGCGAGTTTCGCCGGACACTCGAGCGAAACAGCGAGGCGCTCCGGCGGGCTAACCCATCTCACGCCTCGCTGCAGACCACCCAGCGAGAGATCGTCGCCGCGGTCGCCGAATCCGACCCCGGCTCGGTCGCGGTCGCGAAAGACCGGCTCCGGGCCGCGGTCACGGCGGTGATCGACCGGATCGAGGCCAGCAAAGACGCCGCCGCCGGGGCGGCCGCGGAGCTGCTCTCCGACGGAACAACGCTATTGACCCACGACTACTCGACGACAGTGCTCGGGGCGATCGAGCGGGCCCGCGAGGACGACAGGGAGCTCACGGCATACGTCACCGAGGCCAGACCGCGGTACCTCGGCCGGAAGACCGCCCGCCGGCTGGCCGAGCTGGGTGTCGAGACGCGGCTGATCGTCGACGGCGCCGTCGGCGAGTACCTGCCCGAGTGCGACCGGGTGCTGCTCGGGATGGACTGCATCGCAGACGGGTACCTGTACAACCGGGTCGGCACGTACCCGATCGCCGCGACCGCCGCCGACATCGGCGTGCCGGTAACGGTCGTCGGCTCGGCCGCGAAGCTGGTCGCCGAGGGCTTTCGTTTCGAGAACGACCACCGAGTCGCGAGCGAGGTGTTGCGCGAGCCCGCGGAGGGATTCACCGTCGAGAACCCGGCCTACGACGCGACGCCGGTCGACCTCCTTGAGGAAGTCGTGACCGACGACGGCCGCGTGGACCCGGCGACGCTTGCCGACGAGACGGCCGGCCGATAGCAGGGATTTTTTACGCTGACGGCCGAGCACGAGGTGTGCAGACGCTCGTGGTCTGTCTCTATCGCGGCGATCCGCTTCCGGGCGGGGAGCCGCCGGTACTCGGACGCGAGGCCGTCGAGAGGCTCGTGACGGCGGCCGGAATCGAGGATCCCGAGGACAGCCGGGTGAACTGCCTGCTCGAGGGGCTCCAGGTCGCGGGCGATCTTGAGGACGCCACCGTTGCGGTGCTCGCCGGCACCGACGACCGGGTGGGCAGCGACCGGGCGATTGCCCGACAGATCGACGAGTTACTCGAGACCCACGACCCGTCCTCGGCGGTGGTGGTCGTCGACAGCGCGGAGGACGAGCGGCTCGTACCGATCGTCGAGAGCCGACTCCCGGTCGACGCCGTCGATCGGGTCGTGGTTCGACAGGCCCGAGACATCGAGTCGACGTACTACCTGCTCAAGCAGTTTCTCGCCGACGAGCAGCTGCGAAAGGGCCTGCTCGTTCCGGTCGGGGTCGCGCTACTCGCCTTTCCGGCGCTTTTCATGCTGGTCGACAGCGTCGCGGTGTCGGTGAGCGCGATCGCGGCGGTCACCGGGCTGTTCCTACTGTACAAGGGACTCGGGGTGGATCAGCTGCTCGCGGAGCTGTCCGTCGGGGTCAAGCAAGCGCTGTACTCGGGGCAGATCTCGCTTATCACCTACGTCGTGGCCGGCGGACTCGCGCTGGTCGGACTGTTCGCCGGCGGGCTCTCTGCGTCCTCGGTCGAGGGCGAGACCGGCGACCTGCTCGTTGCGGTCCAGTTCGTCTACGACGCGATCCCCTGGCTCACCGGCGCGGCCCTAATCGCGGGCGGCGGCCGGCTGCTCGATGAGTTCATTCGCGACGACGAGCTCGCGAGCGCGTACCTGAACCTTCCGTTCGCCGCGGTTGCGGTCGGGCTCGCCGTTCGGGGGTTCGCGGCGTACTTTCTGGCGCTGTCCGAACTCGTCGCGCCGCTCTCGGTGCCCGGGGTCGTCTACGGGCCCGTCGAGATCGAGTCGTTCGGCCTCTCCGCGGAGACACACCTCGCAGTGTTCGTCCTCGCCGCCATCGTCATCGGTCTCGTCGGCGTCCAAGTCGCCTCGTACGTGAGCGCCGGGTACGACCGCAAAGCCGGGGAGCAGCGACCCTGACCGCCCGAGGGCCCGGTCCGTGACCGGCTTGTGTCCCGGCTCGCAACTGTAGGCGTGACCGAGATCGCAGACGCCACGCACGTCGAGGTCGTGACCGCCAGCGGCCACGAGAACGTCACCGGGCGCCACGAGAGCACGTTCGAGCTGACCACCGACGAGTATCTCACCCCGGCCGGAGACTGCATCCTCGGGATCGAGGCCGACCGCGCTCCGGCCGAGTTCGGCGAAGAGTTCGTCGCCGCTTGTCAGGATGCAGACGCCGAGATCACCGCCGTGCTCGAGGCCAGCGACCACACCGCACGAGTCACCGCTCGGGGCGACCCGGAGCTTACCTTCGCGAGCGAGCGGAGCCTCGTCGTCCGGACCAGTGGGTACGTCGACGACCGGACCGTCGCGGTCGGGGCCGCGGCCGCGGCGGCCGATCTCGACCGAGAGCTGATCGCCGCGCTGGCCGAGGGGGCGCCGTTGCGGCTCACGCTCGGGGTCTCACCCTAACGATTCGGCCTCAAGACTGACGACCAGCCGCCGTGCGAGGACGGCGGCGACGACCGCGAGTCCGATCGCGCCAGCGGCGTGAAGCAGTGTCGTCGGTGTCGCGCTGTCGACCGCGAGCAGGGCCGCGGTCGTCGCCGGGTGCTCCGGCAAGACCGCCGCGCCGGCAAACAGCGTCAACGACAGCGTCGAGTACAGGAGCTGGGCGCGCTGGCGGCTCCCGGTGACCAGCCCGAGGACGACCCCGACCGCGACGGCGATCGTCGCAAACGCCCCCACGAGCCCGAGCAACAACGCGGGGTTGGCGATCGCGATGTCGTTGAGCCCGAGTAAGACGAGCCACAGCGCTGCCTGGAGTGGCGCCAGCCCGGCCATCGCGGCGGCTTTGCCGTCGACGATCTCGGCCAGCGAGGCCGGCGAGACCCGCAACAGCTCGAGGGTTCCACGTTCGAGTTCCTCGGTGATCGAGTCGACGACCACAGAGCCGCTAATAAACGCCGGCAGGAAGAGCAGCAGGGGCAACAAGATGGTGTAGGTGAAGCCAAAGTACGGGCTCTCTCCGGGCGTCTTGGGGATCGCGAGCGGCTCGAAGGACAGCTCCCCCAGCCGGTCGGCCCGCTCGGCTCGTTCGAGATCGAGCAACAGCTCCCGGAGCTGGACGATGATCAGCGTCGTCCGCAGATCCTCGGCGGGGACGGTCGCGTCGACGAACAGGCGATCGCCGGCGGTCACCGACAGGACCGCGTCGACCTCGCCGCGGTCGAAGGCCTCGACGGCGTCGCCCCGGTCGGCAAAGCGGACGGCGCTCGTCCCGTCCCGATCCTCGGCGACGGCGACGAGTCGGTCCTGGGCGTCGCCGGTGACCGCCACCTCGATCTCGCCGCCTTCGACCGACCCGGGATCGTACAGCGAGGTCAGCCCGACCACCAGAAACGACGAGAAGGCCGCGATGAACAGCTGGATCAGCAGGGCGAGCACGATCGTCTTCTCCGTCCGGAGGGCAGCGAGCTCCCGGCGGGCGATCGTCACTCGGCGGAGCTTACGCAAGGACGATCACCACCGTGGCGTTGTACGCGAAGTGGACGGCCATCGCGAGCGCGACCGCCGCGGCGTAGTACCGGCGGCCGCGGCGCGCCCCGACCGCCGAGATCGCCGCCGTCGTGACGTGTAGAACAAGCGGCGCGAGTAACGCGACCGCGAGCACCGGCCCGGTCGGGACCGCCCCCTGAAGCGCCGCCTCGCCGGCCCGCAGCTCCGGGAGCCCGACAAGCTGGGCGATCAGCGCCACTTTCTCGGCGAGGAAGAAGGCGACCCCGCTCGCGAGCCCGAGGCCGAGCGCGGTCCGGACCGAGCGGTCGAAGCGGCCGCGGCCGTAGGCGGCGTAGACGTGGAGGCTCTTCGCGAGTTCCTCGACGATCACAACGACGACGAGTATCAACACGACCGACAGCTCGCCGAGTGCGAACAGAACCGCCACCGCGAGCAGCTGTGCGACGAACACGACGGGTACGAGTGCGGCGGTCACGATCCCCACATCCCGCGGACGGCGAATCGGTCCCGAAAGGGAGTCTAAGATCTTCTGCGGGATAGGCCGCTGTGCGAACATGTCCTCCTCGCGGTACAGGCCCGCGCCGAACCCAAAGAGCGCGATCGCCGCGAGCGTCGGCGGGAGCGTCGAGAAGGCGAACTCTCCGGCGGCGATCGCCTCCCCCTGAAGCTCCCGGACGACCAGCGTCAGCGGCGAGATGAGCGCAACCGCGCCGACGTCGGCGAAAATCGCCGGGACGAAGGCGTAGGCGGTGAGCACGACGGTGATCGTGACGGTCACGAACGTGAGTTCCTTGAACGACCGGGCGAACATCGCCCCCAAGAAGGTCGCGCCCAGAAAGAGCGCGACGAGCGGCGCGACTGCAAGCACCGAGATCACCCCGCCGAGCTCCCCCCGGATCAGCAGGAAGACCCCGACCGCGATCGCCGCCTCGACGAACAGTCCCCCCAGAAAGTACGGCAGAGTCTTGCCGCCGATGATCTCGAGACGCGTGACCGGCGCGACCAGCAGCAACTCGCCGCGCCGGTTGATCCGCTCGGAGAGAATCGAACTCCCGTAGGCCTGGATCAGAAAGTTGAGCGGCACCACGAACACGAACGCGAGCACGAGCGACTGGAACGGAAACGGGGGACTGATTTCGGCCGGCGAGCCGCCAATCGTCTCCGAGCCGAACGAGCCACCGAACCCGCCGATTCCGCCGAGCCCGCCGTCCCCGCCATCTCCGTCGTCCGTGCCCTCGTCGGGGACCGTTCCGCCGTCCGACCCCACGGTACCGTCGCCGTCGGCCGGCGTCGATCCGCCACCGCCCGTGTCGCCGTCGGCGCCGCCGCCCTCGGTACCGCCGCCGGCGCCGCCGTCGCCGACGAGCCCGCTCTCTCGTTGGGCCTGTTCGCGAAAGTCAACGGCCACCTCGACGGGGAAGGCCGCCGTCTGGTTCGTCTCCGCTTCGAGCGCCCGAACGTTGTACCGCTCGACGGCCGCCTGGAGCGCCCCGCGGGCGGCGAGGCCCTTCACCGAGTCGGCGTGTGTCACCGACTCGTCCTCGATCAGCAGGTCGACGCCGTCGCCGAGGCCATCTGCACCGGACCCGGAGACGATCCGGAGCCGATCGTCGGCCGCGACCGGCTCGTAGTAGGGGCTGTCGGCCTCGACCCCGACCCGGTAGAGACCGTCTTCGAGTCCCACGCCGCCGGCGACTGCCGGGGCGACGAGCCCGGCGAGCAAGAGCACGGCCGCGCCGATGGCGACGGTCTCGCGGTCGATACCGCCGGCGTTTTTCGTTACCTCCCACCGTGCGATCCGCAGGAGCTTCCGGAGCCGCATCAGGCCCCCGAGCGAGCCACGTCCAGAAAGACTTCCTCGAGACTCGATTCTTCGGTGCGGATGTCGGCGACCGAGCCGCCGGCGTCCCGAGCGGCCTCGCGAACCTCTTCGACGGCGGCCATGCTCTCGACGGTCCGGCGGTACCGGCCGTTTTCCGCGACGCTGTCGGGCAGGTCGACGGTCGTGTACACGTGGTAGGTCGTCTCGCCGTACTCGCTTCGCAGGGCCGGCACCGTGCCGCGGGCGACGATCTCGCCGTCGTTCATGATCGCGACCCGGTCACAGATCGACGCGACGTGAAAGAGGTTGTGCGCGCTGAAGATGATCGTCTTGCCCGCCTCAGCGAGCTCCTCGACGAACTCGATGACGTAGTTCGTCGTGAGCGGGTCCAGGCCGCTCGCGGGTTCGTCGTAGATCAACACCTCCGGGTCGTTGACGAGCGACCGCGCGATCGCGACCTTCCGTTTCATGCCCTTAGACATATCCCCGAGCTGTCGCTCGCGGTGTTCAAGCTCGAGGTCATCGAGCGCCCGGTCGATACGGCGCCGGGCGACATCGTCGGGCACGTCGTACAGGTCCGCAAAAAACGACAGGTAGCTCAGCGGCGTCATCTCATCGTACAGGGGCGACTCCTCGGGGAGAAAGCCGAGCCGGCCCCGCATGGCCCGCTCGCTCGTGTCGAAGCCGGCGACGGTCGCCTCGCCGGCAGTCGGCTCAAGCAATCCGGCGAGCATCTTCAGGGTCGTGGTCTTGCCGGCGCCGTTGGGCCCGACGAGCCCGAACACCTCGCCGTCGGCCACCTCGAAGGTGCTCCCCGCGACCGCGACGAACCCGCCGTACTCCTTTCGTAGCCCGCTGGCGGCGATCATACATGGGGGTGGGCCCAGAGAGACGTATATGTTGCCGCCCGGGCGGCCGAGGCCGGCCGGAAAACGGGGGAAAGGGTCGCGAGCGTAGGGCCGGTCACTGCGTGGGTGCGACGTGGGCGTCGGCGACGCGGTGGAGATCCTCGCCGATGCCCTCACCAGCGCAGTCCTCGGCCGGACACCGGTAGTGCCAGCCATCCTGTGTGGCGGCCTCCTCGTCGAACCGGGCGCCACACTCGGTGCAGTACAGCCGCGTTCGGCACGTGTCTCGGTGCAGTTCCAGGGCGAGCTCGGACTCGAAGCTCTGTCGGCAGGTCCGGCAAGTATGCATACCGACATGTTTGTGAGCCTAGTACAAAATAACACCGGATCCGCGGTCGGCCGAGACGAAGGCTTTATTCGCCGGGTCGCGTAGCATCAGCAAATGGTACTCGACGATCTCGGCAGCTCGCTCCGGAGCACGCTGGGCGACCTCCGGGGGCAGTCTCGCATCTCCGAGGAGGATGTCGAGGACGTCGTGCGAGAGATCCAGCGCTCGCTCATCCAAGCCGACGTCGACATCGCCCTCGTCCGGGAGCTCTCGGGCAACATCGAACAGCGCGCCCTCGAGGAAGAATCACCGGCCGGCACCTCCCCGCGGGACTGGGTCCTGCGGATCGTCTACGAGGAACTTGTCGGGCTGGTCGGCGAGTCGACGGAACTACCCCTGGAGGGTCAGACGATCCTGCTCGCGGGGCTGTACGGCTCGGGGAAGACGACCACGGCCGCGAAGATGGCTTGGTGGTTCTCGAAGAAAGGACTGCGCCCGGCGATCATCCAGACCGACACCGACCGTCCGGGTGCCTACGACCAGGCCCGCCAGATGGCCGACAACGCCGAGGCGGAGTTTTACGGCGAGCCCGACGGGGAAGATCCGGTCGCGATCGCCGAGGCGGGACTCGAAGCGACCGCCGACGCGGATGTCCGGATCGTCGACACCGCGGGGCGAGACGGACTCGACGAGGAGCTCGTCGAGCAGATCGAGCGCATCGCCGGCACGGTCGAGCCCGACCGGAACTTGCTGGTGCTCGACGCCGCG
>CAYREK010000013.1:0-29493 GCA_964423305.1 uncultured Halobacteriales archaeon | reverse complement strand
GGTAGGACCTGAGCCTTCCAAGCTCATGGCCCGGGTTCGAATCCCGGCCGGCGCACTCGTTTCTTTCGGGTGTCGACTCCGGACGAGCACAACGGTCAAGCCGGGCCCTCGCCTACCGCCGTCGATGAGTGACGACGAGCCGACCGTTCCCGTCCGCTGTCCCGAGTGCGAGACAGAGACCGCGGTCCCGCTCTCGCGGGTCGGCGAGAGCGTCGAGAAACACAACGAGCAGCTCCACGACGGCCGCGAGGTCGCCCGCGTCGACCCCGAGCTGAGAGAGCAGCTCGCCGATCTCGTCGCCGAGGACCTGGGGCTGCTCGGGTGAGTCCCGGCCGTTTCCCGTGGTGGTCCCGCCCGGCGAGACACAGTGAGTGCCAGCCCGGCCGGACACGCTTTTGTTCGTGGGTACCCTCGTTTCGGTAGATGACACAGAGTCTGGGCCTCGCCTTGGCACAGCACGATCCGACCGTCGGGGACATCGACGGCAACGCCGCACAGCTCGAGCGGGCGATCGACGAGGCCGCGGCGGCCGGCGCGGACCTGGTGGTCGCCCCCGAGCTGTCGCTTCTTGGCTATCCGCCGCGGGATCTGCTCCACCGGGAGGGGCTGCTCGAGCGACAGCGCAGTGCGCTCGACCGGCTCGCCGCTCGCACCGAGACGGGCCCAGCTCTCGTGCTCGGGGCCGCCCGCGAGGCGCCCGGGGCCGGGCCGCCAGTGCACAACACCGCGACGGCGCTGGTCGACGGCACCATCGCGGCCACCTACGCCAAGCGACTGCTGCCGACCTACGACGTGTTCGACGAACACCGGTACTTCGAGCCCGGCGACGAGCCGACGACGGTGACGGTAGACGGCGCGACCGTCGGATTGAGCGTCTGTGAAGACGCCTGGCACGACGCCGAGGTGACCGGCCGGCGCCGCCACGCCGCCGACCCGCTGGCCGAGCTCGAGGCCGACCTGATCGTCACGCCCTCCGCGAGCCCGTTCAGCCTCGGCAAGCCCGGCCGCCGGGAGCGGCGGTTCGCGAACCACGCCGCACGTACCGAGACGCCGGTTGCGTTCGTCAACCAGGTCGGGGGCAACGACGACCTGCTCTTTGACGGGCACTCGCTTCTGGCCGTCGACGGCGCGATCGCGGCCCGCACGGCCGGCTTCGAGCCGGATCTGACCGTCCTCGAAGTTCCCGTCGAGGGGACCACCCGGCCGCCCGCGGAGCCGGCAGACCGGGCGAGTCAGGCCCGCCGGGCAATCGAGCTCGGTATCAGCGATTACTTCGCGAAGACCGGCTTCACGGAGGCGATCGTCGGACTCTCCGGGGGGATCGACTCCTCGGTGACCGTCGCGCTCGCCGCCGACGCCTTGGGCCCCGAGAACGTCTACGGGCTCACCCTGCCGAGTGCGATCACCAGCGAGGCGAGCGTTGCGGACGCCCGGACGGTCGCACAGCGACTCGGGATCGAGTTCGACGCCTTCCCGATCGGCGGGATGGTCGATGCCGTCGCCGAGAACGTCGACGTGGACCTCTCGGGGGTGACCGGCGAGAACCTCCAGGCCCGGCTCCGCGGAGACGTGTTGATGAGCGTCGCGAACGCCCGGGACGCGCTCGTGCTCACCCCCGACAACAAAAGCGAGGGCGCGGTGGGGTACTGCACGCTGTACGGCGACGCCGTCGGCGCGATCGCGCCGCTGGGTGACTGTTATAAGGGGCTGGTCTACGAGCTGGCCGACCGACTCAATGCCGCGCCGCCGGGCGAGGAGCCGCCGATCCCCGACCGGGTCATCGAGAAGGCCCCGACCGCCGAGCTCCGCGAAGGCCAGACCGACGCCGACGAGCTGCCGGCCTACGACCGGCTCGACCCCGTGCTGCGGGCATACATCCACGGCCAGGCCACCGGCGACGAGCTCCGCGAGGAATACTCGCCGGCCGTCGTCGACGAGGCCTTGGCCCGGCTCACTCGCTCTGAGTTCAAGCGTTGGCAGACCCCGCCAGCGCTGCGGATCACCGACAAGGCCTTCGGCCGGGGCTGGCGGTACCCGATCGCCGCCTCCTACGAGCACGTCCGGTAACCTCAACCCGGAATACGGCCGGAATCTTCATTTTCTCTGATCACAAATGCGGGCCATGTTCGACCCGTCGGAGCTCGAACGAATCCGCGAGGCCGGAAGCGAGTGGGAGTCAGAGACCCTCGATCCGACCCTCGAACGGTTCGACGAGCGCCGAGAGGAGTTTGCCACGGTCTCGAACTTGCCGGTCGACCGGCTGTACACGCCCGAGGACATCGCCAACCAGTCCTACGCCGACGACGCCGGCTTCCCGGGCGAGCCGCCCTTTACCCGCGGGGTGTACCCGACGATGTACCGCGGCCGGACCTGGACGATGCGCCAGTTCGCCGGCTTCGGCACCGCCGAAGAGACCAACGAGCGGTTTCACTACCTGATCGAGGAGGGCCAGACCGGGCTCTCGACGGCCTTCGACATGCCGACGCTGATGGGTATCGACTCCGATCACGCCATGGCCGCCGGCGAGGTCGGCAAGGAGGGCGTCGCGGTGGATACGCTCCGGGACATGGAGATCCTCTTCGACGGGATCGACCTCGCCGAGGTCTCGACATCCTTTACCATCAACCCCAGCGCGGTCGTGATCTACGCGATGTACGTCGCCCTGGCCGACCGGCAGGGGATTGACCGCGAGCAGCTCCGCGGAACGCTTCAGAACGACATGTTCAAGGAGTTTATCGCACAGAAAGAGTGGGTCGTGCCCCCGGAGCCGTCCCTGCGGATCACGACCGACGTGATCGAGTTCTCCGTCGGGGAGACCCCGAAGTTCAACCCGATCTCGGTCTCGGGGTATCACATCCGTGAAGCCGGCTCGACGGCGGTCCAGGAGCTTGCGTTCACGCTCGCGGACGGCTTTGCCTACGTCGAGGACTGTCTCGACCGCGGTATGGACATCGACCGGTTCGGTCCGACGCTTTCCTTTTTCTTCAACGCCCACAACTCGATTTTCGAGGAGGTCGCGAAGTTCCGGGCTTCCCGCCGGATCTGGGGGCGGCTGCTCGCCGACTGGTACGGCGCCGAGACCGACCGGGCGCGGGCGCTCAAATTCCACACCCAGACCGCGGGCCAGTCGTTGACCGCCCAGCAGCCGCTGAACAACATCGTCCGGGTGACGATCCAGGCGCTTGCCGGCGTGCTCGGCGGGACACAGAGTCTCCACACAAACAGCTACGACGAGGCACTCGCTCTGCCGAGCGAGGAGGCGGTCCGCGTGGCTCTACGTACCCAGCAGATAATCGCCGAGGAGTCGGGCGCGGCCGACATCGTCGATCCGCTCGGTGGGTCCTACGCCGTCGAAGCGCTCACCGACGATGTCGAGCGCGAGGCCATGGAGTATCTCGAGACGATCCGCGACATGGGCGACGGGTCGATGAGAGCCGGCGTGCTGGCCGGCATCGAGGAGGGATACTTCCAGCGGGAGATCCAGGATTCGGCCTACGAGTACCAGCGACGGGTCGACGAAGGCGAGGAGGTCGTCGTCGGAGTCAACGAGTACACCATCGAGGAAGAGACCAAGCCGGATCTCCTGACCGTCGATAAGGATGTCCAACGGCGCCAGCAGGACCGCCTCGAGTCTGTCAAGGCCGACCGCGACGACGAGGCCGTCGCCGACGCCCTGGACCGGCTCCGCGAGGCGACCCGGGAGGGAGAAAACGTCGTCGAGCCGACGATCGCGGCCGTGAAGACCTACGCGACGATGGGCGAGATCATGAACGTCTTCGAAGCGGAGTACGGCTCTTACCGCGAGACCGTCCAACTTACCTGAGTTGCCGACCCGCCGTGGCGGCGGCCCGCAAAGTATATTCCTCGCCTGAGGATTGTATGAGCTAATGAGCGTACGCGTCGCCGAGCAAGTCGAAGACTGGGAGAGTCGGTCGTTCGCTGGCGGCTACGAGGCGCTCGGACGGCTGGCAGACGGGGAGTTTTCCGGCACGGTCCGGGCCGGCGGAGCGGAGCTTTTCATGACCAAGGGCGCGGTCGTCGGGATCCAGGGCGGAACAATCGAGAACTTCGAGCGTTCGGGAACGGCCTACGAGGCCCCCTCGCCGGCGCTGCCGCTGTTGGCGGTGATGCAGGCCCGCAGTGACGAGGTCCGGGCGAAATACTACACCGAGAAGACCTCGATCTCGGCGGTCGACGAGACGCTCTCGGAGGGCGGGTTCACCGGCTTCGTGGTCCTCTCGGAGAACGTCCTCAGCGGGGAGTACTACCTGGTCTATCACGCTGGCCGGTCGATGAGCGTCGCCTTCCTCGGGGAGTCCGAGCGGCTGCTCACCGGCGACGAGGCCTTCGAGACCGCCGCTGACGAGGTGGGACTGTACGAGGTCCGACCGGTCGAGATCGACCCGATCGAGATACCCGAGCCCGCCCCCGACACGGAGCCCACGCCCGATTCAGATGCTACCCGAGGTCCCGACTCCGAGCCGGGCGAGGACACACAGAGCACACCGGACGATCCCGATTCTAGAGACGACCCGAAGGCTGCAACTGACCCCCCTCGAGAACAGCCATCGGAGCCCGTAGAGGCCGGCCCCGACGAGACGGGCCCGTCTCGGGGCACCGAGGACGCCTCTCCTGGCCGGGGTGCAGGGACTGACCCCGACGCCCGCTCGGAAGCAGCGACGAGCGAACGGTCTCCGAACGCGGCGGAGCCGGCACGGGATCCCGACGTGCCCGATCGGTCTCGATCGCACTCCCGATCGGAGCCGGTCGAGACCGGCGACCGTCGACAGGCTCCCGGTGACGGCGGCTCGCGGTCGGGCGCCGTCTCCGAGACGACCTCCCGGGAGCAGGAGCGGGCGAGCCTCGAGACGGTCGCCGTTCCCTCCCTCGACCCATCTCGGACGAGAGTACAGTCCCGAACCCAGAGCCGCTCGCGGGCCGACGGCAGCGCGGGCACGACGAGCGGGGAGCGGGCATCGGAGGCGAGCCCCGCCTCTGGGCCGTCCGAAGACGGCGGCCCCGACCCCGAGCGCGTCGCCGAACTCGAGGCCGCAGTCGGGGACCGCGAGGACGAGATCGACCGGCTCGAGTCCGAGCTGGCCGAGGCGACCGACGAGCGCGTCGAACTCCGCGACCAGCTCGAGACCGTCACCGAGGAACGCGACGCGCTCGCGGAGGAAGTCGAGCGACTCGAGGACGACCTCGCGACTCTCGAGTCCGAACTCGGGGCCCAGGTCGACGCAGAGCGGCGCCTCTCGGCCCACGAGGCGCTCGCGGGAACCGACCTGTTCGTCCGTTACGACTCGAAAGGCGACACTACCCTCGCGAAGGCCCACGACGGCGCCGGCCGCCGGTCGGATGTCGTCGAGAATCTCCGCCTCGAGACCCACACACAGTTCGAGTCCGAGGCCGTTTCCGTCGGCGGCAAGGAGTACGATGCCTTCCTCACCGACACCGCTGCCTACCAGTTCGCCAACTGGCTGATTCGAGACCTGCTCTTTGAGATCCGTTCGACGGGCAGCGAGGCTGCGCTCCAGACACTGTACGACGTAGTCCCCGAGATCGACCGCGTCGAGTTCGCCGGGAGCGTCGAGGTCGAGTACACCGAGGACGGCCAGGAAACCCGCACCGACGAGGAGTTCGACCTGGTCTTTCGCAACCGGATGGGCGAGCCCCTGATCGCGACGAATCTCAACGACTCGCTCGAGGCAGCTAGCCAGGCGATGATGGAACAGCTTATCACAGCTGCGCGCCGTGTCGGCCAATCAAGCGAGACCTTTGCCGGGGCCTTCCTGGTGACGACGAGTTTCTTCGAGCCCGGAGCGCTCGAGACCGCGAGCGAGGCCACAAAGAGCGGCTTTCTCAGCCGAGACAAGCGCGCAAGCTACGTGAACCTCTCGCGAAAGCGGGGCTTTCACCTCTGTCTCGTTGAAGCCCGCGATCAGAAATTCAACCTCGCCGTCCCGGAGCTGTGACCGACTTCGGTCGCGTTACTCCTCGATCTCGGCCATGCCGTCGATTTTCATCCCATCGAGTTTCCCGAGAATCTGCTCGAGTTTCTCGTCGAGATCCTCGACGAACTCCATCGTGTCCTCGGTCGTGATCGCACCCTGACTCGACGGTTCGATCAGATTTTCCTCTTCGAGTACCCGCAATGAGTACCGTACCTTGTGGTGTGGATAGCCAGTCTCGTTCGACATCTTGACGATCCCAATGGGCTCGCTCTCGATGACCATCCGCAGAACCTGCAGGTGTCGCTCGAGCATGTCGACTTCCTTCTCAAGTCGGTCTATCATGACACATGTTAACTCGTGAGCCCACCGGTTAAAAGTTGTCGTGGTGTCCTCACGGCAACAACGTCCGGGAATCGAACTCCAGGGGATAAAAATCCCGCCGGTTTCGGTTCTGTTTGTTCCGTAATTGGTAAAGCCCGGTGGCCGGAATCGACAGGTAATGACCGCCACGATCGTGGGTGCACAGCTCGGCGACGAGGGCAAGGGCGGCGTGGTCGACCTGTACGGCGACCGTGCGGATGTCGTTGTCCGCTATCAGGGTGGAGACAACGCCGGTCACACCGTCGTTCACGAGGGCACGGAGTACAAGCTCTCTCTGGTGCCAAGCGGCGCGGTCCGTGGCACCGTCGGCGTGCTCGGGAACGGCTGTGTAGTGAACCCGCGGACGCTGTTCGAGGAGCTCGACGGGCTCCGCGAGCGCGGGCTCGACCCGGAGGTACGGGTCGCCGAGCGGGCACACGCCGTGTTGCCCTACCACCGCGTGCTCGACGGGATCGAAGAGGAGGCGAAAGGCGACGACCTCGCGGCCGGCACGACCGGTCGCGGGATCGGGCCGGCCTACGAGGACAAGGCCGCGCGGCGCGGGATCCGGTTCGGTGATCTGCTCGATCCCGACCAGCTCCGCGAGCGGCTGGAGTACGTGGTCGAGCAGAAGCGGGCGCTGGTCGAGGCCGTCCACGACCGCGATCCCGGCGAGGCCTTCGACGTCGAGGCGCTGTACGAGGAGTACAGCGCGTACGGCCGCCGGCTCCGCGAGGAGGGGATGACAGTAAACGCCGGCGCCTACCTCGCCGACCGGATCGCGGACGGCGACCGGGTGCTGTTCGAGGGCGCCCAGGGCAGCGCGATCGACATCGATCACGGCATTTATCCGTACGTCACGTCCTCGAACCCGACCGCCGGCGGCGCCGCTGTCGGGACGGGACTGAGCCCGGCGACGGTCGGCGACGGCGCGGTGATCGGCGTCATCAAGGCGTACCTCTCGCGGGTCGGGACCGGACCGCTGCCGACCGAGCTGACCGGCGACGACGACAGCGAGGCGCTCGCGACCGAGATCCGCGAGCGCGGCGGTGAGTTTGGCACCGTGACCGGCCGTCCGCGGCGGATCGGCTGGCTCGACGTGCCGATGTTGCGCCACGCCGCCAGGGTCAGCGGCTTCAGCGCCGTCGCGATCAACCACATCGACGTGCTCGCCGGTCTCGACACGGTGCGGGTCGCACACGCCTACGACTGTGAGGGCGAGCGACTGCGGACGATGCCGACGACGACCGAGCGGTGGGGTCGGTGCGAGCCCGTCTACCGGAGCTTCGAGGGGTGGCCGGATGTCGACTGGAGCGCGGTCGCCGAGCAGGGCTACGACGCGATCCCCGAGGCCGCCCGGAGCTACCTCGAGTATGTCGCCAGCGAGGTCGACGCCCCGATCTGGTCGGTCGGGGTCGGCCCCGACCGGGCCGACACGATCGTCCGTGAGCGGCCCTTCGCTTGACCTCCGGAAGGACAAACGCTTTTGCCTGTGCCGGCACTCGATCGGGTATGAACGACGATCTCGTCGAGATCCTGCGGTGTCCAGTCGATAAGTCCGAACTCGAGCTCGAAGTCGACGAGCGCGAGGACGGCGAAGTCATCGCCGGGCGGCTCGTCTGCACCGAGTGTGGCGAGGTGTACCCGATCGAGGACGGCATTCCGAATCTCCTGCCGCCGGACATGCGCGACGAGGCAGCGGCCTGAAGCTTTTTTTACTGTCGCTGCTGAGCCCCGCGCGTGCCGGAGCCACTCGAAGTTCGCGTCGGCCGGGAGACGGTCCACGAACTCGACGCCCCGTCGACGTTCGCTGCCGAGGAGTCTTTTCGGATCCGGATCCGAAACTACGGCCGTCCGGTCCACGTTCACCTACACCCCGACGAGACGCTGGCACAAGCGACGAGCGTCGAGGGCGGCAACCACTACCTCAAGGCAGAAGACTCGCTTACGATTCCCGTGACCGTCGAGGCAGGGCTCGACCCCGGCGACCGGCGCTCTGGGACCCTCCGGCTGATGGCGGGATACGGGGCGGCCGAGACCGAGATCGAGATCGAGCTCCGCTCGCCCGCGCACTCGTCCGTGACCGTCGAGGAACGCCTCGCTGAGCCGCCCTCGACCGAGTCCGGATCCGGACCCGGCTCGCGGGTGCTCGACCGCCCGGCAGGCCCGGTACTCGCACTCGGCGGACTCGCCGTGCTCGTGGCGGTGCTGGCGGCCGCGATCGTCCGGACGCCGGCGGTGATTGCCGGGGCGGTGGTCGTGGTCGTCGGGGTCGCCGTGGCGGTCGCCGTTCTCCGGCAGGACAAGCGTGATTAGACGGCCCGTCCTACGACGAGTATGGATGACACTCTCGAGCTACGAAATCGGGTCTCGACGGGGATCGCCGGCGCCGACGAGGTGCTCGAGGGCGGGCTGCTCGAGCGCTCGGCGACGCTTGTCCGAGGCGTCCCCGGATCGGGGAAGACGATCTTCGCGTTACACTTTCTGACCGCGCTCGATGCAGAGGCCGGCGAGACTGGTCTGTTCATCAACCTCGGTGAGCCGGCCTCGTACCTGCGGTCGACCGCCGAGAGCTTTGGGCTCGATCTCGATGGGGTAGAGTTTCTCTCGCTGTCGCCAACCGGCGAGAAGTTCCAGGACGCGGAGACGTACACGCTCTTCGAGGCCGGTGAGGTCGAGACGCCATCGATAGTCGATGACATCCGCCAGCGCGTCGAGGCGGCCGAGCCCGACCGGGTCGTCCTCGATCCGGTCACGGAGTTTCGGTACCTCACGCCCGACGAACACCAGTTTCGCGGGCAGGTGCTGAGCCTGCTTGATTTCCTGAGCGAGACCGGTGCGACGACGGTGTTGACCTCGCAGGCGGCGGCCTCGATGCCCGACGACGACCTGCAGTTTCTCGTCGATGCCGTGATCGATCTCGCGGAAGCGGCCGATAACCGGACGATGGAGGTGACGAAGTTCCGCGGCTCGGGCTCGCGCCGCGGCCGCCACACCGTCGAGATCACCGACGAGGGAATGACCGTCTGGCCGCGGCTGATGCCCGAACGCCACGAGGTGGCGTTCAAGCCGGAGAAACTCTCCTCTGGCGTGCCGGGACTCGACGAGCTGCTCCATGGAGGACTCACGACCGGCACGATCACGTTTCTCAGCGGTCCCACCGGTGTCGGAAAGACCACGACCGGGCTCCAGTTTATCCACGAGGCTGCCGCCCAGGGCAACCGGTCAGTGCTGTACAGCTTCGAGGAAAGCCCGGCGACGCTCCGGGCGCGCTCGGCGGCGATCGACAGTCCGATCGACGAGCTCATCGAGGCGGGCTCGCTCGAGCTGGTCACGATCGAGCCCGAGGCCCTGACGGTCGACGAGCTCACCGGACGGCTCCGGACCGCCGTCGAAGAGGACGGCGTCGACATCGCGATGCTCGACGGCGTCGGCGGCTTTCTGAGCTCGCTCCGTGGCCTGGGCTCGGAGCCGACCGATCACCTGGTGAAGATCGGGCGGTATCTTCGCAACACCGGCGTCACCGGGATCGTCACCAACGAGGTCCACTCGATCACCGGCGACTTCCGAGCGACCGAGCAAGGCCTGAGCCACCTCGCAGACAACATCATTGTGCTCCGGCACGTGGAACATGCTGGCGAGTTGCAGAAGATAATCGGCGTGCTCAAGATGCGCGCGAGCGACTATGAGACCCAGATCCGCGAGCTCGAGATCACCGCAGACGGCCTCGTGATCGGCGAGCCGCTGACGGGGCTGCGCGGGATCCTGACCGGAACGCCAGAATTGACAGGAGCCGTCGAGGCCGATGAGGATGAGTGACACATCGGACCGCCCGCTGGCCGAGTCCGACCCCGAGGTCGGCGTCTTAGAGGATCCGGTCACCGAGGCGGGCGTGCGGATCTACCCCTTGGTGGCCGACCGGGGTAACCAGCGGGTGTTGCTCCAGTACCTCGACGGCCACGACGAGTACGAGGTAGCCGACCCCGAGGTGCCGGTCTCGGAGGCGGCGTTCGACCTGTGTGTCGTCGACGAACGGGGTCTGCAGGAACACGGCAGGGCGCTCGAGCGCCGGAAAGAGGAGGCCGCGCCGGTGTTGTTGCCGGTGTTGTTGTTACTCCCGGAGACGAGCAACGACGTGATCGAGATCGACGGCGGCGAGATCGCCGACAACGTCTTCGCGACGACCGTCGACGAGCTCGTCTCGCTCCCGATGAAACAGATCGAGCTGGGCTGGCGTATTCAGGCACTGCTTCGCCTGCGGGCCCAGTCGTTTGACCTGTACTCCCGGACAACCGAGCTGCGCCTGTTCCGCCGGGCGATCGAAGACTCCGGGCAGGGTGTGGCGATCACCGATGCCGCCGGGACGATCGAGTACGCCAACCCCGCCTTCGAGACGGTGACCGGCTACGACGAGGCCGAACTTGTCGGGGCCGACTGGTGGGCGATCTACCACGAGACGGTCTCCGAGGACCGCCTCGGGGAGATCGAATCGACCGTCGCGGCCGGCAACGTCTGGGACGGCGAGATCGCCACCGAAACCGCCTCCGGGGAACGCCTCGAGACCTACCAGACGATCGGTCCGGTCTTCGACGACGACGGGGAAATGGAGGCGTACGTCGGCATTGTTCGGGATATCACCGAGCGAAAGGCGGCCGAACGGGACCGCAGGCGGTATCAGGAGATCGTCGAGCGTCTCGACGACCCGATCATGCTCCAGGGTCGGGACGGCTCTTTCGAGCTGCTCAACCAGGCGGTCGCCGACTACGCCGGCTACGACCGCTCGGAGCTGCTCGGCGAGGACGAGCATCTGTTCATGGACGAGGAGACCGCCAGCAGTATCGACGCGTACAAACAAGAGGTTCTCGAGACCGGCGAGCCGGTCTCCTACGAGCTCCCGCCGACCTTCCCGAGGACCGGCTTGGACACCGTCTTCAGCACCAGCCGGTTCCCCTACTACGACGACGGCGAAGTGGCTGGGACGATCGCGATCTGTCGGAACGTCACCGAGATCAAAGAGCGCCAACAGGAGCTCAGACAGTACGAGCGGGCGATCGTCGGTGCGACGGATCTGATCGCCGCGATCGGCACCGACGGTCAGTATCTGTTCGCGAACCCGCAGTACCGCGAGTACCACGACATCGAGGACGCCGACCCGTCCGAGCTCACGCTCGCGGATGTCTTCGACGAGGCGGCGTTGCCCCGCATTCGGAGCAACGTCGAGCGTGCTCTCTCCGGCGAGACGGTCACGTATCAAACGTTCCGCAGCCACCCGACACAGGGCGAGCGGGTGCTCGACGCGCGGTACTACCCAATCGAGGAAGACGGTGAGGTAACGGGATTGGTCGCGGTGTTGCGGGACGTGACCGACCGCGAGGACCGAGCACACCAGCTCGAGGTCGTCGATCGCGTGCTCCGGCACAACCTCCGGAACAGCCTGACCGTGGTCCAGATGCAGGCCGAGACGATCCGCAAGGAGGGATCCGAGTCAGTCGCCGAGGCCGCCGACGCGATCCTCGACCACGTCGACACGCTGTTGACCACGAGCGAGAAGTCCCGGGATATCACGCGGGCGCTCACCGAGGAGGAAACTCCCGCGCCGGCCGATGTCGGTCGGATCGTCCGCACGACCGTCGAGTCGGTGACAGAGACCTACCCCCACGCGGAGGTGACCGTCGAGGGCCCGAGCTCGGTCGCGGCCTTTGCCGCCGAGAGCGTCGCCCAGGCGATCGACGAGCTACTCACGAACGCCATCATCCACGGCAACGAACACCCGTCGGTGCGCGTCGACATCGAGCCCGACACCGAGGTGGTTCAGGTCAGCGTCGCCGACGACGGCCCCGGGCTGCCCGAGGTCGAACGGGATGTCCTGGAGGACGGCACCGAGATCGACGCGCTGTATCACGGCAGCGGGCTCGGACTGTGGCTGGTCCACTGGATCGTCCGACGGTCGGGCGGCTCGGTGTCGGTCGAGACAGGAGAGACCGACGGGACGACGGTCACGATCACGCTTCCGCGACACGGCCTCGATAACTGATCGGCCGATCGGACGGTCGGACGGCAACGTTTAGGCCCCACCCGGCCAAGTCCTCGGCCATGCCATCGGAGGTCGCGATCATCGGCGCCGCGATGACCCCCTTCGGCGAGCGCGAGGGGTGGATCCAGGAGCTGCTCGCCGAGGCTGGCGGCGCCTGTCTCGGGGCGGCTGGCGTCGAGCGATCCGCCGTCGAGCAGGTGTACGTCTCGAACATGGCCAGCGGCGAGTTCGAGGGCCAGGGCGGGATCATGAACGCACTGACCGCCGACCTGGGGCTGTCGCCGGCCTACAGCGCCCGCATCGACCAGACAAGCGCGAGCGGCGGGGCCGGAATCTACGCCGCCTGGCAGTCGATCCGGTCGGGGGCAAGCGAGATGACGCTGCTGGTCGGTGGCGAGAAGATGACCCACCGCTCGACCGCCGAGGCGACCGACGTGATCGCCTCGATCACCCACCCGGCCGAGTACAAACACGGGATCACGCTGCCCTCCTTTGCCGGACTGACCGCCCGGCTGTACCTCCATCGGTACGGCGTCTCTCGGGAGCGTCTCGCCGAGGTAGCGGTCAAAAACCACCGCCACGGACTTGCCAACGACCGCGCGCAGTTTCGAACCGAGGTCACCGTCGAGGAGGTCCTTGAGAGTCCGATCGTCGCCGACCCGCTCCGGCTGTATGATTTCTGTCCGATTACCGATGGGAGCGCGGCCCTACTCTTTACCTCACGAGAGCGCGCCGAAGAGCTCCGCCCGGACGAATACGTCGTCGTCTCGGGGATCGGCGGCGCGTCCGACACCCACGTGGTCCACGAACGGGCCGATCCGACCTGGATGGGTGCGGTCGCCGACAGCAGCACCCAGGCGTTCGACCGCGCGGGGCTCGGCCCGGCGGCAGTGGACGTCGCCGAGCTTCACGACATGTTCACCATCCTTGAGTTTCTCCAGATGGAGGCGGTGGGCTTCGCCGACCGCGGCCGAGCACCCGAGCGGGTCCGGGCGGGCGAGACGACCGTCGGCGGCGAGCTCCCGATCAACCCCTCCGGCGGGCTGAAATCGAAAGGGCACCCGCTGGGGGCAAGCGGCGTCGCACAGGCCGTCGAACTGTACGAACAGCTCACCGGCCGGGCCGGCGACCGACAGGTCGAACCCGCCGAGGTCGGCCTCGCCTGCAGCGTCGGCGGGTTCGGCAACTGCGCGACGACGACGCTGTTGGAGGCCCCACAATGACCGACAAGCCCGTCTTTGCGGCGGCGCGGTGTCCCAACGGCCATCTGAGCTACCCCGAACACCCGGTCTGTTCGGAGTGTGGCGAGCCTCCGGACGGGACGGTCGATCTCAGCGAACACACCGCCGAGGTGATCACCTGGACCCGCACGACCGCGACGCCGCCGGGCGTGCGCGAGCCCAACGCGCTCGCGATCGTCGAGTTCGAGATCGACGGCGAGACCGTCCGAGCGCTCGGGCAGACGACCGATGCCGTCGAGATCGGGACGATCGTCGAGCCGGTCTACGCCGACCAACTCCGCGATCCCGGCGCCGGGATCAAGCCCGCGAGCGGCCCACAGGAGTACGACGGCTGGCAGTTCGAGCCCGTCTGAGCGCTCGTCGACCACGAACGGGGAAATTCGCTGGGGAGAACTCGGCGTACGTCCCCGGCGATCACATCCCCATGTCCGCGGCCGCCTCGGGGACTGGGAGATCGTACGGGGAAACGCCGAGTCGCTCGGCGGCGTGATCCTTGGCCATGTCGAACCCGTAGTACCGCTCGAGTTCGTCGCCGTCCGCCGCGGTGCGGACCTTGAGCATCGCGTACCCTTCGGTGTTCTGTGCGATGGCGGCCTGGCGGCCGTCGGCTTCGTAGACGAGCAGCCGTTCGGTGTCCGTCTCGCGGTACGTGGCGGTGATCTGGCCGTCGGTGACCGTCTCTGGCATACTCTCTACTTGGCTCGGAGACACCCAAACCTGCCGGTTTTAGACTCAGTCGGCCGGCGAACGGGCCCGGTTCGGGGTTCTGACCTCCTCGATCTGCGTCCAGACGAGCACCGCCCCGATCGCCGCGAGCCCCGCGGCGAAAGCAAAGGGGACCACAAAGCCGAACGCGACCAAGAACCCGGAGAGTATCGGCCCCGCGGCGACGCCGAACCCGAAGGCCATCGTCAGCACCGACAGCGTGGTTCCGGACTCCCCATCGGCGGCGAGATCGCCCGCAAGCGCCAGTGCCGGGGCAAACACCATCGCCCCGGCGACCCCCTGGGCGAACCGCGCGCCGAACATCAGCCAAGAATCGAGCACGACCCCCTGGACCAGCGTCGTCGGCACGAGCAGGATCATCCCGACGAGGATGAACCGGCGCCGGCCGTAAAAGTCGGTCGCGCGCCCGATCGGCGCCTGAAGCAGGATCTGCGCGAGCACGAACCCGGCGAACTGCAGGCCGAACATCTGCGGGCCCTGATCGAGACGGGCATTGATCGCGTCGCCGAGCGTGGCGAAGACGGCGATGCCCAGCGCCATGAAAAACGAGATCACTCCAAGCGTGAAGACCGGATCGAGCAGGTGTTTCCCCGAGCGATCGCGCAGACTGAACCCGACGGACTCGCTGTCCGGATCCGAGGGCTCGATGTCGGGATCCCTGATCCGGAAGGCAACGAGCAGGAAACTCGCGAGTGCCGTCACGGCGGCGAAGTAAAACGAGGCATCGAACCCCGAGAGTGTCGTCCCGGCAACGGTGTAGGGGCCGGCGCCGATGACAACGCCGGCGGCGATCGGGCCGACCCCGAACCCGACCAGCCGGAAGGTGTTGTACGTCCCCATGTTGCCGCCCCGGTTGTCCTCGCTGGCGAGGTCGTTTACCAGCGCCACGGTGGTCGGGATAATGAAGGCCCCGCCGACTCCCTGTAGCACTCGTATCACGATCAGCTGCCAGTAGGCTGTGGTGTATGCGTAGCCGATCGCCGAGACCGCGAGAATCACCAGCCCAATGAGGACGAACACCTTCCGGCGGGCCAGCCGGTCCGAGAGCCGCCCGACGAACGGCTGGAGCGGGCTGTTGACGAAGCCGAACAATCCGAGTACAATCCCCGTGAGTGCGACCTCAGTGAGTCCGAATCCGCCGCCGGTGATGGCGTCGCTCTGGATAAAAAGCGGTAAGACGACGATCAGAAACGAGTTGCCGACCGACTCGGACATCCTGGCGAGAGCGAGCACCAGCACCTGGGGGTCGACTCCCAACAGCCGGTCCTCGGGTTCCGACACGGTCTCGGTCGCCATACGAGTACGAGGGGCTGAAGCATTTATACGGTTGTGATACGCTCTCAACGCGTCACCGGACGGTCCCGTTCTCCCGGTCGAGCAGCCGCCGGGCGTAGCCGTCGACGAGGGCGTCGTCGTCCGGCGAGAGGTCGTCGGCGACGAGCTCGCCGCGGTGGAGCACGGTCACCCGATCCGCGTGGGCGCGGAACTCGCTCAGCCGGTGGGTGGCGACCAGCACCGTCCGACCGTCGGGGTCCGCGTCCGCGTCGAGGTGCCCGTCGGCGTATGCGCCGACAAAGGAAAGGAATCGCTCCCGAGAGAGATCGTCGAGGGCTCCCAGCGGTTCGTCGAGAAGCACGACCGGTGGCCGCCGCAGGAAGGCAAGCGCCAGGTCGAGCTTGCGTGCGAACCCCTCCGAGAGCTCGCCGGCCCGCCGGTCGAGCGCCCGATCGAGCCGGAGATCGTCGACCACGGTCTGGAGCCACTCCCCGTCGGTCGCGCCCGCCAGCGAGGCGAAGGTCTGGACGTTCTCCCGGACGGACAGTCCCGGGTAGAAGCTCGGGCGCTGGAAGCCGACGCCCAGCTCCGCCGGCGCCTCGACTCGCCCCGCCGTCGGTCGGGTCAGGCCGGCCGCCAGGCGCAACAGCGTCGACTTGCCCGAGCCGTTCGGCCCGAGCAGGCAGTGTAGTCCGTCCTCGACCGCGAGGGTAAGATCCGCGACCGCGGTGACCGACCCGTAGCGTTTGGTCACGCCGTCGAACCGGACGGTCCGCCCCGCATCGGTCACGGGCTCGTCCTCCGGTAGTGTACCGCACTCGCTGCCAGCGCCCCGAGACAGACGGCCGCAAGTGCGGTGAGCCCGATCACCCAGTCGAGAAAACCACCGACGCCGGCGCTTTTGAGCATCCCGCTCCGGACGAGGATCATCGCGTAGTGGGTCGGCAGCAGGCGGGCGATGGTCGTCCGCAGCGACGAGAAAAATCCGACCGGGAAGGCAAGCGCCGAGAGCGCGATCGTTCCGAGCAACGCGACGACGTTCAGGAACCGGCCGCTCGCGCGGAACTTCGTGAGGATCGTGACCGTCATCGCAAGCGAGGCGAGGGTCACGAACGCGAGCCCGAGCCCGAGCACCGCCAGCGGCGCCAGCGGTCGAACGTCGTACCCGAGCCCGACCGCGCCGAGTTTGAACACCGCGAGGGGCACGAACAACAGTCCCGTGTAGTAGAGGAGCTTGGCTCCGAGAACGGCCCCAAGGCTCGTCTCGGTCCGGAGCCGGTCGAGTGCCGCCGCCTCCCGGGACAAGTCGGCAGGCACGAAGGCAAAGGCAAGCACCACCGCGAGCACGAATAAAAAGACCGGGAACAGGTACTCGGGGAGGGTCTTCTCCTCGCCGCGGACGACCCGCTCGGTCGTGACCTCACCCTCGATCACCGGCGTGTCCGACAGCCGCGAGCCGGCGATATCCGTGATCACCTTCGAGGGATCGAGAAAGGGGACGATGCTCCCGTCGACAGTCAGGGTCACCGTAGCCGCCCGCTCCGGGTCGAAGAGCCCGCCCGGCACCTCGACGATCGCGTACACCTGCTCGCGTTCGAGCCGCGCGCGAGCGCGCTCGCGGCTCTCGACGATCGTCGGCTCGCTAAACAGCGCCAGCCCGCTCCCGACGGCGGCCAGTTCACCCCCGGAGACGGTCTCGTCACCCGCGACGACGGCTACCGGAACGTCCCTGGGCACCGTCTCCTGGAAGACGACCGTCGACCCGACGAAAAACGCCGGCAACGCGACGAGCAGAAAGCCCAACAGGAACAGATTCCGGCGGGTGAGCCTGAGTTCCTTGCCCAGCAGCGGTCTCAGGGACATTCTACTGACGGTCCGCCCGGATATCGCCCGCCCGACGGAGTTCCGTCCCGACTGCCGGGCCGTTCGTCGAGCGCGCGTTCGCGTCGCGTGCGTCCTCGCCGATCACGGGTCGTGGATCTTCCGAGAGGCGCTTATTCGTTGCGGTCGGAACGGGTCCGAGCGACACAGCCCTTTTATCGCCGCGTCCGAACCGACTGCATGGACTGGCCTCACGATCCCGACGGCGAGCGCGGCAGCGAGGGGCGGCGCGCCTACGGCCATGCCGTCCTCGCGAAGACCGTCGACGAGTCGTCGTTTCCCCTAGCAGTCGAGCGCTACCGCGAGGAGTACGGCGCCTACCCGGTTCGGATCGACACCGACCGGGTGGTGAGCGCCGCCGATATCCTCGAACACGTCGACCGCGAGGAGTTCGACTCGCTGGGAGAGTTTCACCGCGCGATCGGCGAGGCGATGCGGGCCGGCGGGTACTGGCCCGCGGATCTCGACTGAGTCGGAAACGAGTCGGGAACCGGCAGATACACGGGCCGGTCGGGCCAGGCTGAAGTATGGGACAGCTTCCCACGACTGTGATCGGCGACGCGTACAGAGGCTCGATCGCCTGGAAGACACTCACCGAGCTGGTCGACATCGAGAACCGGATGGCTGGCCAGGCCGGCGAGCGCGCCGGGGCCGAGCTGATCGCCGAGCGGTTTGGCAAGCACCTCCGGGACGTCGAGACGGTCGAGTTCGACATCCCAAGCTGGTGGCGGGGATCGTCGGCCCTCGAACTCGACCGCGCGACCCGGCGGGACCGGACCCAACGCTACGACGGCTCCCATCAGCTCGTCGCGCTCCCGGGGAGTCCTGCTGGAGTGGAGCGGGGCCCGCTGGTTGATGTCGGCTACGGCCGACCGGCCGAGTTCGAGGCCAACGCCGACGAACTCGACGGCGCGATCGCGATGGCCTCCACTGCCACTCCCGAGGAGTACGGCCGGTGGATCCACCGCCAGGAAAAGTACAACGCGGCCGTCGAGGCCGGCGCGGTCGGCTTTGTCTTCCGGAACCACATCGAGGGAACGCTCCCGCCGACGGGCGCGATCGGCGACGCCGAGGGGCCGGGCGCGATCCCCGCCGTCGGCGTCTCGAAGGAGCTCGGCGATCGACTCGTCAGACACTGCGAGGGCGAGGTCACAGCCGAGCTCGCCGTCGAGGCCCGGACCGAGCCGACGACCTCCCGGAACGTGACCGGCCTCACCGGTCCCGAGACAGAGGAGCAGATTCTCGTGACCGCCCACCACGACGCCCACGACATCGCCGAGGGGGCAAACGACAACGGCGCCGGCTCGGCGCTGGTCGCCGAGGTCGGTCGGCTGCTCTCGCAGGTCGAGCTCGAGACGACGGTCCGGTGTGTTACCTTCGGCGCCGAGGAGGTCGGCCTGTTCGGCTCCGAGGAGATGGCCGCGACGGCCGACCGAGACCGGATCCGCGCGGTGGTGAACCTCGACGGGATTGGCGAGTCCCGCGACCTGCGGGTGGCGACCCACGGGTTCGACGCCCTCGGCGAGGCCTTCGAGACGCTCGGCCCGGAGCTGACCGCCGGCGTGACCGTCGACGACGGGCTGGTTCCCCACAGCGATCACTGGCCCTTTGTCGAGCGTGGCGTCCCCGGCGCGATGGTCTCCTCGGAGTCGGGGGCCGACCGTGGCTGGGGTCACACCCACGCCGACACGCTGGATAAGCTCGATCGCCGGGACTTCCGGGAGATCGCGGTCGTCGTCGCGGCGGCGGTCGCCCGGCTCGCAGAGTCCGACCGGACCACCGAGCACGCGACCCCGGAGACGATGGCCGAACGGGCCGCCGACCGCGAAGACATCGAGATCGACGTCGGCGCAGACGAGTAATACCACCCGGAAACCCGAGTTCGTTTATTGCTGGGGTGAAAACGGAGCCCATGGATGAGCCCGAGCAGGAGCTCGGCATCACCGAGTCGAAAGAATACAACACCGGCGACTGGTACGCCGAGGTGGTCCAGAAGGCACAGCTCGCGGACTACGCTCCCATGGGCGGGTTCATCGTTACCCGCCCGCGAGGGTACGCCATCTGGGAGCAAATCGAGTCACACCTCGACGGCTGGTTCAAAGAGACCGGCGTGCAAAACGCCTACTTCCCGGTGTTCATCCCCGAGAGCTACCTCGAACGCGAAAAGGAGATCGTCGATGGCTTCGACCCCGAGGTTGCGTGGGTCACCGAGGGCGGGTACGACGAGCTCGACGAGCGACTCGCGGTTCGGCCGACCAGCGAGTCGATCATCACGCCCTACATCTCCCAGTGGGTGCGCTCGCACCGAGACCTGCCGCTCAGGCTGAACCAGTGGTGTTCGGTCGTCCGGTGGGAGGCTACGGAGACCAAACCGTTCTTCCGAACCAAGGAGTTCCTCTGGCAGGAGGGCCACACCGCCCATCGCGACCGCGAGGGCGCCTGGGAGGAGACGATGACCCGACTCGGGCAGTACGAGCGCCTGTACAACGAGGTGCTCGCGATCCCGCCGCTTGTAGGGCGCAAGCCCGACCACGACAAGTTCCCCGGGGCCGACACGACGACGACCGTCGAGGCGCTGATGCCCGACGGCAAGTCCGTCCAGGGTGGCACCTCCCACTACCTGGGGACGACCTTCGCCGACGCGTTCGACGTGACATACGCCGACGCCCACGAGCGCGAGCGGACTGCCCACACGACCTCCTGGGGACTGTCCTGGCGGTCGATGGGGGCGCTGATCATGACCCACAGCGACGACCAGGGGCTCGTACTCCCGCCGACGCTCGCTCCCAAACAGGCCGTGATCGTCCCGATCTGGGACGACCAGAGCAAGGCGGCGGTACTCGAGTACGCCGGCGAGGTCGAACGGACCCTCGCCGAGGCTGGGATTCGGGTCCGCCTCGACGACCGGGAGAACCGCACGCCCGGGTTCAAGTACAACGAGT
The DNA here is from genome assembly GCA_964423305.1 of uncultured Halobacteriales archaeon. Taxonomy (GTDB): domain Archaea; phylum Halobacteriota; class Halobacteria; order Halobacteriales; family Haloarculaceae; genus Halovenus. Next base: position 9,080 of record CAYREK010000013.1, on the reverse strand, counting down.
GGGAGCTCAAGGGTGTCCCGTTGCGGATCGAGGTCGGGCCCAACGAGGTCACCGACGGCGAGCTCACGCTCGTCCATCGTCCGGACGGCGAGACGACGACGATCGCCCGCGAGGGGGCCGCCGGAGCCGTCGACGAGCACCTCGAGACGATCTACGCGAAACTGTACGCCGCCGCCGAGGACACACTCGAGGCGGGAATCAGGGAAGCAGAGTCCCGCGAGGAGATCCTGGGGACGATCGGCAAACACGGCGGGTACGTCAAGGCCGGCTGGTGTGGCGACGAGGCCTGCGAGGCCCCGATCAAAGACGCCGTCGCCGCCGAGATCGTGATGGTGCCACTCGACCCCGATGAGGAGCCGATCCACGAAACGTGTGCGATCTGTGGTGAGCCCGCGACAGAGACCGCCTACTTCGCCAAGACCTACTGACGACGGCGCCCGAACTGGCATGGCGGGCCCAAAGCCGGCCGGTTTCCGTGGGGCTAAGTGCCCCCGGGCGCTCGTCGAGGGTAGATGGGACTGCCGGCAAACGACCGCTCGATCGCGGCGTTTACGATGCTCGGCCACGGGCTGGTCCACTGGTTCGAGATGTCGATTCCAATCTTTCTGGTGGTCTGGATCGACGAGTTCGCCGTTTCGGTCGCGCTCGCGGGGCTCGTAGCCGCCCTGGGCTATGCCCCGTTCGGACTCGGGGCCCTGCCCGGCGGACTGCTTGCCGACCGGTTTGGCGCCCGCCGTGTCATCCTGCTCTGTTACGCCGGGATGACGATCTCCTTTCTGGCGCTTGCCCTGGCGCCGACGATTCAGGTCGTCGCGCTCGCCCTAATCCTGTGGGGGATCGCCGCGAGCGTCTACCACCCGGCCGGGATGGCGTTGATAAGCACCGGCGCCCAGCACCGCGGGACGGTCTTTGCCTACCACGGGATCGCCGGCAACACCGGGATCGCGCTCGGTCCCTTCGCCGCCGCGACGCTGCTCGCGGTCTTCGAGTGGCCGGTCGTCGCGGCGCTGCTCGCTGCGCCCGGCCTGCTCGCGGTGGTCTACGGACTCGGGGCGAGTTTCGACCCCACCGCAGCGGTTGAGGATCCCGAGGCTGGGGCCGGCACCGCCCTCGGCGCCCGGACGCTGCTCGCAAACAGCCGGTACCTGTTCGCCGGGGGCTTTCTGGTCGTGTTCGCACTCGTCATCTTCGAGGGGCTGTACTACCGGGGCGTGCTCACCTTCCTGCCGGAGATCCTCCAAAACCTGGAGGCGACGGGCGATCTCGCCCCCGAAACCGGCCTGGCCGGGATCGAGCCCGGTGATTACGTGTTCGTCGGACTGCTGGTCGTCGGGATCGCCGGACAGTACGCCGGCGGGAAGCTCACCGAGCGCGTGGCCGTCGAGCGCGGGTTGCTCGTCGTCTTTGCCATCCTTGCGATGCTCGCCGTTGCTTTCGTCCCGGCGACCGAGCTCGGTGCCATCGGCCTACTCGCGGTCTGTGGGCTCCTTGGCTTTTTCTTGTTTGCGATCCAGCCGTTCTACCAGGTGGCGGTCGCTCAGTACAGCCCGCCGGACACCCGGGGGCTATCCTACGGGTACACCTACCTCGCCGAGTTCGGCTTTGGCGCGGCGAGCATCGCGATCGGCGGTGCCGTGCTCGGAGCCTACGGGCTCGGGGCCTTCTTTGCCGTGCTGGCCGGCTTTGCCGTCGTGGCCGGCGGGCTGGCGCTCGTGTTGCTGGTCGGGAGCGACCGGCTGAGCTTCCTCGAACCGCGGGGCGCCGAGGCAGCCGACTGAGGGCGGCCAATGTCCATCCCGTGGCCCGATCTCGGTCCTCGGGCTCTTGCCGGTGTTTCCGTGTCCGTCTCAGATGATAGTGCGCGTTCGATTTTTGATCCAATCTTCTGGTCACGCGAGAGCCGGTGGACAGCACCGGAGACGAGCCGTTCAGAACTCGCCGTCTGCGTCTCGGTCAGCTCCGAGGTTCCACTTCCAGACCAGCCAGCCGCTCAGTACGAGCGGAACGGCGACCGGGACTCCGGCGTGTACGACCGCCGGGAGGTCCCGACCCGCGAACTGGACGAGCAACGGGACCAGCGAGAGCGCGGTCACGAACAGCACGTTGCGAACGTCCCGGGCGAGTTCATCCTCTCTCTCGGGCGGGAGCTCCCCGGCCCGATACCCCGCTATCAGCCCGACTGCGCCGCCTCGGTCGATTGCACTCCCGAGCCCAACGAGCAGTGCTATCGTCCCGACGACGATTCCAACGCCGACTACAGACACGTCTCAGGTTCGTCAGTGACGTATAATAAAGCTAAGTGCGTCAGAGAGAGCCCAGTACGGTTGTATACCGGGGGTGTCGTGACTCGCAGACAGGGCAGTGAACGCCTATCCCGTGTCACCGGGATACTCCGGGCTTTCGGATCGTCCGTTGCGGTCGTGAAATGCTACTCAAGCAGGCCCCGTTCGGTCATCCGGCTCGGATCGAGCAGCTCCTCTGCCTGCTCTGCGGTCAGGTAGCCCCCCTCGACGGCCACCTCCCGGATCGTCTTTTCCTCTTCGAGGGCGGTCTTCGCGATCGTCGCAGCCTCGTCGTAGCCGATCGTCGGGGCGAGCGCGGTGGCAAGCGCCATGCTTTGTTCGACCTGGGCGGCGCCCTCGCGGTCGGCTTCGAGCTTCGCGACGAACTTCTCGGCAAACCGCTCGCTCGCGTCCGCGAGGAGTTCGACCGACTCAAGGACGGCGTCCGCGAGCACCGGCTTGTAGAGGTTCAACTCGAGCTGTCCGGCGCTGGCGCCAGCCTCGACGGTGGCGTCGTTGCCGACGACCCGCGCGTGGACCTGGTTGACGGCTTCGGCGACGACCGGATTCACTTTCCCGGGCATGATCGAGGAGCCAGGCTGGTTCTCGGGCTGGTCGAGCTCGCCGATTCCGGTTCGGGGGCCCGAGGCAAGTAGCCGTAGGTCGTTTGCGATCTTCGTCAGCGAGCCTGCGACGGTGCGGATCCCCCCGTGGGCGGCGCCGAGCGCGTCGTGGGCGGCCTGAGCCTCGAAGTGATTTTCCGCCTCGCGAAACTCGAGACCGGTCTCCTCGGCGATCCGATCGATCGCCTGCCCGGGGAACTCTTCGTGGGTGTTCAGTCCGGTGCCGACCGCGGTCCCGCCGAGTGCGAGTTCGGCCAGCTCCTCGCTCGCGGCCGCGATCCGCTCTTGCCCGTGTTCGATCTGCGCGCGGTAGCCGCCAAACTCCTGGCCCAGCGTCACCGGGGTCGCGTCCTGAAGGTGGGTGCGGCCGGTCTTGACGACATCCGCGAAGGCTCGTTCTTTCTTGCCGAGGGCCTCGGCCAGCCGGTCGAGCGCGGGCCGGAGCTCGGTCTCGATCGCCACGCGGGCGGCGATGTGGGTCGCGGTCGGGATCACGTCGTTGCTCGACTGGCCGGCGTTGACGTGGTCGTTGGGATGGATCGTCCGCTCGCCGCGGGCGTCGCCGCGCAGCTCTGCGGCGCGGTTGGCGATCACCTCGTTTGCGTTCATGTTCGCCGAGGTGCCCGAGCCGGTCTGGAAGACGGTCACGACAAACTGGCCGTCGTGTTCGCCGGCGATCACCTCTTTTGCGGCCGCGACGATCGGGTCGGCGGTCTCCGCCTCGAGCACGCCGAGCTCACGATTCGTCTCCGCGGCGGCCTTCTTTACGGTGCCGAGTGCCTCGATGAACCGCCGGTCGAAGGTATGCTCTGGTGCCGGGAAGTTCTCCAGCGCGCGCTGTGTCTGGGCCCCCCAGTAGGCGTCGGCGGGCACCTCGATCTCCCCGAGGCTGTCCTCTTCGGTGCGGAACTGATCGCCCATGCCGGGGCCTGGTTGCGACCGAATATAAGTCCGACACTCGCGTGCCGTTAGGGCGGCCCCGCGGCGGCCGTTGACGGTCTCACTCGATCGTGTCGGCCCGCGTATCGGCGTCGTCGGGATCGTTGACCGGACTGGAGGGGTGGTAGTCGGTGTCGTACTCGCCGGGACGATCGTCCAGCCGGTCGGGATTGAGCCGCCCGTCAAGCAGCATGAAGTCAAGCACCGTGCAGTACAGCATTGCCTCGACGACCGGTACCGCTCGCGGCGGCAGGGACGGATCGTGCCGCCCGACGACGGTGATCTCCTTGCGCTGGTCGGTCTCCCAGTCGACGGTCTCCTGGGTTTTGGGAATTGAGGTGGGGGCGTGCCAGCTGATCTCGCCGTAGATCGGCTCGCCGGTCGTGATCCCGCCCTGGAGCCCGCCGTGGTCGTTGCTCTCCGGGACGGGATCGCCGGGGTCGCTGACGACGGCTTCGCGAGACCCGTCGTCGAACTCCCAGTCCTCGTTGCGGTCGCTGCCCCGCGTCGACCGCGCGTCTTTCCCGATCCCGAACTCGACGGCCGTCACCGCCGGGGTGGCGAAAAACGCCTGGCCCAGCCGCGCCGGCACGCTATCGAAGCGCGGGGCGCCCAGCCCCCGGGGCACGCCACGACACTCGAAGTACACCGACCCGCCGATCGAGTCGCCCTCGCGCTGGTACTGGTCGATCGCGTCGCGCATCTCCGCGGCCGTCTCGGGGTGGGCACACCGCACCTCGTTGTCCTCGGTGTGTTCGAGCATCTCCTCGAAGCTCACCGGCGGGGCCTCGATGTCGCCGATCTGGTTGACGTGGCCCTTGATCTGCACGTCGTACTCGCTTTGTGCGAGCACCTGCCGTGCGATCGCGCCGGCCGCCACCCAGTTGACCGTCTCCCGGGCCGAGGAGCGCCCGCCACCGCCCCAGTTGCGCGTGCCGAACTTCGCCGAGTAGGTGTAATCGCCGTGAGAGGGCCGCGGTGCGGTGACGAACGGCTCGTATTTGCCCGACCGGGCGTCCTTGTTCTGGATCACCATCCCGATCGGCGTGCCGGTCGTGTAGCCGTCCTGCAGTCCGGAGTTGATCGTGACCTCGTCCGGTTCCCCCCGAGAGGTGGTGATCATCGACTGGCCGGGCTTGCGCCGGTCGAGTTCGGCCTGGATGTCGGCCTCGCTCAGCTCGACGCCGGCCGGCACGCCCGAGACCGTACACCCCATCGCATCGCCGTGGGACTCGCCGTACGTTGTCAGCTGGAAGAGCCGCCCGAAGCTGTTCCCGTTCATTACCGTTTAATCGGGGATCCGCACGTAAAGAGGTTGGTCACCCGCACCGGGACGCGTTCAAATCCCGCGGACATCGGCGCCCAGCGCCGCGAGCGTCTCGAAGTAGCTCGGAAACGAGACCTCGACGTGTTCGGCGCCGGTGATCGTTGTCTCACCCTCTGCGACCAACCCGGCCAGGGCGAGCGCCATCACGAGCCGGTGATCGCCCCGGCCGTCGACGGTGGTTCCCTCCAGGGTCGACTCGCCGCCGTGGATCGTCAGCGTCGCTTCGGTCTCCTCGACGACCGCGCCCAGCTGGTTGAGACTCTCTGCCATCGCGCTAACCCGGTCGGTCTCCTTGTACCGGACGTGCTCGCAGTTGACAAGCGCTGTCGTCCCGTCTGCGACGGCCCCGAGGACCGCGAGCGTCGGAAACAGGTCCGGCGTGTCCTCGACATCGACGGCAGTGCCCGAAAGCGAGGCTCCGTCGACGGTGATCTCTCCGGCTGCCCGGTCCCACTCGACGGGTGCGCCCATCTCGGCGAGAACGTCGGCGATCGCGTCGTCGCCCTGTGCGGTCGGGCGCGCACCGGTCACCGTGACGCTCCCGCCGGCGATCGCCCCCGCGGCGAGCAGGTACGAGATCGAGGAGAAATCCCCCGGCACCGCGTACCCGTCCTCCGGCGGGACGTACTCCTGGCGACCGTCGACGAGATATCCCCGCCCTGTCTGGCGGGTCCGCACGCCAAAGTCCTCGAGCAGCTCCCGTGTGATCGCGACGTAGGGCGCGGACTTGAGCTCGGTCTGGAGCGTGAGATCGACTCCAGCGTCGGTGACCGCCCCGGCCATCAGCAAGGCGGTGACGAACTGCGAGGAGACGTCACCGGGGATCGCGGCCGACCCGCCGGTCATCCGTCCGCGGATTACGAGCGGCGCCTGGTCGTTCCCGCGGGTGCTCTCGGCGCGGGCGCCGAGCGTCTTCAGGGCCCGCAACAGCGGTCCCTGTGGTCGGGACCGCAACGATCGGTCGCCGGTCAGCACGGTCGTTCCGTCGACGAGCGCCGCGGCGGCCGTCCCGAGCCGCATCGTCGTCCCGCTGTTTGCACAGTCGAGCACCGTCTCCGGGACTGTCGGTCGCGGGCCGAACCCCTCAATCTGCAGGCCGTTATCCGTCTGCTCGACCGATCCGCCGAGGGCCTCGACGACCCGTATCGTCGCCCGCGTGTCCGCGCTGTCGAGCGGGTTCCAGATCCGGATCCCCTCCCGGTCTGCGTAGCCGGCCGCGAGGATCGCCCGATGAGTGTAACTCTTCGATGGCGGCGCGGGCACGCGTCCGTCGACGGCCGAGCGCGAGACGATCGCTTTCATACTGGATCGAGGCGGGCGGACACAATGAGCGTACCGACCGGCGATCACCGGGTGTCGGCCGGCAACCGCACGCCTAAGTGAGTCGCGATCGATCGGTCGGTATGGACCCAGATCTCTCCGGGCTCGACGCGTACCTCGAGGACGCCGGCGTCGACGGGTATCTCATCCACGCCGCCTCGACGGACGCAAACCAGTACTACCTCTCGGGGTTCGACGCCCCCGATCCCTTTCTCACGCTGTACGACGGGTCGGTACACCTCCTCCCGCGGGGGCTCGAGTACAGCCGGGCGAAATCGGAGTCCCGAGCAGAGACCGTCTCCCGGTATTCCGACTACGACTACCGGGAGCTGGCCGCCGAGCACGGCTCGACGGAGGCGCGCGACCGCGTTCTCGCCGCTTTTCTCGCCGATCGCGGCGTCGAGTCGGTGGCCGCGCCCGAGCGGTTCCCCCTGGGGGTCGCCGACGGACTCCGGGAGCAGGACGTTGCGGTCGCCGTCGACGAGGAGGATGCTATCGGCGAGCTCAGGGCCCGCAAGACCGACGCGGAGGTCGAACACATCAGAGACGCCCAGCGCGCGACCGAGACCGCGATGGCTCGCGCCGAGGGCCTGATCGCCGACGCGACGATCGAGGACGGACTCCTTGTTCGGGACGGCGATGTCCTCACGAGCGAGTGGGTCACCCGCGCAATCGAGACGAGCCTGCTCGAACAGGGGTACGCGCTCGAGGAGACGATCGTCGCCTGCGGGAGTGACGCCGCGGATCCCCACGACCGCGGGAGCGGCCCGCTGGCGGCCGGCGAGTCGATCGTCGTGGACATCTTCCCCCAGAGCAAGACGAGCAAGTACCACGCCGACATGACCCGGACGTTCTGCCGGGGCGAGCCCGGCGACGAACTCCGGGAGTGGTACGAGCTGACCGACGCCGCCCTGGAGGCGGCCCTGGCAGCCGTCGAGCCGGGGGCGACCGGCGAGGTCGTCCACAACGCGGCCTGTGAGGTCTACGAGGAGGCCGGACTGCCGACGCTACGGACCGACGAGACCGCAGAGACCGGGTTTATTCACTCGACCGGCCACGGCGTCGGCCTCGAGGTACACGAACGGCCAAGCGTCGGTCGCGACGGCCCCGAGCTGGCGCCCGGTCACGTGATCACGATCGAGCCCGGGCTGTACGATCCCGCGGTCGGAGGCGTCCGCATCGAGGATCTCGTGGTCGTCACCGAGGATGGCTTCGAGAACCTCACCGACTACGAGAAGCAGCTGGTCGTCTGACCTGCGGTCACTCGACGGTCTCCTCGGGTGGGGTCGCTTCGAGGGTCCGAAACTCCACGTTTGTTCCGTGGCGGTCGAACGCCTGCAGCGACGACTCCTCCCAGGGTGGAACGCCGACGAACACGACCTCGCGGAGATCGTCTCGCTTCGACACCCGCAGGTCGCCCCGCGGGTGCGAGACAAACACGCCGGGGGTCTGTCCGGCCGGCGTCGTCAGGTCAACCCCGAACACCGCGTTGAGCGCGTCCCCTTTGTTCGGCAGATAAAAGTGGGTGAAAACTGGCGTCTCCGGGGACAGATCCGTTCCACGGAGCTCGCCCGCCGGCGTGACGGCCAGCGGCACCGTCGTCGGGTCCGGGTCGCTCTCCCGACCCAAGCCGAGTAGCGTCTCGACGAGCCCCCGCGTAACGTAATACACATCTACTGTTCGGCCGCGCCGTACTTATATTGCCGACACCCAAGCGGGCGTTCGCGTGTCGGGGGCTTTTATATCGCCCTCGGAAATGTGCGGTGTGTCCCGAATCGATTCGGCGGCGGCGTATCTCGGCGCGGTCACGCTCAGCGCCGCGGTCACGGTCGGGGCGCTGTACGGGCTCTTTCGAGCCGATCTAGCCGCGTTCGTCGGTGAACTCACAGACGCTCCGGTCGTGGCGGTCGCGTCCTCGCCGGTGGTCGTCGGGCTCGCCGGGCTCGTCGTTGCCGGACTCGCCGGACTGTTCGGAGCCGTCGTCGTGCTCGGCGCCAGGGCCGCAGAGCCCCGCGACCGGTGAGGTTTTACTCGCCGACGGACAACGTAGGTCGTGGCCATTACGGACAAGGTATACGTTAAAAACCACCGCCAGATCGCCGCCCAGATCGAGACATCCTTTCCGAAGGGAGCCTTCCACGGCGCGACCATGGACGTGCTCTACACCGGCGAGGGACTCAGCAAGCTCGACGACGCGACCCGGGACCGGGTCCTCGAGTTCGCCGAGGACTTTCTGGATTGTGACTGCGAGGCCAATCCCCACTGCGGACACCCCGAGCAGAAGTTCGTCGCCTACCTCCTCGAGCTTCGCGAGGACGGGCTGGGCCCGGAGGCGATCGTCGACGTGATGGGCGACGAGTACATGCTGTATGCCTACCCCGGTGACGTGCTCTCCTTTCTCGACGGCGCCGTCAGAACTCTCGAAGCCGCCGAGACGCTTGCCGACGTCGACGGCGAGCCCGCGGCCGCCGACCGTGCCGGGCGCCTCCGCCGGGCGCTCACCCGGTGACCGACAGATCGGAACCGAATCTCACCCGTTCCGGGCTTACAGCGATAGCGAGGCGAAAGCCCACCCCCTCAGGGGTGTGG
>CAYREK010000012.1:0-29853 GCA_964423305.1 uncultured Halobacteriales archaeon | reverse complement strand
CACCCGTAGGCGTGCGCTTGAACAGCGGGACGCTGAACGCGAATGGAGAGTATGAGCCTCCTGCCGAGGAATCGGCCAGAGCGGGAGTTCACGCTGAAAGCCCGCGGCGTTAGCCGCAATAAAATGGGACTGCTGACACCGGTGCGATAGATGTCCGCGAGCGCGTTGGGACGAGCATACAGTATGTTCGAGACGGGTGACGCGAAGCCAGTGACTCTTTTCAGCCGCCACAGATCGACCTGTGATCTAAGAGTATCCGTTTTGCTCAACTGCCGTCCGGGACGGCCGAGCTGACCGACTGTACGAACTGACTCTCGCCTCGCTGGACCGCGAGCCAGCGACCTGTGGTTACCTCCTCAAGACAAACGTTTGTCCAGACCACACGAGTATGAAGGCTCCAAGAATGAATCCCACTGCTGATAGTGGTGTATAAAAATCACTCAACAGGGGCGATTGTATATCTGTCTGTGTAATTAGAAAAAACCGTTCATTGTCACGAATAACATACGTTTCGTCAATTTGTGATTCTGTCACGGCAGCCTGGCCCTTCGCTGCAGGAGTAATGTGCGCTGGTGCCTGTGTTGGCGATACAGCTACCTCACGTAGGACTGTCTGTCCAGAGACACGCGTAAGATCGTATTGAACGCTGTCCCTTCCAGAAACATTTATTTATTTATATGTTCGCTCGTAGAATCCGGACCGAAGTAAAACATACGGATCAGGGCTAGAACCACGTCTTTCCAGGGGAGTGTCTCCTGGAATCGTAATATGCTCTTTCACCAGTGCCTGCTTGAGTGCACACCGCCGATGCTGTTTAGCATCTTCCTCGACACAGTCTATCCCTTTCCATGGGACAGCTGCTGTTCCGCGTTCCCAGTCAACGCCAGAGGCGTATACTGAGATATTAGTACGTTCATACACTGGATCACGATCCGCTAGTTCATCAACTGAAATAATGAACGGATGAACAATTAGTAATCCACCATGATCAGAAGAATAAATCCATGTTGTCGTCCAGAGTTGAACGGTTGGTGCTCCGGCATCAGTAGGGCGTAATTGGACAAGAAAAAAGAGTAGCGACATTGTGCGTGTCCGCTGCTGCTAACCTGCACTTGGAGATTCAGTAGGGACAGCTCACGGGATAGTTAGTTGATCGCTCGTATCAGCTATCCACCCGCAAAGGCGTGGGCTTGTCGGTGGACTCCCATTCTACCGATATAAAAACGTCGGACGCCGCTTCAGCAGTGTTCACGATCATTATCGCCGAGTTCAGGGCGTACTGACAGAATGCCTCTCCAGCGGGGGACTTCTACCCTCGCTGGAGTTTGAGTGCGAGTTGGCGAGCGACATTTTTTACAGGGTCGTAGTCGGCGTTTACTGAGTACGAACAGTCGAGACAGCCGAAGTGTTGGCCGTCACGATTCTCTTCGAGCGTACGGCCACACTTCGAATATTACTGGCTGGTGTAGGATGGTCCGACCGTCTCAACCACAATGCAAGCCAGTTCTGCCTTGTTCCCGGTCTGTTATTGGGGTTGAGGAAACGCCCGTTGTTGGAACCGATTACACCGGACAGTGCTTGTTGAGAACGAGTGGTCCTCATAGCGGAGACGGACGGAAACCTACCTCTTCAAGCGCGGGAGGAAGCGCGTTCGCTTGAATGCACTACTGTCGTTGCCAGTGGCAGGCCGACTCTCCCCTGTCAGGCTGTATTAATACTTTTAATCATAGCTCGTGTTGTAATTAGTATGGAGGTTCGCCGGACTGTCCCGGTCAAACTCGATGTGACCGACGAACAGGTGAACCTGCTTCAGGAGACGGTTGACGAGTTCCTGTGGGCCGCGAACTACGTCCTGAATGCCGCGCGGAACGGCGAGTGGGCTGAAACCCGCACGTTTGTTCTCCACAAGGAAATCTACGACGAGGTGCGCGAGCAGACGCGACTCCACAGCAACCACGTCCAATCGGCTTGTAACTGTGCTGTTGATGAGCTCGATAGCGTGGCCGTCAAGTGGTCGAAGGGTGAACGCGCCTTGTTGCCGACGTTCACCACACCGTTTTGTGAATACAACCAGCGCAACGTCATGTTCTACGACGGCCACGCTTCGCTGTTCACCGTCGATGGGCGTATCACTGCCGAGTACGTCTTACCCGACGAAATCCGTGACACGCCCCACTCGGAATACCTGCACTCTGAGGGGTGGGAGACGACCGGTGCGACACTCCATTGCCGCCGTGGCGACTTCTACCTCCACGTCCGAACAGAGGCGGACGTGGACGACCCCGCCCCAGTCGAGAACGGAACGGTTCTGGGCGTGGACCTCGGGGTCGAGAACATCGCTGTCACTTCGACCGGCGTGTTCTGGTCTGTCGACGAGTTGAACCACTGGCGGCAGGAGTACGTTGAGCGCCGCAAATCCCTCCAAGAGTGCGGGTCGCGGTGGGCCCAGGAGAACGTCCAAGCGGTCGGACGCACGGAGACGGGCCGTTTCGAGCAGTGCCTGCACCGTGTGGCGAACGAACTCGTCGCGGAAGCCGCCGAGAACGGCTGTACGGTGATAGCCTTCGAGGACTTGACTGACATCCGTGACCGGATGCCCAACGCCCGGCGGTTCTACGAGTGGGCGTTCCATCGTCTGTACGAGTACGTCTCGTACAAGGCTGAAGAGCGCGGTATTCGAGTCGAGCAGGTGAACCTGAAGAACACGTCCCGGCGGTGTTCATCGTGTGGATTCACCTACGAGGACGACCGCCGGGTACAGGACACGTTTTTGTGTCAGTCCTGTGGGTATGAGAACCACGCGAACTACAACGCGGCGAAGAACACTGGCTATCGACTCTTTCCCAACCAAACCGGGGGCGAGGGAGGCGCACCTGTAGGTGTGCACGTGAACACCGGGATGCTGAACGCGAACGGGGTCAAACGCCTGCCGGATTCGGCCAGAGCGGGAGTCCATGGTGAAAGCCCACAGTGTTAGCCGTGGCTTAATTTACATCTACATGAATCGACGGACGCTACTCAGCACGGGCGCATCAGCGGTCCTCGGAGCGGCTGCCGGATGTGTTGGATCCAGCAGCGGCGACCCAGCGAGTCTAACGAATACTCCAGAAGCGGTCGTAATCCGGTATTACCACGCTGCTGACCAGGCTGACACACGAGAGCTGTTTCTTGACCGTACTACTCCACTTGTACATAGTGTATCAACATTCGATCTGAAGCTCCGGGTCGACACTGAGCGCATTTACTGGCAGCGGGCACGACGTGCTACGGTTGAGACGATGCAGGTGGTTGGAACGGGTCTTGAGAGTGATGAGCTAATTGAGCGGGTTGGGTTTCTTGGGGAAGAGTTACGACCGTTTTTCGCCGAGGGTCGCAGCGATGAACTTGCAGCCATCTCGAAACAGAACGCCCTATTACGTGTATCGCTCGCTCCCGACTCAGAGGCCTCAGACACCGACCTGCCTGGCAGCCAGGTTGTGGAATGGCTACTAGCGACCGATGATGGTAGCTGGCGGCTCGTGTGGGGATAGCCAGAGAGCATGACAATACTACCCGACCCGGACAGCGGTGCCCCGCGAGAGTTGGCTGGCGACTGTGATCGCACGAAACTGTTACTCTCTGACTCCAACTTGTGCAGGCGGAGTCCCCGTTCTCACAGAGTATCGCAGTCCGCGCAAGGGGATGAAACCCGCAGTATGGCGGGAAGAAAGCCGCACGCTCAATATACTTCGGAAACGAAATAATGAGTAGACTCATCCGAGCCAACGGTTGTTCGGATGAGTGAGCACCAGTCAACGTGCCCCGAACTTCGGAACGGTGATCCTGAGTGTGGGTCGACTGCCCGTGCAGTATCGAACACTACTGCAGTCGAGAGCGAGAACGCGGACAACCCCCGCGCCCTCTGTAAGCAGGCGGGCGTCAGCCCCGAACAAAATAGGGCGGAATTGTTGGCCCGAGAGTTTCAGACCTGAGTGAGTTGACTGAGAGTACCTATCGGATCTCGTACGAAATTATTGTGTGTGCGCGTCTATAAAAATTCTGATATATTTTGACGTTCCGTAGGGTGTCATGGAACAGTTCACATGGTCATCAGCAGATTCACTCTTGACGGTCCCGGGACTGCTGTATACGGCTCTACAGATCTTACTGGAACTAAGATTAACTTCCTATCCGAGCAAGAACAACCAGTATTCTGAAACAAAAGAACGAGTTTTGAGCGGTTGTAATTGGCGTGCACCCAGTGCACGTAGTTCTCGAGGCGTAGCGCTCTCAAAAGATAATAATAGTGACTATAGCGTGTGAAGAGTTCTATGACACCCTAGTTCCGGGTAAAATGGGATGAGTTGTCAGAAAAAAATATATCAAGAAATGAATGTGTCTATTTCGAATTAAGCTGGTTGTCGGCGACACGACGCTTAAAAGCCCATCAGTACGAGCGCTCGGCGGGCTCGTAGGTCCGGTCGTGACCTTCGAGGACGACCGGGACGTGATACAGCTCCGGCTCGCCGCCGTTCCAGCGCAACATCGTGTGTTTCAGCCATTCCCCGTCCCTGCGCTGCCGGTGTTCGCGGCGCCAGTGGGCCCCTCGGAACTCCTCTCGGGCGAGCGCGCTCAGGGCGATCGCCTCGGCGTTGTCGATGATGTTTCGGGTCTCGATCGTGTGGATCAGGTCGGTGTTGAACGTCCGGGAGGGGTCCTCCACACCGGCCTCCTGGTAGCGCTCTCTGGCCGCCCGGATGTCCCGGAGCGCCCGCCGGAGGCCAGCCTCCTCTCTGAACACGTTGACGTTTTCGGTCATTGTCTCCTGGACCTGTGCCCGGATCGCGGCGTGGTTGACCCCGTCCCGGTCAAGCAGGGTCTCGACGCGCCGGCGCTCTTGCTCGACGGCACTCTCCAAGACGGCCTGTGGCGTCGCAACCGCACCCCCGTCGGTCGCGACCGGGTCGCCGACCGCCCCCGGCGCGACCGGCGGATCGACCTCGCCGGCCTCGGCCGCGGCCGTTCTGCCGGTGGGAATCGCCGATTTCTCGGGAGCGTCCCCGGCCGCGGCCCGGCCCGCCCGGGCACCAAAGACCAGAAGTTCCGGTAAGGCGTTTCCCCCGAGCCGGTTCGCGCCGTGGAGGCTCACGCAGGCGGCCTCGCCGGCGGCGTACAGCCCGTCGACCGCGGTCTGACCGTGCTCGTCGGCCTCGATCCCGCCCATCTGGTAGTGCTGGCCGGGCTTGACCGGCATCGGTTCCTCCAGAGGATTCACGCCCTCGAAGTCCTCGGCGAGGTGGAGGATGTTCTCGAGACGATCCGTGATGCGCTCCTCGCCGAGGTGACGCATATCGAGATACACGTACTCGTCCTCGACGCCCCGGCCCTCGTTGATCTCGATCAGCTCCGCCCGGGAGACGACATCCCGTGAGGCCAACTCGCCGTCAGTGGTGGCGTACCCGCGCTCGAACATGAACCGCTCGCCTTCGCCGTTGTACAGGATTCCGCCCTCGCCGCGGACGCCCTCGGAGATGAGCACGCCCGTCGAGGGAAGCGTCGTTGGGTGAAACTGGACGAACTCCATGTCCTCCAAGGGGACGCCGGCGCGGTAGGCCATCGCCTGGCCGTCGCCGGTGTTTGCCACCGCGTTCGTGGTGTGATCGAAGACCTGCCCGAGCCCGCCGGTCGCGAGCACCACACCCTCGCGGGCCCAGAACCCCTCGATTTCGCCGGTCTGGATCTCGTAGCCGACGACCCCGTGACACCGTCCGCCGCCGGTCGCCAGCCGGGTAACGAACCACTCGTCGTAGACCTCGATCCCGCGCTTGACCGTCTGCTCGTACATCGTGTGCAGCAGGTGATGGCCCGTCTCGGCGCCAGCGTAGGTGGTCCGGGGGTGTGAGAGCCCGCCGAACGGCCGCTGGGAGACGGTGCCGTCGTCGTTGCGCGAAAACGGCATTCCCCACCGCTCGAGCTGGATGACCTCCTCTGGGGCGTCTTTCGCGAAGGCGTCGATCGCCGGGGCGTCGCCCAGGTAATCCGAGCCCTTCACCGTGTCGTAGGCGTGGAGTTCCCAGGAGTCCTCCTCGTGGAGGGCAGCATTAATGCCTCCCTCGGCCGCGCCGGTGTGGCTGCGCACCGGGTGGAGCTTGCTCACGAGCGCCACGTCTGCGCCCCGTTCGTCCGCTGCGATCGCCGCGCGGAGGCCAGCGCCGCCGGCACCGACCACAATCACGTCGTGTTCGTACATAATATTGAATCGTCCGGGCCCGGACCAGGATCTTACTGTAAGCCCCCACGGAACCAAACAGAATAAATGATTCGGCCGGACCCGGGAACGGATCGGATAGCCGGTCCCGATCGAACGGTAGGGTGCGGTCGGCGCCGCGGCCGCGTCAACGGAGACCGCCACCTTCCGGGCAGTCCGACCCCGACCGGTCCGGCCGGCGCTCTGTGGAGCCGTCGAGCGCCCGGGCCCAATCGACGACCGCTACCGTTCGATTGGGACCGTCCAGTCGCTCGCGATCCACCCGTCTGCGTTCCCCTCCTCGACGAACACCGCACGATCGGGGGCGCTCCGGTGGATCGTTACCGGCCTCTCAAGCACGTCACCGCGCTCGTCTGTCATCGAGCTTGTTAGGTGTACCTAAAATAAAAAGCGTTCCGGTCAGACTTATTCGCCGCGGGGCCGTACCAGATGTATGAGCAGCGCCGACACCGGCGACGAAACCGAGCAGCTCGTCGCGGAGTTACTCGAAGAGCTGCGGACGTTCCAGGACGAGCTTGACCCCGACCGAGGACTGCGACCGCCGACGCGGCGGGAGCTGACCCTGTTTACGAGCGACGTGGCTATTCCGGCACTCGTCGTCTTGCTCCGGACGAACATCCGACTGCTCGAGCTGTTCCAGCGCACCCTGCGGATGTCAAACGGCCGGTACGATCCAGACCGGGCCGGCTCGGATGCACGCGCTCAGGCCGAACGACTGGGCAAAACGACGCTGGGTGCCCTTGACGATCGGCTCGGACAGCTCCAGACCGCTCTCGAGGGCGACGATCAGACAGGAGAACTCGTCGCTCGGATCCGCGAGCTCCAAGAGGATCTCGAGGCGACGATCGAGACCGACCGGGGGCGGGCCGACGCCGACCCCGATCGGGACATCGAATCCGACGCCGTCAATATTGATGTCGAATCCGAGCTCAGATCGCTGAAAGACGATCGTGACGATGTAGATTCAGACAAGACGTGATCGAACCGGCCAGCTCAGACTACCGTAGATCGCAGCTCTGTTCGGTCTCGGGCAGGGCCCGGTCGCCGCCGATCCGCGCGACCGGCTCCCCGGGGCCGATCGCCGCCGGAGCCCCGGGCTCACCGGTAGCTGCCAGCGGAGCGATCGTCACCGGCGAACGGGCCTGGTTGTCTCGACGCCGGAACGCGTAGGCCTCGGGACCCTTTGGCGTCTCGGCGACGGTCATCCCGCGGAGCGTCTCGGCGACCTCGCCGGCCGTTGGGGCGGCCGTCTCGAGTGCCTGTACGATTGCCGACGCGGCGACGAACCCCCCGGCCGTGAACAGGTCCGGAAGCTCGCCGTACGCGCTCTCGTGGCGCTCGATGAACGCGTCGTTGACCGGGTTGTCGTACTGGTTCCAGTGATACCGGCTCACGAACGGGCCGACAGCTCCGGAGACCGCTCCCGGGTCCTCGACGGCCGCGGCGAGCTCGCGAAGCCCCGAGCCCGACCCGAAACTCGCCTGCAGCCCGAACGACGGTCGCTCGCGTAGGGTCTGTTCGGTCAGGGCGGCCACTCCCGCGTCGGTGACCCCGGCGACCACCACCTCCGGGTCGGTCGTCGCCGCCCGCTCGAGGACCCCCGCCCAGTCGACCGTCTCGGCGTCCGTTTCGACGGTCTGCTCGCCGACGATCTCGACAGTCCCGCCTTCCTCGCCGGCAGCGGCCGTCCGGTAGGCATCGCGGACGGTCTCGCCGAACTCGCCGTCGGTGACGACCAGCCCGATCCGGTCGATGTCGCTGTCGACGAGGTACGCCGCCCCGGCGCGTGCGGCCATCCCCGCGTGGGCGGTCGTCCGGAACACCTGCGGGTGACACTGCTCTGCCTCGCTGGTCAGCGCGGCCGAGCCCGCCGGAGAGACGATCAGCGGCACGTCGAACTCCGCGACGACCGCCTCCCGGACGCTCGCGACGCCCCCCGCGTTCGCGATTCCGTAAAGCACGTCCGCCCCCTCCTGGGTGACCAGCTCGCTCGCCCGGTCGACGGCCGTCGTGGCGGTGAACCCGGTGTCCCGGACCCGCAGGTCAATTGCCGTGTCCTCGGCGTCCGCTTCTGTCGCCTCTAGCGTGTAGTCGTACTCGCCGGGCTCGAGCGGGCCCGGCTCGCCGTCAGTCTCGTGGGCCAGTCCGGTCAGAAACCCGGAGAGACCCTGCTCGCCGTAGGCTCGTCCGGGTGTCGAGAGCGGCTGGAGGACGCCGACGGTCAGCCGGTCGGGGATCTCTGTCGTCGTTGCGGGGGCTTCGAGACAGCCGGCGAGCCCGGCCGCGCCCAGGGCGGCGAGTGTCTCCCTGCGGGTGATCGGGACCGACTCGGGCATAGTTGAGCTACACCGGGTCTGGGCATAAGCTCGGCGAAGCCCGTCAGTCGTCGGCCGACACTGTGCCCTCGCGGAGCTGCTCTCTGGATTTCGGGTAGGTCCGGAGCTGCTTGTGGATCGCGATCCCGGCTTTCGCGCCCTCGCCCATCGCGATGGGGATCTGCTTGTTTCCGGGCGTGAGGTCCCCGACCGCGTAGACGCCACCGACGCTCGTCCGGCCGTCCCCGTCGACTGCGACGTGGCCGTCGTCGGTGCGCTCACAGCCCAGCTGCTCGGCAAGCTCGGCGTTGTACTCACCGCCGTACATCGCGAAGCCGCCGGTGTACTCCCGGCGCCGGCCGTCGGCGAACTCGAAGCCGCCGAGCCACGACGGATCCTCCTCGTCTTTGAACATCGATTCGATCTCTGCCTCGACGATCTCGACCGGATGCCCCCGGATCAGGGCCTCGGTCTCCTCGCTCCAGGTTGGCTCCGCGCCCCGCAGCAACAGGTCGACGTCGTCGGTGAAGTTCAGCAGGATCATCGCGACGTGGGCGGCCGCGTCGTTGTGGCCCATCACGTACACCGGCTCGTCAACGAACGTGTACCCGTCACAGTGGAGACACCAGTGCAGTCCCCGGCCGGTCCGGGGCAGCGGCGGGTCCGGACGGCCGTCAGAGAACCCCGTCGCGAGCACGACCGCGTCGGCGGTCAGGGTCCCCTCCGAGCTCGACAGCTCGAACCGGCCGTCGACCCGTCTCGCGTCGGTGACGGCTCCGTGGTGAAAGTCGGTCCCGTACCCTTCGAGCTGCTCTTTTGCCGTCGCGAGCAGCTCGTTGCCCGAGACCTCCTCGGTGATCCCGATGACGTTGTGCGTGTCGAGCATCATCGCCGCCCGCCCGCCGCCGCGGTCGACGACGGCCGTGTCGTGGGTGAGCCGCGTCGTGTACAGCGCCGCCGTCAGGCCGGCCGGTCCGCCCCCGACGACGACCACCTCATAATCGGTCGTCTCGTCGGATTCGCTCATGGATCCACTACGAGCGGCTCCCGTCTTAACCCCTGGGCCGGCGTGTGTCGCTGCTGGGGTTCGGGGTACTTATTTCGATAGCGGTCCCACATCTGGGAATGAACGCAGATCAGCTCGCCCGACTCGCGAAAGAGGCCGCCGCGGCCGGCGCGTCGGTCGCCGCCGACCGGTTCCGAACCGACCTGCACGTCGAACGCAAGGCCGGCGACGAGGCCGTCACCGAACTCGACCGAGCCGCACAGGCCGCCGTCGTCGACCGGCTCCGGGAGGCAGTTCCCGACGCGACGATCGTCGGCGAGGAGATCGGCACCGCCGCCGCGGTTCCGCCCGACGAGACGGCGTGGATCGTTGATCCGATCGACGGCACAGAAAACTACGTCCGGGGCAACCGCCGGTGGGCCACGAGCGTTGCGCGTCTCGAGAACGGCCAACCGGTCGCGGCCGCGAACCGGCTCCCGTCACTGGGCGACAACTACGTCGGCCGACCTGGATCGGTGAGCAGGAACGGTCAGCCGGTCGCGGTTAGCGAGCGGGACGATCCGAGCCGGTTCGCCGTCGCGCCGATCGTCTGGTGGGGGTTCGACCGGCGCAAGGAGTACACCGCCGCCGTCCGGGCGATCTTAGAACGGTTCGGGGACCTCCGTCGGACCGGCTCGGCCCAGGCGACGCTGTCACTGGTCGCCGCGGGCGGCCTCGACGGGGCAATCACGAACGTCGCGGCTTCGCCGTGGGATACGGTCGCCGGCGCGGCCATGGTCGAGTGGGCCGGCGGCTGTGTGACCGACTTAGACGGCGAACCCTGGCGCTACGATAGTCACGGACTAGTCGCCTCGAACGGTCGGGCCCACGACGCCGTCCTCGCCGCCGCAAGGGAGATCGACAGCGCAGCATCCTGACACATAGCGAACAGAACCACGCCTGTTCAGGCTGAGGAGAACGAGATGCTCCATGTTCTACATATAGCACTAGAACGCTGAGTGTTCTGCGAACAACAGTGAACGGTAGTGGGACAGCTACTATCTGTCCAACCGCGAGAGCGGAACATTGCAATCGAGAGAATATGTTGTACTGTGAACCGCCTCAGGGGTCATGTCCCGAGGCGCTCGGTCTGTTCCGCCTGTAGAGAAGCTGCTTAGTCGACGATCTTACTCGCGACGGCCGGACATACCGAGCCACTTTCCAGGGTTGGTAAGATCACGGATTGCCTCAATGAGTCCTTTACCCTCGTGTTCGCCAGGGCGTAATCGTGCCCGGATTCGAGAAGAGACTAACTCGATGCTGATTACAGTGATGAACACCATAATCAGTGCTGCAGCCGCCTGATCATAGCGGAACAAGTCAACCGAGTTTGTTACCGCTAGACCGAGCCCACCAGCGCCCAAGACACCCAGCGAGATTGCGATTCGGGTGTTTATTTCAAGAATATATAACGTCCATGCAATAAACGAGCGTGAGACCTGGCTGAGCATACCGAAGCTGACCGTCTGGGTACTCGACGCCCCAGTCGACCGGATTGCCTCGATTGGTCCCTCATCAACCTCCTCAAGCTCGTCTGTGAACAGGCGACCGAGGTTCCCGATTCCATCTGTCGCAATTGCAAGCACAGCGGTCACTTGGCCGGGAGGCCCAATAGGTGTGTAGAGAATAAGCCAGACGATGGCCGGAATCGAGCGGATGGCCGACAGCAGACCGCGGAAAATAAAATTGAACGGAAACGGAGTCACACGTTCGCTGCCAAGCACGCCGAGTGCGAGCGCGAGCGGGAATGACAGTGCCGTTCCTAAGAATCCTAATAGTAGTGTAATTAACGTTGCACGAACAAGCGAGAGCCGTTCACTCTGAAGACTGTCGATGATCCGGGTAGGATCGCTAAAGCTCTCTACTAACGCTGTGAGGCCACCGATGTTGTTATCTTTCGTGTAGATGGTGAAATTAGTGAAATCTGGTGGAAGAAAACCTCCGACGAGGAAATCGATAAACTCTGGATACCGCCGTGCAACAACCCCAGCTTGGAAGCCAATAAACCCGAGACCCCAGTAGACAATCCCAATAACGCCAACCACCAAGAACACGTATAGCACATACCTGATCCGACGGAGTCGATCAAGTGACTGAAGCTTTTCCTTGACTTGATCCGTTGAGTCGGTCGGCTTGCTCATACGCCGTCTCCCCTGTCTGCGGCCGTTGGTCCGACGCCAGTCTCTGTGTCAACGCCTCCGTCATTTTCAACATCAACAATATCCGTTCCTGTCGTCTTTGGATTCCTCGCAGTACTACCATCCGCTGGCTGGTTTGCATAATAAATTTCTTCCATTGCGTCCATCGTGAGTTCCTCTTCGTCACCATCAAAAACCACTTCACCGTCGCGAATACCAATAAATCGGTCACCAAACTCCCGTGCGATATTCACTTGATGAAGGCTTGTCACCGACGTGAGGTCCTGCTCGTCGGCGGCTTTCCGCAGATAGCGCATCACGTCCCGAGCCGCCTTCGGGTCAAGACTTGCAACAGGTTCGTCGGCTAACAGCAGCTCCGGTTCTTGAACGAGTGCGCGAGCAATCCCGACTCGCTGTTTCTGTCCGCCGCTCATCGACTCGGCACGCTGTGCGGCCTCATCAAGGAGACCAACGGTGTCGAGTGATTCTAAAGCGTTGGTTTTGTCCGTTTCAGACTGGAGTCCGAGTATACTTCTGATGAGTCCGTTACGCGACAAGGCCCCGGATAGTGCGTTGCCGAAAGCACTCTTGCTTTCGATGAGGTAATGTTCTTGGAAGACCATGCCGACATCATTCTCGTTCTCGCCGGTGACGGACTCGCCATCGATTGTGACTGTTCCATCGGTCGGACTGGTCAGGCCGTTCAGTACGCGCAATATCGTTGATTTTCCGGCCCCCGAAGGCCCGAGCAGGATAACAAACTCGCCCTCCTCAATTATCAACGAGATGTCATCAAGCGCGACTGTATCCTCGCCGTACCGCTTGGTTACGCTGTCAAACTCGATTTGTGGCATGCGTTGTAGGGGGGCGGGAATGGACGGCGTAGGTCAGTTATTGCTCAAAGATCTCAGGCCCGACGCCGAGTTCGTTGGCGACATCTACGACTGACTGGTAGGTACCCTCCGGCGGTTCCCGGACCCGACCGAACCAGAGGTCGTCATCGCCGCCTTCCTCTCCGTCTTGGCCAAGATAGGCCTGATCGGGCGCTTCGAGTAGTGACTGTTTTATCGCTTCCTGTGCTTCATCGCTCAGATCCGGCGAGACAACCATCGGAGCTCTCGGGAGCCCGTCGTCTTCATGAAGCGTGGTTGCAACCTCTTGCCACGCATCAGGGGTTGGACCAGTGCTCGTATCGCGGACAAACCCGCCCATCGCGGCAGCATCAACGACCCCCTGACGGAGTTGCTCAAACGATGCGACGTGTCCGCCGGCGAAGCGGGCGTCGAAAGCCGCCTGTGAGCCGTTTCCTTCGGGGAGTTCGCCGATCTCGACACCTGCCTGCGAGATTGCTCGCAGCGGATACAACGCGCCGCTCGTAGAGAGCCGGTCAGAGAAGGCAACGCTCTTGCCCTCGAGATCGGCGACTTCGCTGATGTCGCTGTCGTTCGGGGTTGCGATGAGACTCTTGTAAGTCCACGAGCCGTACCCGTACCGCTGTAGAATGATCTCAGCGTTGTCCGTGTTTACACCCAGCGCAGCCGCAAACGGCCCTGTCTCTGCGACATCGAGAGTGCCCTGTCCGAGTGACTGGATGACTGCACTGTAGTTGTCTGTGACAGTCCCATCGACCGACAGTCCGTCTGCGACCGAGTAATTCTCCTGCAGGTAGTCTCCGATGTGGGTGAGAAGACGTCCGTACTGGACTTCGAGATCTTCTTGTGGAACGCTCGGCGAGATCCCGAAATTAACTTCTCCGTCGCTGCCGAAGGTCAGCTGGTCCTGCGTTTCGTCGTCTCCCTCCGTGTCACTGTCCTCGTTGTTGTCAGACCGATCAGTGCCGTCTCCATCGTCGCCATTGTCGTCGTCTCCGCCAACGCACCCCGCCAGCAGTGCTGTCCCTGCAACGCCAGTTGTGGTCAGAAAGCGACGCCGTGTGTGCCGCCGGTTCGTGCCTTGTTCAGGCATCACCTCAGAATGTTGCAGGCGCGTGTATAATCGTTTTGGTGTCAGTGTAACCGTGCTAACGTGTATCATCCCAGATATATTGAGACGTGGTAACGCCCACGTAAACACACAGAGACGGGGCCGTGTCAGACACTGGTAGACAACTCGTCAGGTCGCGCGGTCGTCGGCCGTCTCCGCCGTGTCGGCGTCGTCGAGCACCGTCCCGATCTCGCCGAGCCCGGCGAGCACGTGATCGGGGTCGACTGGTCCGTCCCCGATTGCCGCCCGGTCGGTCACCCCCGATAACACGAGGGCCGTCGTCATTCCGGCTCGGTCGCCGAGCAGCAGGTCGGTGTCAAGCCGGTCGCCGACGACCAGACACTCCTCGGGGGCGGCCTCGAGACGATCGAGGACGAGCCGACGGGCCACCGGGGACGGCTTTCCGAAGATCGCGTCCGGTTTGCGGCCGATCGTCGCCGCGACGGCGTCGACGATCGCCCCCGAGCCGGGCATGCGTCCGTCCGCGGTCGGGACGACGCGGTCGGGATCGGTCCCGTAGAAGGGTATCTCCTCGGCATCGAGTGCGGCCTGCAGATCCTCATAGTCGAACTCGTCGGTCCAGGAGACGACCAGGGCCTCGGCAGCCTCGGGATCGGTCGTAAGCGTGAGTCCCGCCTCGCGCAGTTGTGCTTTGAGCCCCTCGCTGCCGATCACGAGCAGGGCATCGTCGGCGTGGTGTTCGCCGAGGTACCGGGTCGTCGCGGTCCCAGCCGAGTACACCCGGTCCGGAGAGACCTCGATCCCGAGTTCCGCGAGATCGGCGGCGTAGTCTTCTCCGTCTTTGATCGGATTGTTCGAGAAGAAAACGACCTCGAGTCCCGCCTCGCGGAGCGCGGCGATCCCGCGGGCCGCGCCGGGGAGCAGCTCGCCCCCGCGGTAGACCGTCCCGTCCAGATCGACGATCGCAGCCGAGAAACTCATCGCTCGTGGTTGGGTCGGCCGGCAGATAACGAGTCCGGTCTCACTCGGCCGCGACGCCGCCTACCTCGATTCGAGCCCCGTCGGCGTCGACGATCGAGACCGTCCAGCCGTGCGATCGGGCGATCTCCCGGACGATTGCGAGTCCGAGTCCAGTTCCGGCGGGCGTCTCTGAGTAGCCGGGCTCGAAAGCCCGATCGGGATCGTCGATTCCCGGTCCCTCGTCTGCGACGTAAAATCCGTCTGCGGTCCGGCCGGCCGTGACCGGCGGCGCGCCGTGTTCGATCGCGTTCTCGAACAGCTCCGAGAGGAGCCGCTTGAGCGCGTCGGCGTCGGCCCGGAGGTACGCTCCCTCGGGACTCTCCCCGTCGAGGTGGAGTTTGTGTTCGCCTTCCGGTTCCCTGCCCCCGGGCCAGGCCCGCCGGGCGATCGCCTCGAACGACACCGCGGCGGGTTCGATTTCCGCCGCCGACTGCCGGACGAAGGTTACGCCGTCCTCGACGAGCCGGGCGATCCGATCGAGTGACCGGTCAAGCCGGTCGACGTTCTCGTCCTCGGCGGACTCGAGCAGTTCGGCGGAGCTGTGTGCGACGTGTAACGGATTCCTGAGATCGTGGGAGACGAGTTCGACGAACGCCTCGTGGCGCTTCTGGGCCTGTGCGTTTTCCGTTTGTTCCGCGAGCTCACGAACCCGTGTCCGGATCCGGGTCGGTGATTCGGCCGCCGCTGCGGGGACCCAGTCGGCGTTTGCCGCGCCCGCGATCTGCTCGAGGGTCTCGGGTGATCCCCCGACGTACAACACGGCTGCCGGGGCCACGACGGCCGCGAACGCCCCGGCGTCCACGTCGCTAGGCGTCGTTACCACGATATCTCCGGGACGCGCCTGCTCGCATGCGCGCTCAAGACCATTCATGGTTTCGGTGTCGGTCTCCCCGTCGAGGGTCTCTGCGACCGCCGGTGCGTCGACGACGACCGCCCGGAGGTCACGCCACTCCATGCGTTGACCAACGACGCTTGGGGGCTTATAGCTTCCCGAGCCCGGCACCGGAGACGCCGCCTTCGTAATTCCCATCACGGTCCCCGTTCAATCCGGACTGTGAAGCGACACGTCTCACTCCCCGCCGACGTGGGCGAGGATCTGCGGGCGTTCATCGATGAGGTCGACGAGCGGCTCCGAAGCGACGAGCCCACCGCGGAGGTCGTGCGGGACGTTCTCGTCGACTTACACGGGGACCGCCAGGCCGCACGACGGGAGTCCGAGGAGTCGGTCTCTCCGGCGACCCGGGCACGGCTCCGGAGCTACGATCCCCGGTCGGTCACCCTCGAGAGCGAGCACTACGCCGAACTCGAGCAGCAACCGGCCTTCGAGCGCTCGAAACAGCTCCAGTGGCTCTGGCGGCAGTTCGACGCCACTCCGGTCGCCGACAACGTGGCGTTCGCGCTTGAGTTTCGACAGATGCTCGCCCAGCACCTGTTTGCGGACTGCGGGGAGAACTGCCGGTTTTTCAAGGGTATCACGATGACCTACGGACACAACATCTCCGTCGGTGACAACGTCGTGATCCACGACGATGTCCACCTCGACGACCGCGGGGAGCTGACGATCGGGGACCGGGTCTCGATCGCCGACGACGTACACGTCTACAGCCACAGCCACGATGTCGTCGACCAGACCGAGGTCCGCAACTACCACACCGTGATCGAGGACGACGCCCGGCTCACCTACGACTCGCTGGTCCGAGCCGGCGCGCGTGTGGGCGAAAACTCCGTTCTGGCGGCAAAGTCGATGGCCCAGCGCGACGTTCCAGCCCACCACATCGCGGCCGGCACTCCCGCCGAGTCGATCGGGATCAAGCCCGGCTGGGAGTCGGTCGCCACGCCGATCGAGGAGGCAAACGTCGACCGCCGCGAGCAGCGCCGGGTGGAGTATCCCGTGCCCGACGTCGAGCAGTTCGACGAGTTCGACCGCGACCTGTCGCCCTCGGAGTAGCCCCGCGGTGGAAAACGTTGAATACGGCCCCGGTCGACTCCCGGCCATGTCCGAGTTCGAGACGCTCCAGATCGACCGACCGGCCGACAGGGAGTACGTCGCCCGGCTCGCGATCGACCGGCCCGACCAGCTGAACACGATCACGCGGACCGTCCTCGCCGAGCTACCAGCGGCGCTGTCTGAACTCGAGGCCGACGAGGCCGTGCGCGCCGTCGTGCTCGAGGGCGCCGGCGACCGGGTCTTCTCGGCTGGCGCCGACGTGCAGGCGTTTGCCGACAGCGGCTCGCATCTCGACGGTCGCGACCGCTCCCGGGAGGGCCAGGAGAGCTTCGCGCGACTCGAGGAAAGCCCGCTCCCGATCGTCGCGGCGATCGACGGCGTCGCGGTCGGGGGCGGGATGGAACTGGCGGCCTGTGCCGACCTGCGGGTCGCGAGCGAGGACGCAGAGCTCGGCCAGCCCGAGGTGGCGCTCGGGCTCATCCCCGGGTGGGGCGGCACCCAGCGACTCGCCCGGATCGTCGGCGAGGGCCGGGCAAAGGAGATCGTTCTCACGGGCGACCGGTACGACGCCGCCGAGCTGGCCGAGTACGGGTTCGTCAACGAGGTCGTCGCGCCCGAGGCCGTGACCGACCGCGCGCTCGCGCTCGCCGAACGGCTCGGACGGGGGCCGCCGGTCGCAAACGAGTCGGTAAAGCGCGCGATGCTCGCCGGCCGGGACGACATCGACGCGGGTCTCGAGGTCGAGGCACAGGCGTTCGGACACCTACTCGGAACCGATGACATGCAGGCGGGCATCGCGGCCTTCTTCGACGACGAGACGCCGGAGTTCGAGGGCCGATAACCGCTCGTCTGCGACGCGGCCAGGCGTCCGTTTTCGACGGCGATCTTTTTACCCTCGGGCGCGAAGCTCGAGTATGACAGTCTCTTTCGACATGGACGGCGAGGTGGCGCTCGTGACCGGCATTGGCGGCGCGCTGGGCAGTGCCGTCGCCGAGGCGTTCTTAGACGCCGGCGCGACGGTCTGTGGCGCGGACATCACCGCGCCCGGAGAAGACGGATTCTTGCTCGACGAGCCCGACCGGATCGACTTTTATCAGGGAGATTTCACCGACGAGCAGGTCGTCGCGGACGTCCTCGAGTCGATCATCGAGACCCACGGCGGCCTGGATTCGCTTGCTGCGATCGCCGGGACCTGGCGGGGCGGCGATCCCGTCGACGAGACCGACATCGAGACCTTCGACTTTCTGTTCGATGTCAACCTGAAGACGACCTTCCTGGCCGCGAAACACGCCTTGCCACACCTCCGGGAGCGGTCGGGATCGGTCGTCACCGCCTCCTCGCGCTCCTCGCTTGAGGGCGGGTCCGGCGACGCACTGTACCGGGCGAGCAAGGCCGGCGTGCGGCTGCTCACCGAGAGCATTGCCGCCGAGAACGACGTGGTCCGGGCAAACGCTGTGCTGCCGAGCGTTATCGACACGCCGATGAACCGGGAGATGATGCCCGACGCCGACCACGCCACGTGGGTCGACCCCGCCGAGATCGCCTCGGTCGTTCTGTTTCTCTCGAGTGACGCGGCCGCGCCGACCAGCGGCGCCGCGGTCCCGGTCTACGGCGACGCCTGACAGTCTCCCCGTCGACGAGCGGTGAGACGGCGTCCCGATCTCCTCATGCCCAGACGAACCAGGCTGCGGTGGCCGCCAGAACGAACAGTCCGCCGAAAAAGAAGGCCAGTCCGCTGACGAGCCCGATGCTCGGGTCGGTGCCCGACGCCTCGATCAGGGCGGCGATGTCCCCCTGATCGAGCGCGAGCACCGTCCCGTCGGCCGACAGCTCGATGTCGGCGGTCGCGTTCACAGACCGGTCACCGGCCTCGACGAGGATGTCTTCGCCGGAAACGTCGATATCGCCCGCCTGCTCTCGGAGGGCGTCGAGGTCGGTGATCTGGGTGCCGGTCTCCTCGGTGGCGTCCGTGTCTGCGGTTTCGACGCCCCCGTCGTCACCTTGATCGCCGGCGTCGGGAGCGTCCCCAGCCGCCTCCCCGCCGTCGGTTTGTGCGGTGAACTCGGCCGACTGCCCCGCAAAGTCGCCGCCGTCGGTGTCTGCCTGTGTGGCGAGCCAGCCGACCGCGAGACTCGCCGGTACCAAGGCCCCGAACGCGCCCACCAAGCGCCGGAGCGCCGCCCGAAGCGAACTCTGTTTGTCCCGGCCGGCGTACAGGACCAGCGACTCGTCGGTCGGCGCGTACACCTTCATCTCCGAGCCCCGTTCGGAGTACCAGGTGTCGACCACCTCGACGAGCTCGGTGTCGGTGAGCTTCTCGAGGTGATACTGGACGTTCTGCACGGAGGTCCCGGTGGTCTCGGCCAGGTCTGAGGCTGCTTGGGGCTGCTCGTGGAGCGCGAGAAAGATCTCCCGGGTCGTGCCCGCGGCGAGCGCCTCGAACACCTCGTCTGCGGTCTCCTCGTCGAGGTCGACCAGGCGCGGCTCTCGGTCTTCGTCGACGGACACCGAGTCTCTGATCGGAAAGAGACTACCCATGGTACTTTCTCGTACAGTTCCCCGTGACTAAAACCGTAGTCTCCACACAAACGATCGTTTTAGTCGGGGACGGCGCCGGATTCGCGGGGGCAACGCCCGACGACTGCCGGATCGGTCGTTCCCTCAAGCTGTTCGTCCCCAATGAGTCTTTGAGCCGCTCTCCGGCCCGTTCCGTTCGGCTTCGACGACGGTTTGACTGCCCGTCGCGTCCGACGGTCGTCGGACGGCTCGGTAGACTTTTGCCCTCGGCGGGGATCAGTCGAGACATGTGCAACGCCGATCGTGCCGCCGAGACGGAGATCGAGGTGACCGTACGGCTCCCCCGGGACCTCCTCGAGGAGATCGACGCGTTCGCCGCCCGACGAGGCTACGCCGGCCCCGACGCCGTCGTCGCCGAGGCACTCGATCGCAGGACGGAGTGACGATCCCGTGACCGCCACGTTCAAGCCTGCCGCCGCTGACTCCCGGATATGACACGGAGCGTCTGGCTCAAGGCCGACGGCGCGGTCGGCGACTGGGAGACCCGGAAGCGTCGGATCACTGCCGGCATCGAGGCCGGCGTCGACTGGGTACTGGTCGACCGCGAGGATGTCTCCCGGGTCCGCGAGCTCGGCCGCGTGAACGTCGCGGCGTTTGCCGGTGACGATGTCCACGTCATGGAGGCCGAGTCGGAGTCGGTCGACGCCGACGCGACGATCGTCGGTAAGAACGCAGAGGGCGACGGGACGGTCGATCTCCCGCCGGATCTTTCTGGCTCGGCGGACCTCTCGGCGCTCCGCCAGGACGGCCGGGAGATCACCGGCGGCTACGTGCGGATCCTCGACCCGGAGTACGAGGCCTTCGCCGAGGAGGTCGCAACCGCCGCCGAGTACACGATCGTCGTCGGCGAGGACTGGCAGATCATTCCCTTGGAGAACCTGATTGCCCGTATCGGCGAGGAGACTACCCTCGTGGCGGGGGTCCGGAACGCAGCCGAGGCACGGACCGCCTTCGAGACCCTCGAGATCGGCGCCGAGGCCGTGTTGCTCGACACGGACGACCCCGACGAGATCCGGGCCACGGTCGAGCTGTGCGACGAGATCGATCGCGAACGGCTCGATCTCTCGTGGGGCGAGGTGACGGCGGTCGAACAGACCGGTTCGGCCGATCGGGTCTGTATCGACACCGGCTCGCTGCTCGAGGATACCGAGGGGATGCTCGTCGGCTCGATGAGTCGGGGCCTGTTTTTCGTCCACGGCGAGACCGACGACTCCCCGTACGTCGATCCCCGCCCGTTCCGGGTCAACGCCGGCGCGGTTCACGCTTACGTCCGTACTCCGGGCGGCGAGACGCGGTACCTCTCGGAACTCTCGAGTGGCGATACCGTCCAAGTCGTCGACGCCGACGGTGAGACCCGCGAGGCGATCGTCGGCCGAGCGAAAATCGAACGCCGGCCGATGTTCCGGGTTCAGGCGACCGTCGACGGCGATCCGGTCGAGACGCTCTTGCAAAACGCCGAGACGATCAAACTCCACACTCGCGACGGCTCGCGTGCGGTCACCGAACTCGAGGCGGGCGACGAGGTGCTCGTCTACCACGAACAGACGGCGCGTCACTTCGGCGAGGCCGTCGACGAGACGGTCATCGAACGGTAGGTCAATCGCCGGCCGATGAGTCCTCAGAGCCCTCCTCGAGGCGCGTCGTACACCACTGACAGAACTCGAGTTCCTCGTCGACTTCCCTGCCACACTCCGGACACTCCGTGACGTTCTCCGATGCTTGGCGGTCGTTCAGCCTACCGGCCATCCAGTAGGCGTCGGCGACGCTGAGACCCGAGAGCCCGAGAATCGCCAGGCTCACCTCGATCGGGAGCGCCTGGCTGGCCTCAACTACCGTCTCGGGAGAGATCGACTCCGGAACGGCCTCGTCGGGGACGAGCACCAGGCCCGCGGCGACGATGGCGACGAACCACCCGACAGCCCGGCCCCACAGCCGGAGGTACACGTGTCCCAACCCCGGGTACAGCACCGCGAGCACCGCCGCCAGCCACGGGCGCTTTTTCGACTCATCCCCGGTAGCCGTCTCGGCCATCACGAAAAGTTGTCTCCGGCGGCCAATTCAACGTTGTGACTTGGGCCCGTCTGGACCGCCCAGCGCCGCGATTAGCTTCCGCAGTGTTTCGAGATCGTACTGTCCGGGGGCGGTCGCCTCAGCCTCCACGAGCGGCGCGTATCCGATCCGGGAGCCGTACAGCGGCGCGACCGCCCGGGAGTGTCGGCCCGCCTCCCCCATCGCCATCGTTGCCACGCGGTGGCCGGCCGCGGTCACCGCCCGCGTCGCGGCGAGCAGATCCAGCACCGCGTCGGGCCCGTCTGCGTACGTGGCGAGTTTCGCGACGTCGCCGCGATCCGACGCGGTCGCGAGCAGCGATCGGAGCCGATCGCGCGGCGGAGTCCCCTCGAAATCGTGTGTCGAGACGATCACCGCGGTGTCGTTGTCCCGGGCCGTCTCGAGGACCGCCTCCGCGCCGCCCTCGCGCACGGTCGCCAGTTCGACATCGACGGCCGCGACCGCCGGCTCCGCCGCGGCCGCTGCGAGCGTCGACAGCCGGTCTGGCCCTGCCGGAGCCGCTCCACCCTCGCTTTCGAGACGGTTCGTGACGATCACAGGGAGTCCCTCGTGGGCCTTGACCGGCTCGAGCCCCGTCTCTGCGAGATCGATCCGATACTCGATCGCATCGGCGTAATCTCGCGCTCGGTCGGTTCGGCGCAGGGTATCTGTGCTCGCCGCGAGCACGAACGACTCAAACTCCACGCTCAGCCCTCCGTCGGGCTTCTCCGCCTACCCCGCTGAGCGCTCTCGAACCGCCGAGCCGACGAGCCCGGCGGTACTGTTGGGTCCGTGTTTCCATTACTCGAACCTGCCCCCAGCGGGGTAAAAAGCCTGCTGCCGTGCCACTCCAGCCCGGCGTCTGCCGCCGAAACCCGTCGAAAGAGCCATACGAAAGGGCTCTGATCGAGCGATATGGCATCAGGTCCGTTCGTCGACCCGGTCTCGAACGAACTCGACACCTCACAGATTATCTCGGAGGCGATCCCGATTGTCGGACTCGTTCTCCTGTTCGCCACGGTGGCCGCCGTGCCGTTCCTACTCGGGGCGGTGTTTTCATTCGGATCGCTCCTCGGACTCGTCTTTATCCTGATCGCACAGCTCGTTCTCGTCGTCGGTGCCGGGATCGTCCTGATCTACGTGGTCGCTCGGGGAATTCAGCTCGCCGACGACGGGGCCGACACTCGGCGAACGGTCGAGGCCTGAGACTGCCCTCGGCTGGGCGGGTTGCGGCGAATCCTTCGAGTGCCGTTGCCCGTGTGATCCCCGGCCCGCTTGCGGGGGCACGCCGGTGCCGACCGAGCCGCCCGCGACGTTTCGCGGGGACGCGGAGACACGGCGGTACGCCGAAGCGCGTCGGCTCGTCGACGATCGCCGCGTCGCGCCGATCGGGGTCCATACTGCCTGTGCCGGCCCGCGGCGACAACCGGTTTGGACGGACCGCGCCCGATCCGGTGGGTTTTACCGGTTCGGGAGCAAAATTGCCGTATGTCTCAGCCGTTCGAGGAGCTGCCGCCGACCCCGAGCGCCGAGGAGCTCCTCGACACCGCCTTCTCCCGGGGGGCCCGGGCCGGCGGAGCCAAGTCCGGGCTCGAGGCCCAGCAGTCGATGCTCGCGACGGCCGCGAACGTTATCTCCGACAACCTCGAGAACGTCGTGACCGGATGGCCCGATCTTGATGCGATCGACCCGTTCTACCGCGAACTCGCGGACGCCCTCGTCGGGGTCGACCAGCTTCGTGGGGCACTGAACGAGATCGGGTGGGCCGGCCGGAAAGCCGGCGAGCTCCGCCGGGAGTACGAGGGGCGGCTCCGCGGCGATACCGACCGCGCACGGAAGCTCCGCCAGCAGGCCTTCGCCCGCCTGGCCGATGTCGTCGAGGAGATTGCCCCGGCACTCGAGCAGGTGGCCGAGGCCGGCGGTGAGTTAAGCGTGCTCCCGGAGATCCGCCCCGAAGAGCCGACGATCGTCGTCGCCGGCTACCCGAACGTCGGGAAGTCGTCGTTTGTCAATACCGTCACCCGGGCGACAAACGAGACGGCTACCTACCCGTTTACCACCACGCGGATCAACGTCGGCCACGTCGAGCACGAGCGGATCCGCTACCAGCTCGTCGACACCCCCGGGCTGCTCGACCGTCCCGAGGCCGAGCGCAACGCCGTCGAGTCCCAGGCCGTCAGCGCCCTGACTCACGCCGCAGACGCGGTGCTCGTGGTGCTCGATCCGACCGGCGAGTGTGGCTATCCCCTCTCCGTTCAGCGCACGCTCCGTGACGAGATCGAGGCCCGGTTCGACGTCCCGGTGCTGTCGGTGTTCAACAAATCAGACCGCGTCGACGATCCGGACTTTCCTGACGCCGAGTACACGATGAGCGTTACCGAGGGAACGAACGTCCAGACCGTGCTGGAGGCGGCGATCGCGGCCGTCGACTACGAGCTCGAGCTCCCGATCGACGACCGGGCCGACGCTGGCCCGCGACGATAACCGGCGTCCGTGCCGTCGGGTCTACCTGGCGTGGTCCGAACCCGGTGGTAGAACCCGGCCGATCGCGCCGCAACGACCGACGGTCGGGGCATCTCGACCCTCTGGTCTCGAGGGAGTCACCCCAGCGCGACGATCGCGAACGGGAGTGCGAGCGCGAGGAGGCTGCTGAGGATGATCGCGACCGCGATCCGGTCACGATCCGTCTCGGTGTACACCCGGTAGCCGGCGTAGGCGCCAGCGACCCCGGCCAAGGGAATCACGAGCCAGGCGAGCAGCGCCGAGAGCACCCCGGCGAGCACGTACAACTGTCCGTCTTTGGCCCACCGCCGCACCCGTTCGCCGACCGTCTCCGATTGACTCATCGCAGTTCGTACGTTTACCCGCCGGAACGGAAGCCGGTTTCGTCCGCCCCCGTCGCCGGGGCGACTCGCAGGGTTTATGATCGGCTCGGACCGAAATACAGGCATGAGTGAAGACAGTACCCAGACTGGTAGCGCGGGCCGGTTCGGCGCCCGCTACGGCCGCGTCAGCCGCCGCCGAGTCGCCGAGATCGAACGCGAGATGGAAAACGCACAGGTCGACGGCGATGACGTGACCCGGCTCTCGACGGGGGTCTGGCGCAACGAGGAGACCGGCGAGACCTTCACGGGTGGTGCCTACAAACCCGAGACGCCGGCGGGTCAAACCGCGACCCGGTCGATCCGCGCCGCGCTGAGTGAGGACGAGGAATGAGCTACAAGTGCTCGCGGTGCAAGCGCGACGTGACCCTCGACGAGTACGGTGGGGTCCGGTGTCCCTACTGTGGGCACCGCGTCCTGCTGAAAGAGCGGAGCCGCGATGTCAAGACAGTCAACGTCGAGTGACGTAACCGAGGCCGTTCTCGAGTTTCCCTACAGAGATCCCGACACCCCCCGGCGGGTCGCCCGTTCGCTCGCCCCCGAGGCCGGCGCGATCGACGACAACCGAAGTAGTGTCCGGCTCGCGCGCGAGGGCGACACCGTCGAGATCACTGTCACAGCGGCGGACCTGACGGCCCTCCGAGCGGGCTTGAACACGTGGTTCCGGCTCGTCGGGGTCGCCGAACGCGTCGGAACGGCCTGAGACGCCCCCGGATGCATGCCTTTAACAGTCCGGGCCGCCTCCGTGTGAATATGCAAGGAAATCTTCCGCCGGAAGCACAAGAGAAACTCGAAGAGCTCCAAGATCTTCAGGAGACCGCCCAGCAGGTCGCCGCGCAGAAACAGGAGGCCGAGACGAAACTCACCGAGTCCCAGACCGCCCTCGAGGAACTCGACGGAGTCGACGAGGAGACGACAATGTACCGCCAGCTCGGCGAGCTTCTCGTCGAGACCGACTACGAGGAGGCCCAGTCGGATCTCGAGGAAACCGTCGACACCCTCGAAGTGCGCGTCGATACCCTCGAGAAACAGGAAGAGCGAGTCCAACAGCAGTTCGAACAGCTCCAAGGCGAGCTCCAGGATATGCTCGGCGGCGCGGCCGGCGGAATTGGCGGCCCCGGTGCTGGCGGCGCCTGATCGCCCGGCGCATGCCCGAGGAGCCGACCGACGCCGAGATCGTCGAAACCGCCGCGGACGCGGCCCGGCGTACGGTCTTTTCCCGGTACGACCGGTCCGCGGTTCGCGATATCGACGTGACCGTCAGCTACAACGACGGCGAACTCGCGGTCGATGTCTACCTCAACGCCGAGGGCGGCGATCCGCGAACCGTCGCCGACGACGCCGCACTCGCCGCCCGGGGCGCCGTCGACGCCCTGCTCGAGTGACGTGAGCGGCCGGCTGGGCTCCGCGACCGTCGATCATCGCGGTCACGGCGGCGAACACGTTTTTACTACAGCACCCGACTCTCGAGTATGGACCACGAGGCCACCGTCGAAGGTGTCGGTGCCAGCATGAACGACGAGGGCCGGGGTGCCCCGGTCGTCATCCTGGAGGCCCGCGGCGAGCTCATTCCGATTTTCGTCAGCCCCGACCAGGCACAGTCGATGCAGCTCGCGCTCGACGGCGAACCCTTCGAGCGCCCGCTCACACACGATCTGTTCGTCGAGATGGTCGCGGAGTTCGGCGCGGCGATCGACCGGGTCCGGATCGACGACCTCGCCGACGGCACCTTCTACGCCAAGATCGACGCCGAACAGTATCTCGACGGCGAGCGCCGCCAGGCGGTGTTCGACGCCCGCCCCTCCGATGGCATCGCGCTGGCGTTGCGGGTCGACTGCCCGTTGATCGTCAGCGACGAGGTGATCGACGACGCCGGCCGGCCGAGAGAGGCCTTCGAGACAGACGACGACACCGATACCGACCCCGACTCCGGGGCGGGACCGACCTTCGACGACTGATCGGCGGTCGATCCTCTGTCGCTCGGCCCGTCTCCACGGGTCTCCCGGCCCGGCGGGTCTCGACCGACGGTTGCTGTGCACTTACTCGGGCGTGTGCTCGAGTGTCCCGGCGCGACACTCGGGACAGAAATCGCCGGCTCGTAGCGACGAGGACTCGACGGATTCCGTGTGGCCACACGCAGAACACGTGAACTCGCCGCGCGGGACGGTAACGGCGCCGCCGGTCGGTTCGATCGTCGGCTCGGCGTCGTCTTCGGTCGTCTCCGCTTTCGCTCCCCCTTCTGTCTCGTCCGCTTGACTGTCGTCTTCCTGCGGATCATCGCCCGCTGCCCTCCCGTCTCTCGGATCGTCCGGCCAGGAGACGTGTTCCCGTTCGTCATCCTCGTTGGGGGCGTCGGGCCACTCGCCCGGGGCCCGCTGGTCGCCCTCATCCTCGAGGATGACCCCGTCGTCGTCCTCGGGACTCGCGTGCTCGACCCCTGGTACGGCGGATTCGTCCGGGAGTGTCGAGAGGGTCTCCGATTCGTCCGCCCCGTCGACGCCCGTCGCTCCGGCGCTCGCGTCCTGTCCGACCGTTCCGCCGTCGTGAGTCGCCGTTTGCTCTTCGCCTGCCGTTGCTCTTGATGACGCCGACGCCGGTCCGGACTCGGGATCGCCGTCGGGCTCGGGACTCACCGTGGTGACCTCGGTGTTTTCCGTGACGGTTCTGACCTTCTCGCACCGGCTGCAGGTTTTGACCTCCCGGACGGTCGTGACGACTTCGTTTCCCTCCTCGGTTTGCTCGCGAACCGTCTCGGTGGGCCCGAAGTCGTGGCCGAACACCGAACACTTGAAACTCATTAGTCGGTTGTCGGCGCGTCCAACGCATAAGCGTACTGGCTCGTCTGACCTCCGTCAGACGTCCCCGTCGTAAACGTATAAGACCCGCGCTCGCCTACTACCGAGCGGATGCGAGCAAAGCCGGAGTACCGCGATCGCAGCGACGTTGAGGTCGCGGTCCTTGACGCCCTCGCCGACCGTCCCACCGAGGGCATGACCGTATTCGAGCTCCGGGCCGAAGTCGGGGCAGGTATCGACGAGATCGAGTCGGCGCTCGAACGGCTCAACGCCGACGACCTGATCGAGGTCTCCCGCGAGGGGAGTCGGACCGTCGTCGTCCCGGACGACCGGGTCGTCGGTCCCGCCGAGGCCGAGACCGACGTCTTCGACCGGCTCCGGCGGCGGCTCCCGTTCTGACTGCCTCGGGAGATCCCGAGAAGCGTTTAAGCCGCCGGAGGCCGAACAAAATATATGCGCGTTGTGTCGCTGCTCCCGTCCGCGACCGAGATGCTGTTCGCGCTCGGGGTCGAGCCGGTTGGCGTCTCACACGAGTGTTCGTACCCGCCCAAAGCACGCGAACTCCCGGCGGTGATCAGCTCCCGGATCGATCCGGACGCCTCGACGACCGAGATCAACCAACAGGTCGCGACCGCTCAAGAGCGCGGCGGAGTCTACGAGATCGACCGCGAGCTGCTCGCGGAGCTCGACCCCGACGTGGTCGTCTCCCAGGGGATCTGCGAAGTGTGTGCGGTCGACGACGCACAGATCCGCCAGGCCGTTACAGAGCTCGGTCTCGACGCCGAGATCGTCACGACCGACCCCCACAGCCTCGCGGACGTGTTCGCAGACATCGAACGGCTCGGCCGGCGGCTCGACCGGGAGGACCGCGCCGAGGCCGTCCTGTCGGAGCTCCGTGAGCGGGTCCGGGCGATCGAGGCGGCGACGCCGGACCCGACCGCGGGCCCGGATGTCGCAGTCTTCGACTGGCTGGATCCGGTGATGGTCGCCGGCCACTGGATGCCGGGGCTGATCGAGCGCGCCGGCGGTCGCTGTGGGCTGACGAGCGAGGGAGCGCCCTCCCGACCGATCGAGTGGAGCGCCGTCCGCGAGCACGATCCGGACGTGATCGTCGCCGCGCCCTGCGGATTCGAGCTCGACCGGACCCTCGCCGAGGCCGACGATCTCTCCGATCGGCCCGGCTGGGCCGAGCTCACGGCGGTCCAGAACGGCCGCGTCTACGCGATGGACGGCCACGAGTACGCGAACAGCCCCGGCCCGCGGCTCGTCGACACGCTCGAGTTTCTCGCCGGGATCGTCCACCCGGGCAGCCACGAGCTCCCGGAGTCTGCGGTTCGGTCGTGGCCCGGGCTGGCGGCCGGCCGGGCCGCAGACTGACGATCGTCGATCTGTCCGACCGGTACCGATAACAGTCGGGCGCGCCAACCACGGGGACATGGCGCAGTACGAGCCCGTCGAGTCGCCCGACGCCTCGACGCTGTTTCCCTACCACAACCTGACCCCGCCCACCCTCGCCGACGTCTACGCTGCCCGGCGGACGATCGACGGCCTGCTCCCCGAGACGCCGCTGGTCCGTGCCGACGGGCTCTCGGCGGCGCTCGACGCCGAGGTGTATCTAAAACGCGAGGACACGCTCCCGACCGGCGCGTTCAAAGTCCGGGGCGGGCTCGCGTTCGTCGCCGGGCTTGAGGATCGGTTTCGCGACCCGGGACTGATCGCCGCAAGCACCGGCAACCACGGCGGGTCGGTGGCCTACGCCGCCGACCGGTTCGACGTTCCCGCGAGGATCGTCGTTCCCGAGGACACCACGGCCGCGAAGGTCGAGCGGATGGAGCGGCTCGGAGCGACCGTCGAGCTTCACGGCGACACCTACGACCAAGCCCGCGAGCGCGCCGAGGCCCGCGCCCGCGAGGGCTACCGGTACGTCCACTCGGCCAACGAGCCGGACCTGATCGCCGGGGTCGGCACCGCTGGGCTCGAGGTCACCGAGCGACTCCCCGAGGTCGAGTACCTGTTCTGTCCGGTCGGGGGCGGCTCTAGCGCCGCCGGCTACGCGATGACCGTGGGCCGGCTCACCGACGCGACGGTCGTCGGCGTCCAGTCCGAACGTGCCCCGGCGACGTACCGCGCCTGGGCCGACGGCACCCTCGAACCACACGACCGGGTCGAGACCTTCGCCGAGGGGATCGCCACCCGCGCACCGTTCGCGATGACCCAGCGCCTGCTCGCCGACCGCCTCGACGAGTTCGTGCTGGTCCCCGACGAGGCGCTCTTGCGCGCCGTGTGCGACCTCTTCGAGCACGACCGGATCCTCATGGAGGGCGCCTGTGGCGCGAGCGTCGCGGCGATGCGGACGATGGCCGTGTGATCACCCCGCGTCGTGTCGGCGGTGACTTCCACCGTCGGCGCCTCCCGGTCGCTGTGCTGGACGGCATTGTTCAGGAGGTTCCGAAACACCGACGACAGGAGACCGTTCGCCCGCACGTTCACGTCGGGAACGCCGTCCCGAAGTTCGATCGTCGCGTGGCCGAACGCTTCTCGTCGGCGGTCGATCTCGGATCGGAGCGTCTCGGCGAGGGAGACGGGTTCCAGCGGGAGTCCGGTCTCGCCGGCGACCGTCCGTGCGAGGTCGCGTGAACTCTCGATGAGTTCGACGACGTGTTCGCCGGTGTCGAGGATCGTCCGGAGGTGCTCCGCACCCTCCTCGTCGACGTGGTCCTCGAGGAGCCGTCCCAAGCCGAGCACGATCTGCATGTCGTTGCGGATGTCGTGACGGAGGACTCGATTGAGCGCGCGGAGCTGGTCCCGCTTGCGCGCGAGTTCGTCCTCGGAGGCGCGGCGCCGCGTCATCTTACGGGCGACCGACAGCACCGCCGGCGACCCCCGGTAGCGG
>CAYREK010000011.1:10837-31544 GCA_964423305.1 uncultured Halobacteriales archaeon | reverse complement strand
CCGACGAGGTCGTCGCGCTCGTCGGCGGTAACGGCGCCGGCAAATCGACGCTGCTCGAGCATCTAAACGCGACGCTCGTTCCCGACGACGGCGAACTCGTCGTCGACGGCACGCCGATCACCGAGGACAACAAGACACACGCACGCAAGGAAGTCGGCTTTGTCTTCCAGGACGCCGATACGCAACTGGTCGCGCCGACGATCCTCGACGACGTACTGTTCGGCCTCCAGAACTACGACGTGCCCGGTGACAAAGCCAGAGAGCGCGCCCGCGAGGCGCTCGCGACCGTCGACGCCAGTCACCTCGAAGACCGGATTCCCCACTACCTGAGCGGCGGCGAGAAACGCCTCGTCGGTCTCGCAGGCGTACTGGCACTCGACCCGAGCGTGATCGTGCTGGATGAACCGCTCGCTGGCCTCGACCCCCAACGATCACGTTTAGTCGCCGATCGGATCGAACAGATCCACCAGGACGGCATCAGCGTCGTCCTGTCGACACACGATCTCGACTTTGCCGCGACAGTCGCGGATCGCGTCTGTGTGATGGCCGGCGGCAACATCGTCGGACGCGGGACGCCCCGAGAGGTGTTCTACAACGACGCGCTGCTGGCGGAGGCGAACCTGCACCCGCCGAGTGCAGTCCGCGTGGCCCGCCAGCTCGGTCTCGAGAATGCCCGGCCAGTCACCGAGGTCGACCTGGTCGGTCGCCTGCAAGACGGGATACCGGACACCGCGTCGGTGCCGGGGACGCCAGACAACGGCTGAGCCTGGAGGTTCCGGCGGCGTCCACGACACTCCCGACACTCCAGGTTCTCCGTCGACGAACGGTCGTGCCAGCCGTCGGACGAGCCGTCGGAACAGGCTCTCCAACCGGTTTACTCTGTGAACTCTTCGACGAGTGTCTCCTCGTCGTACTGGTTGAGTGGGTAACGGCTGTCGAGTTCCCGCTCGATGACGAACGTCGAGTCGGTCCGGGCGACCGCGTCGAGTGCCTCGAACTCCGAGACCAGTCGCTCGACGCTGTCGCTGTCGGGCAGCCGTGCCAGCGCGACGAAGTCGGTGCTCCCCATCGTGAAAAAGACCTTCGTGACGCCCTCAATGTCGGCGATGGTCTCGCCGATCTCGTCGTGTGGCAGATGATCGCCAATAAACACCTCCACGAGGACCGTCACCCCGAGCCCGAACGCCTCAAGATCGATGTCCAGCCGCTCGTTCGTGATCACCCCTTCGTCGCGGAGGTTGTTGAGACGGTAGTGAACCGTCGATAGCGGGATGCCCGTCGCCTCGCTCACCGTCTCGGTGCTCGTCGTCTCGCGTTTCTGGAGTGCGTTCAGTATCTGGATGTCTTTCTGGTCCACGAGTGCTACATACGGGTGGCGTTCGAAGCTTCTTCAACATTTGGTCGTGTGGGCAGTTAGGTATCGAAATAATACCGAGATGTCCGCAATCTTCTCGGAGATGTGCCGTGTTCTCTACTCTATTTACAATCCAGAACTGAGTGGGGACCACGACAGTATGAACGTGAGAGATATACGCCTGTCAAGCGTCCCGGCGGGGCTCGGTATCGTGGCGCTTGGGCTGCTCTGGGGGGCTGACTTCCCGGCGATCGATGTCGTCGTGACGCAGCTTCCCCCGCTCGGCACCGCCGGGCTCCGCTTTGCCATCTCGGGTTGTATCGTTCTCGGGTACGCAAGATTGAGGGCGAACCGACTGCGCCTGAGCGGTGTTCGCGAGCTCCTGGCGGTCGTTCTCGTCGGCGGCCTCACCTTCGCGGGCTACCAGGGTGCCCTCTACCTGGGGACACAGCACGTCACGGGCGCGGTCGCAGCCGTCGTCAACACCACGATGCCGGTGGTTGTCGCTCTCGTCGCGATACCGCTTCTTGGGGAGTCTCGTAGCCTCGTCGACGGGCTCGGGTTCTGTCTCGGCGCGGCTGGCGTTCTGATCATCTCGCGGCCCTCCGTCGGAACCGGGCTGTCCGCGACGACACTCGGCGTCGGACTGGTGTTTCTGGGAACCGTGCTGTTCGCTCTCGGCTCCGTCACGGTCCAGGCCCTTGACCAGGGGCTCCCGGTGGAGGCACTCCAGGGGTGGGCGATGCTCGTGGGTGCGGCCGTTCTCTTCGGTGGGGCACTGTTCCGCGGCGAGACGGTCCCCGACCCTCAGGTGCTCTCCCCGGCGGTGGTCGGGTCGCTGCTGTACATAGCTGCCTCCGGGGCCGTCGGATACCTGTTGTTCTTTCGACTGGTGCGTCGCGTCGGCGCGACCGAGACGACGCTGGTTACCTACCTCGAACCGGCGTCAGCGACGGCCGTCTCGGTTCTGCTGTTGAACCGGACGATCGGTGGGGCCACCGCCGTCGGGTTTCTGGCCGTCGCCGCCGGGTTCACCGTTGTCAGCCGGGAGACGATGCGCCAGACCATCGGTCGCTTTCGCGACACGGGGACACCGCAGGCCGGACACGATCCCGGCGGCGACTGAACCCGGACGGAAACCTCCGACTGCGGTGGTGTCCCGCGACGGCTCCTCCGTTGAGAATGCCGACGGTCCCGACGAGTCGGTACGCGCTCCTGCCGAGTGCAGTTCGTGTGGCTCGCGATGCAGGGCTCGAGGCGACCGCACAGCTGGTGACGATGGCTGA
The DNA here is from genome assembly GCA_964423305.1 of uncultured Halobacteriales archaeon. Classification (GTDB taxonomy): domain Archaea; phylum Halobacteriota; class Halobacteria; order Halobacteriales; family Haloarculaceae; genus Halovenus. The sequence continues at coordinate 28,904 of CAYREK010000011.1, read as the reverse complement.
TCTCGTGTCGCTTCTTACGCAGGCCAACGGTCTCGAATCCGCACAGACACCCTCTCCAGATAGCAGCGGACACGACTGAGAGCCGCCCTCGGTATCTCGCGGCGACAGTATCCCGCATCCGGTATCGTGTTCGACAGTTCACCCTCGAACCGGTCACCGCGTGGTCACACGGTCGAATCCGACGGCGCGGTGTTTTGATATCGTAACATGTAGTTTATTATTGTCCGGACCGTGTCCTCACGGTCCACGCCGGTCTTATCCCCCTCGGGCGAATAACTCCCCTCGATGGTGGAGAACGTCGCGCCGAAGATGGCCGACCTCGAACCCGAGGATTTCTACCTCCTGTCGGGTCTCGAGCAGGGAATGCGGTTCTCCGAGTGGGTCGCCCGGGGGAAACTCCCCGAGTTCAGTCAGCTCACCTCCGAGGATGTCGGGTACCGGATCGACCGGTGTGAGACCCGCGGGCTGCTCGAGCGCAAGACGATCCAATATGAGGGCTACCGGCTCACTTTCGAGGGTTACGACGCGCTCGCCCTACGCGCCTTCGCCGAGCGTGAGACGGTCTCCGAGGTCGGCGCACCCCTGGGTGTGGGCAAAGAAAGCGATGTCTACGAGGTCCGCTCGCACGAGCCCCTGGCGCTGAAGTTCCACCGCGAGGGCTACACTGAGTTCCGCGAGGTCGACCGCGAGCGGGAGTATACCGCCGACCGCGAGCACGTCTCCTGGCTCTACACCGCCCGCAAGGCCGCTGAACGCGAGTACGAGGCCTTGGTGGCGCTGTACCCCGAGGTGTCGGTGCCGCGGCCGGTCGATCAGAACCGCCACGCAATCGCGATGGAGCGGATCGACGGCGTCGAACTCGAGCGTGCCGATCTGACAGACGACCAGGCGATTCCGATACTCGAGCTCGTACTGGCCGAGATGGCTGCCGCCTACGAGGCGGGCTACGTTCACGCCGATATGAGCGAGTACAACGTCTTTGTCGGATCAGACGGCGTCACCGTCTTCGATTGGCCTCAGGCTGTCCCGACCGACCACGAGAACAGCCGCGAGCTGCTCGAACGCGATGTCGAGAACGCCGTCGGCTACTTCCAACGGAAACACCCCAACGCAGTCGGCGAGGTCGACACCGATGGCGTCGCCGATGCCATCGCCGCCGACGAGTTTGAGGAACTCTCGCCGTTTCTCTGAGCTGTCGTTACACCGGGGCTTCGACTCGATAAACCAAATGCTGCGATATAAAAATACTTGGCCGCCCCTTCGACCATCGAGTAGGGCCGACCTCGCCGACGACGTGGTGAATTCTTTGTCGGTTCGAACAAATACGATAGATTGAGGCGGCGGCCGTCTGCCCCGCGGTAGTCTGCCGATATCTCACGTTTTGTCTGAGAGTCGTCTAAGCCCCAATCTGCGATCGTAGATAGTGGAGCAACCCTGCCGCGTTGTCGACTGGATGATCTCCGGCGGTGTGACTGGTGCCCGCTCGCGGGGTGTCACGGACGAAGCGATCCTCGACGAATGCGACAGAGAGACATTGTCGTCTCTACGGACGCTTTGAGCCGCCCCGGTCCTGCCGACCGTGAGTTCCGACCACGCTGGAGCTCTGGAGCGCACGGTCGGTAGGTTTCCAAATTCGGTCGGTTTGGAACTACTCTGGTGTCCACCCACCGCCTCTCGTGTGGTGGTGACAGGCTGCTTGCCGTCTCCCCGCGATCGGCTGCAGCTCTGGATTAGACCGCTCGCAGACGCTCTCGACAGCGGCGAGATGTTCGATGGCGGTCTCGCGGTCCCCATCGGCAGCTGCCTCAACTGCTGCCACGAGCGCGGTCTCTGTCTCGTCGTCGAGTTCCGACGGAAGATCGTACGCCTTCCGGAGCTCTGTCGGGTCGGCGGTGCGTACCTCGTCATCGTCCGTCTCGAGTGCGCGTCGCAGCGTCGCGATTCCCCGAGTCGCGTCGCTGTTGAGACCGGTCCCGTCGGGTGGTATGACCCGCGGACAGCGCAGGTGAAAGCGACACCCGCTCGGTGGGTCGGCAGGGTCGGGAACATCACCGTCGAGATCAGCAGGTAATCCCGCTCCGGGTTCCGGGCGTGGAATCGACGATATCAGCGCCTCGGTGTAGGGGTGATACGGCGTCTCGAACAGTGCCTCGGTCGGTGCGATCTCAACGATTTCGCCGAGGTACATGACTGCGACCCGATCACAGATCTGCCGGACGACGCTGAGATCGTGGCTGATGAACAACACAGACAGGCCGTACGTCGACTGTAACTTCTCGATCAGCGCGAGGACCTCAGCCTGGACGCTAGCGTCGAGCGCGCTGACTGGTTCGTCGAGCACGAGCAAGTCGGGATCGAGCACGAGCGCTCGCGCGAGAGCGATCCGCTGTTTCTCGCCACCGGAAAACGCCTCGGGGTAGCTGTCGGCAGCGGTAGCAGCCATACCGACGCGTTCGAGCGTATCCTCGACGATTTCGCGGGCTTCCTGACCGCTAACGTCATGAATGCGAAGCGGCTCAGCCACCGACTGGCCGACGGTCATCCGGGGATCGAAGGCTGTCGTCGGATCCTGGAAGACCATCTGGGCCCGCCGCCGAAACGCCTTGCGTTGGGCACGGTCGTGATCGCACAGCCGTGTGCCGTCGAACCGGACCTCGCCGCCGGTGGGATCTTCGAGTCCTACCAGCGTCGCCGCAGCCGTCGATTTCCCGCAGCCGGACTCGCCGACCAGCCCGAGCGTCTCTCCGGCGTCGAGCTCAAAGCTCACGCCGTCGACGGCCCTTACCCATCCGGTCCTCCGACGGAGTAGCCCAGACCGCACCGGGTAGTATTTCTCGAGGCCGCGAACCGAGAGCAACGGGTCGTTGGGGTTACTGTCGGTCATATTCCTCCCACAGCGCCGGCGGAATCCGGTGGTCAGAACTGTACAGCACACAGGCAACGCGCTGGTCGTTGCCGTACTCGCCGGGTTCGGGACTGGTGTCTGCCGGACTGTCGACGCTTCGCATCGGTGGCTCATCCGTTCGACAGGCGTCGACCGCGTGGCTACACCGCGGGTGGAACCGACAGCCGTCGGGCGGATCGGTCGGATCCGGTAGATGCCCCTCGATCGTATCGAAGGCACGACTCCGGCCGGGGAGACAATCGAGGAGTGCCCTCGTGTACGGATGTCTCGGGTGGATCAACAGGTCGTCAACTGGTCCCGCCTCCATCACTTTGCCGGCGTACATGACCACGACTCGATCGGCGATAGCGGCCACGACGCCGAGGTCGTGTGTGACGAACAACATCCCCATCTCGCGCTCTGACTGGAGTTCATCGAGCAGTCGCAACACTTGCGCTTGGACGGTGACATCGAGCGCTGTCGTTGGTTCGTCAGCGATGAGCAGGTCTGGATCGGCCGCAAGCGCCGCCGCGATGACCACCCGTTGCTTCTGGCCGCCGGAGAGTTCGTGCGGGTAGTCACCGTACGTGTCTTCCGCGTTGCCGATGCCGACCCGATCAAGCAGCCCGACCGCGCGCTCACGGGCGCGATCGGCGGAGAGATCGCAGTGGGTCTGGACAGCTTCGAGGACCTGCTCGCCGACCGGGTAGACCGGGTCGAGAGACCCCTCCGGGTTCTGAAAGACGTGTCCGATCCGTCCGCCGCGGTACCGGCGCAGCTCCCTCTCGGACAGTGTCGTAAGGTCTGTCCCGTCGAACCGAATCGTCCCGTTGACCCGTGCCGAGCCGACCAGCCCGGTGATCGACTCACAGGCGGCGGTCTTCCCGGATCCCGACTCGCCAACCAGCGCGACGGTCTCGCCCGCCTTGAGGTCAAAACTCACGCCGTCGACTGCCCTGACGACAGCCTCGCCGGTGCCGAACCGTGTTCGCAGGTCACGAACCGACAGCAGCGTGCTCACTGCTTCACCTCCGTTTGCGGGTCAAACACGTCACGCAGGACATCGCCGAGGGCATTGAACGAGACGACGAGGATGACTAGCGTGAGCACCGCCGACGTTGAAACCCACCACTTCATCTGCCAGCTCAGGTCGCCGGTGATCCCCGCGAGCAGCATCCGACCGAGTGAATTGCTCACCTGACTGAGCTCGAGATACGCTAACGCCACCTGTGCCAGGATGATCAGCGGAATCCGGCGCGTGACCGCCGTCAGTGCTGTCGCGGTCGTGTTCGGAATGACGTGTCTCCGCAGCACGTGCAGGTCACTCGCGCCAGCGACGCGGGCGGCGTTTACGTATCCCGCCGAGCGGTACGTGAGCGCCTCGCTGCGGACGAGACGCGCGATCCCGCCCCAGTCGAGTAGTCCGAACACGACCGCCACGGTAAACAGCCCTCCTTCCGGGATGCCCTCGTACTCGCCGAGAAACAGACTCGCGAGGAAAATGTATACGACAACGGCGGGGACCGTCTGCTGCACGTCGACGTACCGCATCAGCAGGTCGTCGACGCGCCCGCCGAAATAGCCGGCGGTGGAACCGACGAGCACGCCGAGTACGCTCATAATGATCCCGGCGGTCACCCCAAGTTTGAGCGCTACCCGGAGCCCTTTGCTCACGAGGACGAGGACATCCTCTCCGATTCGGTTCGTCCCGAGGGGGTACTTCCAACTTCCGTGACACCGCTCACTTGCCAGTTGCCCGGCACACCCGTACCCGTACTCGAGGTCTGCAGGAGTGCTCGCAAACACCGGCGGCTGGAGTCGCTCCTCTAACCGAGGATACAACAGCCCGAACTGCTCTGGACCGAACACCGCGAGCATCGCGAGCGCGGCGATACTGGCGACACTCAGCGCTCCGGCCGGCCGCCCGAGCAGCGCCCGGAGCCGGTCGAGCGCGAGCTCGGGATTCGCAACGGCCGGTACCACTCCGTAGCGGATGATAACGAGTCCTGCGATCAGCAGTAGCCAGTCGAGTCGTGCGAGATCCCAGCCGAGAAGCGAGAACGGATACGGCTCGTCGGGCTCGGCGAGGTAGTCGTGAAGATACGTGAGCCCGAGACCCACGCCGCCACCGAGCGCTACCAGCGTCCGAGCTCTTGGGATGCTCCAGCCGCGAGTGCGGTCCTCCCAGTCGACGGTTGCGAACAATGCTCGGTCGTCGTCCTCGGTCTGCGACACGATGCCGGATAACCGAGCGAATACATAAAAATTATCTCTGGATTCTGTTGCTCGGAAATGGTTCGGAAGATTCAACACTCGATTATCATACTGAACAAATAAGATCGGTTCGGCTTCGACCACGCCGAATCCAACACCGTGACACAATGGGATACATCCGTTACGCGATACGGCGAGTCGTGTTCGCGGTTCTCTCGGTGTATGCTACCGTCACGGCCGTGTTCCTCGCGGTGACGCTCGGGGCTGCACTCGAGATCAACCAGCGGTTGGCGCTCGCGCGGTACCAGGGGACAGATTCGGACGAGGTCGAACGCCTCGAAGCCAGTCTCGCCGCCCGACGCAACCTCGACGAGCCGCTGTATTCGCGGTATCTCGACTGGCTGATCGACGTTAGCACTTTTCAGTGGGGAGACTCGCTGATCTACGATCAGTCCGTCATCAGCGTTCTTGACGGTCGGGTCCAGACCACACTCGGGTACGTTGTCCCGGGCGTCGTACTCGGCGTCGGGCTCGGAGTCGGGCTTGGTGCGTTCGTCGCGTTCAGACACGACGGGGTACTCGACTGGAGCACCCGGGTGGGTGCCTACGCCCTGCTCGGTGTCCCGTCGTTCATGTTGGTGTTGTACGCGGAGTTGTTCGGGATACAGTTTACAAGCGGGAGCGCCACAACGTGGCTGGCCGCCACGCTCGCGGTCGCGGCAGCGATCCTCGCCGGACAACTCCGCTTTGCCCGTATGGCCATGCTGGCACAGACCGGCCAGGCGTTTATGAAGGTGCTCCGCGCGAAGGGGGCCTCCCGGTGGCAGCTCATGCAACACGTGTTCCGGAACGCCTCGCTCCAGGTCGTGTCGATATCGATCAGCGATCTGCTGTCGGTGATGGTGCTTACACTGTTTGTCGTTGAGGAAGTGCTTCCGATCGACGGGTTAGCGGCCGCCAGTCTGCGGGCGGCCCTCGAGAGCGATACCGCCCTCGTTATCTGGACGACGCTCGTCGTCGTGTTTCTCGGTGTCGCTGGAAACCTGCTCAAGGACCTCCTGTATGGGTATCTCGATCCGCGAATCCGGGCCGAATAACGCCTCACCACGGCCGTTGGCCTCAGTCGCCTCTCTCGTCTGACTCAGTGAGTGAACCCGAACACTCTCACCCTCGACGGCTCGGAGTGTGTGGCAGACGAGCGTCCTGGACTCTCGAAACAGGAGCTCTGCCGGCTGTCGGCTCGCAAGCACCCGCGGATTCCCGTCGTTGCGAATTATTCGCTTGAATCCCGTCCGAGAGCGTGTATGAGTCTCGCGGCAGTTGTCACCGAACAGCCTCTTCGAGTTCCTCGAACAGCGCGCGTACCCGCCGCTCGATCTCCTCGCGGATCGCGGCCACCTCGTCGGGTGGTCGACCGTCCGGGTCCTTCAAGTCCCAGTCCCGGCTGTCGCCGGCCCAGCCGGCCGGGCAGACATCGGCCGCCGAACAGCCCATCGTAACGACGTACTCGCTGTTTTGCAGTTCCTCGACGGTTATCTCGTGTGGCGTCTGACCGGAGATGTCGATCCCGACCGCCTGCATCGCGGTCACGACTTCCTCGTGGACGTGCTCTGCCGGACGCGTGCCGCCCGTCGAGAGTTCGATCTTCCCTTCGAGATCGCGCTCCTGTCGCTCGTGCCGGGCGAAGGCGTAGGCCATCTGTGATCGTCCCGCGTTCTGGACGCACACGAACGCGACCCGGATCTTCTCGGCCGAGCGACCGTCCGAACTCACGGGGGTTTCCTGCCCCGACGCGTTGGACTCGCCGGTTTCGACGTGACTCGGCTCCCAGCGCTCGCCGCGGTCGGACGAAGCGGCGTCTCGGACACGTTAGTCCCCCTCTGTCGAAGACCGCTCGTCTGTCCCGGCGCCGTCGAGTTGTCCGGTCGTGTGACCCTGCCAGTCGAAGCGTTGCTGGAAGTACAGGGCGACGTGGACCAGCGCCAAGAGTACGGGCACCTCGATCAGCGGGCCGACCACCGTGGTGAAGGCAACGCCGGAGCCGACGCCGAACACCGCCACCGCGACGGCGATCGCCAGCTCGAAGTTGTTCGAGGCGGCGGTAAAGCCGATCGCAGTGGTCGTCGAGTAGTCCGCGCCGATCCCCCGGCCCATCCCGAAGCTGACGAAAAACATCACCACGAAGTAGATCGTCAGCGGCACCGCGATCAGGAGCACGTCGGTGGGCTGGCCGACAATGCGGTCGCCCTGCAGGGCGAACATCACGATCACGGTAAGCAGCAGGGCGATCAGGGTCAGCGGGCTGATCGTCGGCGCGAAGGTCTCATCGTACCACTCTTGGCCTTTCGTCCGAGTGCCGACGTACCGCGAGAGGATCCCGGCGGCGAACGGAATCCCCAGGAAGACGGCGATCGCCTCGAACACCTGTGCCGGCGTGACATCGAGGTCCGGATTCGCCTCGATGGCCTCGACGAGCGTCTGCATCCCCAGCAGATCCGGCAGGAACAGCGCGAACACCCAGATGTACGCGCCGTAGGTGAGAATCTGGAAGACGCTATTGAATGCTACGAGCCCCGCGGCGTACTCGCTCGATCCTTCGGCGAGTTCGTTCCAGACGAGCACCATCGCGATACACCGGGCCATCCCGATGAAAATCAGCCCGAGGAAAAACTCAGGGCGGGCGGGCAGTCCCGGCGTGAGCCCGCTGAAAAAGACCACCGCCAGTGTGAACATTACGGTCGGCCCGATCAGCCAGTTTTGCACGAGACTTAATCCCAACACCTTGACGTTTTTAAACACCGCCGGGAGTTGTCCGTAGTTGACCTTCGCCAGCGGCGGGTACATCATCGCGATCAGACCGATCTCGACGAGGTACAGGTCCTGGATCGGGTCGGTCACCGACGGCGCGAGGTATCCGAGCCCGACGCCGATCGCCATTGCCCCGAAGATCCAGACGGTCAGGTACTTATCGAGAAAGTCCATCGACCGCGGATCGCCACAGTCCGGACAGCCACAGTTCGGGCCGTGTTCGTGCTCGACGTTACTCATCGGTGACTCCCTCGATGACGCTGATCAGCGCCACGGCACGGTTGGTTGCCCGGTACTTCTTCCACCGGCCGTCCTTTCGGCTCTCGACCAGTCCCGCCTCGGCGAGCCGCGAGAGGGCGTGACTGAGCCCGCTCTCGCTGACGTCGACGAGCATCTGGAGCTCGCAGACACACAGCTCTTCGCGCGCGGCGACGAGCACGCGCACGATTGTGTACCGCGTCTCGCTCGCCAGCGCAGAGACGATGCCCAGTTCGGTCTCGACGCGGTCCTCGCCGAGTGCCGCCTCAAGCGTTCCGAGCTCGCCGAGGCGTCGCTCGACGTCCTCGCTGCGACACTCCCCGAGTTCGTCCTCGAGGTATCGCTGGAGTCGCTCGGTCGCTTGTGGCATCGAATTCAATTTAGTGTCTGTTCAATTAATCGTTTCGAGATATTCACTAAAGTGTCTAGGCTGTAGCCCGCTGTTGGGAAATATGTAGAGTGTAATCCCGAAAACAGTTGAGTAAATACACAACTACTTTTGGATAACTCGGACGCCACCCGAGCTAGTAGTCGGCCACGCCCGATCGAGAATATGAGGTCCCGACGACGGCCGCGCGTTCCCCGGGCTCGGTGGCCGGATCCGACCGCGTGGTACAAGAGACTCCAGGCCCTTCCAATGCATTAGATGCCGGATCAGTACCCAGTTCCCGACCTGCCCGCTCCGGATCCCGCGTACGGTCCCGAGCGGGTCGTCGAGATCCAGCTGTCGGCGCTCGCGGACAACGACGATCCGGTCGCAAACGCCGGTATCAAGACCGCCTACAACTTCGCCTCGCCGGCCAACCGCCGCGCGACCGGGCCGCTCGACCGGTTTGTCCGGATGGTTGAGGGGCCACAGTACGCGCCGATGATCGATCACACCGAGGCGGTCACCGGCCCACTCGAGCGGGACGGATTGACCGCAAGCCAGCGGGTGACGCTCACAGGCCCGAGCGGCCGGACGGTCACCTACGAGTTCGGGCTCTCGGAACACGACAGCGGTGGCGTCCCCCCGGCCGGCTGCTGGCTCACCGACCGGGTCACGATTTCCTGACTACCCGGGCTGGTTTTTATGCCACTCGCCCGCGACCGGCGGGTATGGACGCAGCGATCCTCCGTGAGTACGGCGAGCCCCTCGACGTGCGGTCGGTGCCGGCGCCCGAGCCGGGGCCGAACGAGGCGATCGTGGCCGTCGAGGCCTGCGGGCTCTGCCGCAGCGACTGGCATGCTTGGCAGGGCCACGGTGAGTGGGCCGACGACCAGGTGCCCCGCGGGCAGATCCTCGGCCACGAACCCGCCGGTCAGGTGGTCGCGACCGGCGACGCCGTCGACCGGATCGCGGTCGGCCAGCGGGTCGTCGTTCCCTTTTCGTTGGGTGAGGGCAGCTGTCGACACTGCCGGAACGGCCACGGCAACGTCTGTGCCGACGGCTGGGCGCTTGGGTTCGAGGCCGACGCCCCCGGCGCGTTTGCGGAGCAGGTTCGCGTGCCGGCGGCCGAGTACAACCTGGTCGAGCTGCCCGCAGAGCTCAGCCCCCGGGACGCCGCGGTGCTTGGCTGTCGGTACATGACCGCCTACCACGCGCTCGCCGACCGCGCGGGGCTGGACGGCGGGGAGTGGCTCGCGGTCCACGGCTGTGGCGGCGTTGGGCTGTCGGCGGTCCAGCTCGGGTCGGCCCTGGGCGCCCGCGTGATCGCGGTCGATCCGGCCGCCGACGCTCGCGACCGCGCTCGATCGATTGGCGCCGACCGGGTCGTCGATCCCGACCGAACCGACCCCGTCGCGGCGATCGAGACACACACTGGCGGCGGTGCCGACATCTCGATGGACGCGCTGGGGATCGCCGCCACCTGCCGGAACTCGGTGCGGTGTCTCCGCGAGCGGGGCACTCACGTCCAGGTCGGGCTGACGACCGACGCCGAGCGGGGCTTGGTCCGGCTGCCGACCGACTGGATGACCCGCTGGGAGATCTCCTTCGTCGGCGCTCGCGGGATGCCCCCGACCCGGTACGACGCGCTGTTCGACCTCGTCGCCGCCGCGGAGATCGATCCTGGCGCCCTGGTCGGCCGCGAACCCGCGCTCTCGGAGGTTTCGGACCGGCTCGCCGCGATGACCGACTACGAGACAGAAGCCGTCGAGGTGCTTACGACGTCGTGAGTGTGCGAACGTAACTTCCGGCCGCGTGGCCCCCGATGGCGGCTCTCCTCCCCTGTCGTTTCCGATCGCCCGGAACCCCCGCCGGCGGGTCGGTCACCCGGCAGACCGTTCTCCGTGTCTCTGCCCCACTCAGGGCTCGTACAGCTCCGTCTCTGGGTAGAAATCCAGCCAGGCGAACCAGAACAGTGCCGAGACGCTGTTTGCCTGCGTGAGCCGCTGGCCCTCGTAGGGGCCGTCGACCGCGATGCCCGTCCCGCGGCGCCACCGCGAGTCGCCCCCCGAGAGGTGCCGCTCGTCGGCGATCGACAGCGAGAGCGTCTCGCCGTCGACCCGGCGGCTCCAGGCGATCGGCGTCCCATCGGGTGTGGTCGTAACGACGATCGGGAGCTCGCCGACAGTGTCCTCGATCAGCCCCGTCTCTCCGATCGCGTCGGCGGTGTATGCCCGGGCGGTTCCGTCGACGGCCACGCCGAGCACCTCGACTTTCGGCCCCAGCCGCTCGTCGTCGAACTGCCCGCCGACCCCGATCTGCTCGCTCTCGCCGTACCCGGCGTAGGGGTTGACCCTGTAATCGCGGGTGTCGGGGCCGAAGGTGATCGTGCTCGAGTCGGGCGGCGGCCGGAGCACGACCGTTTCCGGGTGCGATTCCTGCCACTCGCCCCACGTCGTCAGCGTCGAGGGCAGGATCTCGAGGCGCTCGCTGGTCAGCTCGCCCTGGATCGCCTGTGACAGGATCTGGCTCCACCGGCTCCCGGTCGCCTGGTCGTACATCACCAGGGCGTTCCGGAACAGCAGCCCCGAGACGCCGAACCGCGTCTCCTCGCCGCCAGCTCGGCGCTCGGCGACGATCGCGCTCCGACAGAGCGGACAGTACGTGATCAACAGCGGTTCGCCGAGCTCGTCGTTGACGATCTCGTGCCAGTTCAGGATCTTCAGCGGGTACGCGCGGGCCTCTCCCTCCCGGCTGATCCCGACCACGAGGTCATCCTCCGCCAGCCGGGGCTCGATCGTCTCCCTGCTGCCGAACTGGCTCCGGACCTCGGCCTCGAACCCCGACCAGTCCTCCGAGAAAATTGGGTCGACGATCGCCGGGATCGCGTCTTTCGAGGCCCCGCGGTCGAGTTGGCTCGCCGACACCGGCAGCTCCACATCCGACGTTCCCTCGACAACCGATCCCCCTGACGCGGCCGACACGCCGGCATCGCCGTCACCGTCGCCTCCCCCGTCGCTGCCCTCGTCGCCCCCGGGAGACAGCGACTCGACGCAGCCGGCCGCCCCGGCCGCGGCGAGCGCGCCCAGCCCGCTCAGAAGCGATCGCCGCCGCGTTCGCCGGCTCGAACCGTTGTCCATGTTCGAGATTCGTCACCGATCTGATTAACCCCGCACCGGCTGTGTGTTGCCGAGACACACCCGCCCGGGGGATATACTCGGCTGCGAGTAGTTTCAGTATGGACCGGACCCGGCGGCGAGTGCTGGCCGGCGCGGGAGCGACCGCCGCCGCGGCCCTCGCGGGCTGTTCGGCGGCGATCCCTGGGTTCGGCGGCGGCGCGGACGGACAGTTCACGCTCCAGACGCTCGAGGTCGCCGGCTCGAACGGGGAGACGGTGCCCCACCGGCCGGCCGGCGAGCCGGCGCTGATCGACTTTTTCGCGAGCTGGTGTCCGCCCTGTCGGCCCCAGATGGCCGAGCTGCGGGCCGTCGACGATCAGTTCCCGGAGCTGCACATGGTCTCGATCAGCTGGGAACAAAACGCCGACGCAATCCGGCAGTTCTGGCGGGAGTTCGACGGGACGTGGCCGGTCGCACAGGACACCGACCTCGAGGTCGCCGAGGCCTACGGCGTCACGGGTCTGCCGACGAAGGTGCTCCTCGACGCCGACGGCGAGCCCAGCTGGGAACACACTGGGCTCGCCGAGGCCGAGGCCATCGCCGAGGAGGTCAGCGCCGTCTTCTGATGATCGATTTCGAGTCGCTCCGGCTCGGCTTCGCGTTCGGTGCCGGGACGGCCACGTTTTTTGCGCCGTGTGCGCTCCCGCTGTTGCCCGGATACGTGGCCTTCTTCCTCGGACGCGAGGACGACGACCGGTCCCGGCCGGTCGCCGGCCGGATCAGGCGCGCGCTCGTGGTGTCGGTGTTCGCGAGTCTGGGCTTCTTTCTCGTGTTCGCGGCGCTTTTCGGCGTGACCCTCGCGCTCGGCTCCCGGGTACTCGGGAACATCGCGTTGCTCGAGCTCGCAGTTGGCCCCGTGCTCGTCGTGCTCGGGATCGGGATGGTCCTGGGGAACGACTGGCTCCCGACCGCACACGTTTCGCTCCCGGCGCGCCGGCGCGGCCCGGCCGGCTACCTCGCCTTCGGCGTGGTCTACGCCGTCGCTGCGGCCGGCTGCACCGGGCCGCTGTTCATCGCGATCGCCACCGCCGGGCTCGCGGCCGGCCCGGCGACCGCCGCCGGGATGCTCGGCGCCTACGCCGCGGGGATGAGTCTCCTGCTCGGCGTGGTGACGGTGCTGACCGCGCTCGGCCGAGACGCCGTCCTCGGGCTGCTCGCCGCGAACACGCAGACGGTGACTAGACTCGCCGGCGTCGCGCTCGTCGGTGCGGGACTGGTCCAGCTGTACTGGTTTCTGGTCGTCTTCGACGGGGTGACCCTCGTTGAGGAGACGCTGCCCGTCCTCGCCTGAGCCCCGGGGGTCCGAGGGGGGTTTGTACGCACGGGCGTAGATGTCGGTGTGCTCGTGCCCGATCCGCCGGCGCGCGTGTTCGTCGCCGGCGACACGACGGTCGATCTCCACCCGGACGAGACGGTCGCGCCCGGCTCGGGGCTGCGGTGGTTCCCTGGCGGAACCGGCGCCAACGTCGCCCGCGGGCTGGCGCTGCTCGACCAGCCGCCGGCGCTTGCCACCCGGATCGGGCCCGACCCCTTCGGCCGCGCGATCGATCGGCGGCTCACGGCCCTCGGAATCGATCCGACCGACCGCGTCCGCGACGACCGCCCGAGTCCGGTGACGACCCCCGACCCCGACGCCGACCGTTCCGGCGACAGCTGGACCGCCTGGGTCCGGGACACCTGCTACGGGTTCGACATCCCTGACCGTGACCCGCTCGCCGAGGTCGACCTGTTTCACTGCACCGGGACGGTTCTCCCCCCGACGGTCGACGGTCCGACTGTCGCGGCGGCGATCGACGCCGCCGAGGCCCACGGTACGGCCGTCTCTTTCGATCTGAACGGCCGGCATAACCAGTGGTCCTCGCCAGCGGCCTACGCCGACGCGCTCGCGACGCCGCTTGCCGCCGCCGACCTCGTGTTCGCCGGCGACCACGACTTGGCCGTGGCCGGCCGCGAGCCCACCTTCGACGGACTCTCCGGACTCTTCCCGGAGCCTCCGTCCGCGCTCGCGGTGCTCACCCGCGGCGCGGATGGCGCCGACGCGGCCCGGTTCGTCGACGGCGAGATCGTCGAGTCGGCGTCTCACCCGGGCTTTACAGTCGATGTTGCGGACTCGAGCGGCGCCGGCGACGCCCTCGCGGCCGCGGTCGTGGCGCTGGTCGCCCGCGGGATCGAGGACCTCGACCGGCTGCTCGCGGTCGGGACTGCGGCTGGCGCAGCGACGGTTGCCTCCCCGGGCTCGTTCCGCCCGGCCGACCGCGAGCGGATGGCGTCGCTGCTCGCCGACGCCGACCTCGACTGGCCCTCTGCCTGGGAGCGCGATCGCTGACCTCGGAGGCCGACACGGCTTTTGTATCCGGGCTCGATCGGAGCACATGGACGAGTCCGACCCCGATGCCGACGCGACCGAGGCGGTGCCGACCCCGGATCATCGCCCCCGGCGGACCCGGACCGACGGGCTTCGACCGCTGGTCAGTGAGACCAGTCTCGCCCCGACCGACCTGATCGCGCCGGTGTTCGTCGACGCGACTGCCGACCGGCGCCGGCCGATCGAGTCGATGCCCGAGCAGGAACGGGTGCCGGTCGACCAGGTCGTCGACCGCGTCGAGGAGATCCGCGCGACTGGCGTCGAGGCGGTGCTGCTCTTTGGCATCCCCGAGCAGAAAGACGACCGCGGGAGCCGCGCCTGGGCCGAGGACGGCGTCGTGCAACGTGCCACCCGCCGGATCGCAGCCGAGACCGACGCCTACCTCATCACCGATGTCTGTCTCTGTGAGTACACCGCACACGGCCACTGCGGCGTACTCGAAGCCGACGCCCGCGAGGACCCGGACCTGACCGTTGACAACGACCGGACGCTCCCCCTGCTCGGGAAGACCGCCGTCTCCCAGGCCCGCGCCGGCGCCGACATGGTCGCGCCCTCGAGCATGACCGACGGGATGGTCGGCGCCATCCGCGAGGCTCTCGACGCGGCCGGGTTCCCGGAGGTGGCGATCATGAGCTACGCCGCCAAGTACGAGTCGGCCTTCTACGGGCCGTTCCGGGACGCGGCCGACGGTGCACCCGCCTTTGGCGACCGCCGACACTACCAGATGGACCCCGCCAACGCCCGCGAGGCCAGCCGGGAGGTCCGGCTCGACCTCGAGCAGGGCGCCGACATCGCGATGGTCAAGCCCGCGCTTCCCTACCTCGATATCGTCGCCCAGGTCCGCCGGAAGTTCGACCGCCCCGTCGCGGCGTACAACGTCTCCGGCGAGTACGCCATGCTACACGCCGCCGCCGACCGCGGCTGGCTCGACCTCGACGCCGTCGGCCACGAGTCGCTGCTCTCGATCAAACGCGCCGGCGCCGATCTCATCGTCACGTATTTCGCCGAACGGATCGCCCAGCAGCTGTAGTCCCACGACTCCTATCGCCCCGGATGCGGGACTGATAGACACGGGTTCTTTTCGCTACCAAGTCCTTATACTCATCCTATTTGAATATATATTGGACGAACGTCTACTAAAACGCGAAAAACATGTCAATTTTAACCAAATATTTATTCACCTCGGTTTGCTTACCGGTATTCATGGTACGTGATACCACGTGGAACACGCCAGACGAACCGAACGACGACTGTTGCGGCGGACGCGGGGGTGATCAGCCGTGATCCGATCCGATCTGGTCCTGGTCATCGGCGAGGAGGTCTCGACGGCGATCAACAACACCTGGATCCTGACAGTGTCGTTTCTGATCTTTTTCATGCACGCCGGCTTCGCGATGCTCGAGTCGGGGCAGGTCCGGTCAAAAAACGTCGCCAACCAGCTGACGAAGAACCTGCTCACCTGGAGTGTCGGCGTGGTCGTGTTCTTCTTGATCGGGGTCGGGGTCGCCGAGGTGGCTGGCGGCGGCACGTTCACCGACGGGGCGCCGTTCCTCGAGGCCGACGGGGCCTTCCAGTACGTCGACTGGCTCTACGGCGCCGTGTTCGCGATGACGGCGGCGACGATCGTCTCGGGGGCGGTCGCCGGACGGGCGAAGCTCCGCGCTTACGTCGCGTACACGGTGGTGCTGGCCGCGGTGATCTACCCCGTGACGATCGGGTTCACCTGGGTCGCCCAGGACCTCGGGACTGGGCTGGTCGAGGACCTCACCGGTGTTGAGTTCGCCGACTTCGCCGGCGGGATGATCGTCCACGGACTGGGCGGCATCGCCGGGCTCACCGCCGCGTGGGTGCTCGGCCCGCGGATGGACAAGTACGGCGAGGGCGGGCGCGTCAACGTGATTCCCGGCCACTCGATGACCTTCGCGGTGTTGGGGACGCTGTTGCTCGCCTTCGGCTGGTACGGGTTCAACGTCGGCACGGCGAGCATCGTCGAGGAGGGTGTCTTCGCCGGCGACACGCTCGGTCGGGTCGCGATGGCGACGACCCTCGCGATGGCGATGGGCGCGGTCGGGGCCAGCGTCGCCTCGCTCGCGAAGACCGGCAAAGTCGACACGCTCTACGTGGCCAACGGCCTGCTCGCGGGGCTGGTCGGCATCACCGCCATCCCCGACGCCGCGACGTGGTGGGGCGCGACCGTCGTCGGGACGCTCGCGGGCCTGCAGCTGCCGTACGTCTTTGATTTCGTCCAGACGCGGCTCAAGATCGACGACGTCTGTGCGGTCTTCTCGGTCCACGGCAGCGCCGGCGTCCTCGGGACGCTCGCCTATCCGTTCGTCGCGGTGTCGGCCTGGCGCGGCGGGATCGACACCGGCTTCATGAGTGATGCCTTCCTCGCACAGCTCGTCGGCGTCGCGGTCATCACCGCCTGGACGGTCACCGCGACCGCGCTGCTCTGGGGCGGACTCAAGACGGTCGGACAGGCCCGCGTCGACGAGGCCCACGAGCGCGATGGGCTCGACATCTCCGAACACGGGGTCGAGACCTACCCCGAGTTCGGCGACGCGAACGTTCCGGAGGGGCCGACCGCGACCGACGGCGGCGTGCCGGTCCACGACATGCGCCCCGACGGCGGCCCGACCGGCGAGATCGAGATGGTTACCGCGATCATCCGCCCGGACACGCTCGGCGAGGTCAAGGAGGCGCTGGCCGGCGTCGAGGCGCCCTCGCTGACGGTCACGAACGTCTCCGGCCGGGGCTCGCAGCCGCCCAAGACCGGTCAGTGGCGCGGCGACGAGTACCAGGTCGACCTCCACCAGAAGGTAAAAATCGAGTGCGTCGTCGCCGACACGCCCACCGAAGACGTCGTCGCGGCCATCGAGGAGGCGGCGAACACGGGCCAGGCCGGCGACGGCAAGATATTCATCGTGCCGATCACCGACGCGCTCCGCATCCGGACCGGCGAGCGCGGCACCGAGGCGGTCTGACGGCCGATCGTCGATCGGGAGACCGGCCCAACTCCCGTTGACGCGTCAGCTTCTTTTTTCGCCGGGCCAACCGACGGCCATGACCGACGACCACGCCCCCGACCACGGTCACGCGCGGTCGCGGGTGCTGTACGACCGGGCGCTCTCGGTGCTCGCCGGCGGGGTCAACTCCTCCGTGCGGGCGACCCGCCCCTACCCGTTTTTTATAGAGCGCGGCGACGGCGCGCACGTCGTCGACGCCGACGGTAACCGGTATCTCGATTTCGTGATGGGGTACGGCCCGCTCTTGCTCGGCCACGATCTTCCCGATCCCGTGCAGGCGGCGGTACAACGACACGCGAGCGCCGGCCCGATGTACGGCGCACCGACCGAAGTCGAAGTCGAGCTCGCGGAGTTCATCAGCCGGTACGTCCCCGGCGTCGAGATGCTCCGATTCGTCAACAGCGGCACCGAGGCGACGGTGTCCGCGGTCCGGCTGGCCAGGGCCCACACCGGCCGCGACGAGATCGTCGTCATGCAGGGTGGGTACCACGGCGCCCAGGAGTCGACGCTCGTCGAGGGCGACACCGGCGACACTGCGCCCTCTAGTCCCGGCATCCCCGAGGCCTTCGCCGCGCACACCACGGCTGTTCCGTTCAACGACGAGGCGGCGATCCGATCGGTCTTCGAGGACCGCGGCGACGAGATCGCGGCGGTGCTCACGGAGCCGATCCTCGGCAACCACGGGATCGTCCACCCGGTCGAGGGTTACCTCGAGACCCTCCGGCAGTTGACCGAGGCCCACGGCGCGATGCTCGTGTTCGACGAGGTGATCACCGGCTTCCGGGTCGGCGGGTTGCAGTGCGCCCAGGGGAAGTTCGGGGTCACGCCGGATCTGACGACCTTCGGGAAGATCATCGGCGGCGGATTCCCGGTCGGAGCCATCGGCGGTCCCGCCGCGGTGATCGAGGGGTTCACGCCGGCCGGCGAGGTCTTTCAGTCGGGCACCTTCTCCGGGCACCCGGTGAC
>CAYREK010000011.1:6404-10663 GCA_964423305.1 uncultured Halobacteriales archaeon | reverse complement strand
ATGAAATCCGAGGGCGTCTTTCTCACGCCCAACCAGTTCGAGTCGCAGTTCCTCTCGGCGGCCCACACGACCGCCGATGTCGAGGCCGCAATCGAGGCCTACAAGACCGCGCTGGCGCCCTGAGTCCCGTTTCCGGATGAACACCCCGGCGAGAGGTATATACTTCGGTCCGGATAGAGTCGGGTATGGCCGTCATTGAGACGCGGGGGCTGACAAAGCGGTTCGGGGACGTGCTCGCGGTCGACGAGCTGGATCTTACCGTCCGAGAGGGTGAAATCTACGGCTTTCTCGGACCGAACGGGGCCGGCAAGACAACGACGATCGGCCTCCTGTTGGGGCTGGTTCGGCCGACGGCCGGCAGCGCCCGGGTGTTCGGCGCCGAGGTCGGGACAGCGGTCAGGTCGGTCCGGGGTCGGATCGGCGTGCTGCCGGCCCACGCGGAGCTGTACGACCGGCTCACGGCCCGCAAGCACCTCCAGTTCGTCATCCGGGTGAAAGGCGCTGACGACGACCCGGCAGCGCTGTTAGAGCGGGTCGGGCTCGAGGACGCGATCGACCGCAGCGCGGGAGAGTTCTCGACAGGTATGGCCCAGCGGCTCAAGCTAGCGATGGCGCTGGTCGACGAGCCCGACCTGCTGATCCTCGACGAGCCGACGACGGGACTGGATCCGAACGGCGCCCGCCAGATGCGCGAGCTGGTCCACCGGGAAAACGACCGCGGCGCGACGATCTTTCTCTCGAGTCACATCATGAGTCAGGTCGAGGCGATCTGCGACCGCGTGGGCGTCCTCGACGGCGGCCGGCTGGTCGCCGAGGACACCGTCGCGGGGATCCGCGCGAGCGCGACCGGCGGCCCGGAGCTGTCCGTGACCGTCGGTGATCCTGATGGGGCCGCCGACCGCGTCCGGGCGACCGAGGGGGTCGCCTCGGTTGCCGTCGACGGGGAGACCCTCCGGATCGCGCTGACGACCGTCGAGGACAAGGGGGGAGCTATGAACGCCGTCGCCGAGTCCGGTGTCGAGATCCGGGATTTCGACCTCCGCGAGGAGACCCTCGAGGACGCCTTCGCCGATCTCACCGACCCCGGATCCGACGAGTCCGCGGAGACGACCGTTTCCGACGAGGGGGTGTCCGCCCGATGACGACCTACTGGTTTGAGGTCGCCCGCAAGGATTTCGCCGACGCGGTCCGGTCGCGGCTGTTCTGGGCGCTGTCTGTGCTGATGCTCGCCCTCGCGGCCGGGGGCATGTACGTTCCGCGGGTGATCGACGACCAACCCGCCGGGACCGACGGGCTCGACGTGCTCAGCGAGGCAATGTTGCTGTTGGTCCCGGTTATCGGACTGTTCGTCGGCTACATGGCCGTCGTCGGCGAGCGTCGGACCGGCAGCATCAGGATGGTGCTCAGCCTGCCGCTGAAACGCTCCGAGGTCATCCTCGGCAAGTACCTCGGCCGCACGGCGGTCGTCGTCGTCCCGATCGTGCTCGGGTTCGCCCTCGCCGCGCCGCTCGTGGTCGCGCTCTACGGGAGTCTGCCGGTCGCCGACTACGTCGGCTTCGTGACGCGGGTCGCGCTGACCGGCGCGGTCTTCGTGGCGATCGCGGTCGGGATCTCCGGCAGTGTCGCGGCCAGAGGGACGGCCCTCGGTCTGGTCGTCGGAACCTACATTCTCTTCGAGTTTTTCTGGGGGTTGGTTCCGCTTGGGGTGTACGTCCTGTTGAACGGCGAGCTCGTCGACCCGACCGCGGCGCCGACCTGGTACGACGCGGTGCTCAGGATCCAGCCGAGCAACGCCGTGGACGCGGCCGTCGACGGGCTGGACGGGATCTCGACGGCCCGGCCGCTGGTCTTGCAGGAGTGGACGGCCGCGATCCTCGTCGTCCTGTGGCTCGCCGGCCCGCTCGCGATCGGGTATCGCCGGTTCGTGCGGGCAGATATCAGCTGACCGGCTGACCGGTCCCGCCAACCGAAAAGACCGTTACCGCGGGCGGCGATCGCTCAGATATGATTGTCTCCGGGTCAGGGTCCCAGTCGCTTGCGGCCGCGCTCGCAGCCGAGACCGACCACCGGCTCGCCGGCGTCTCCTTCGAGCAGTTTCCCGACGGCGAGGGGATCGTCCGGCTCGACGGAACCCCCGAGCACGCGGTCGTGGTCGCCTCCACCGTTTCAGATCGAGCCCACGTGGAGCTACTCCAGCTCCAGGACGCGGCCCGAGAGGCCGGCGCCGACCGCGTGACGACGGTGCTACCGTACATGGGATACGCCCGCCAAGATCAGGCCTTCGAGTCCGGCCAGCCGGTCTCGGCTCGGGCCGTCGCGCGGGCGATCTCCACCGGAACTGACCGGGTGCTGACCGTCGAACCCCACGAGAGTTCGGTCTGCGAGCGGTTCACTGTCCCGGCGACGCCGGTCGACGCGGCCGGTCGGCTCGCGGCCGGACTCTCTGCCCCTGATCCGCTGGTGATCGCGCCCGACGCTGGCGCCGCCGGGCTCGCGCAGGCGGTCTGTGACGCCCACGGCAGCGGCGAGTGTATCAACTTCGAGAAGCGCCGCCACTCCGGAACCGATGTCGAGGTCGAGACCGAGTTCGCGCTCGACCGGCCCGTCGCCGACCGACCGGTCGTTCTGGTCGACGATATTATTGCGACCGGCTCGACAATGTGTCAGGCCGCTCAGGCGGTCCTCGACCGCGGCGCGGCGAGCGTGACCGTCGCTTGCGTGCACCCGTTGTTGGTCCGGGACGCGTACCTGCGGCTGCGCCGAGTCGGCGTCGATCGGGTTATCGGAACAGACACGATCGAGCGACCGGTCAGTACAGTCAGCGTCGCCCCGGCGATCGCCAGGGCGCTGTGACCCGCTCGACGACGCGGTCCTTTTCGGGTTAGACAGCCGCCTCGGGAGCCGGCTTGACTCCGATCTCGACGGGGACGCCCTCGATCTCCCACTCTTTGTGGTAGCCGCCCTCGACGGTCTCGAAGCTGCGGGCCCGAACTTCGCGGGCGATCAGCTCCTTGTGGTCCTCGATCAGCTCGGCGACCCGGTCGTCGTCGACGGTCACCTCGATCTGGATGCGCCGTTCGATGTCCAGATCGAGCTCCTTGCGCATCTCTTGAATCCGCCGGATCACCTCGCGAGCGTAGCCCTCGCTCTCGATCTCCTCGGTGAGGGCCGTGTCGACGTAGACGACTCCGAGGGTCTGGCCGTCGGCCTCGATCGCCGCGCCCCTGACGCCCTCCGGGGTCTCGCTGGTCAACGAGACCATCGACTCGGTCAGCTCTTCGTCGGCCTCGAGGGTGCCCTCCTCGCGGAGGTGTTCTTCGAGCGCGGCGAGAGAGGGCTCCTCGATCCGGGCCTCGTTTAGCGCCTCCATCACTGCGGTAGCCCGACCGCCAAAGGCTGGCCCGAGCTCGCTCATGTCGGCGTCTGCGCTGTACCGGAGTTCGCCCCACTCCTCGTCTGGGGCGAGCACCTCGACGCGCCGAGCGTTCAGCCGGTCGGCGATCAGCCCGCGGTGGCGATCCACGGCGGCGGCGGTTCGCTCACCGTCCGGAGCGACCACGACCTCCTGAACCGGCCACCGGAGCTTCCGTTCGGCCTGCTGGCGGGCGTTCGAGCCCCCCTCCTCAACCGCCCGGAGCAGCTCGACATCGCGCTCGAGCTGCTGGTCCCGGAACCGTTCCTCGGGTGCGGGATAGTCGAGCATGTGCACCGTCGGGTGGCCGGCGTCGCCGGTCAGCCGGTCGTAGATCTCGTCGGCCAGCAGCGGCGTGAAGGGGGCGAGCAGGGCCACCACGCGGTGGAGCGCGTAGGTGATCGTCTCGTAGGCCGCCCGCTTTTCCGGATCGTCGGTCTCGGCCCACATCCGCTCGCGGACCACCTGGATGTAAAACCGCGAGAGGTCCTCGGTGACGAACTCCCGGATCGCCTCGAAGGCCCGGTCCTGGCGGAACGCCGCCCAGTGCTCGCGGGCCTCGGCGGCCACGGTCTGGAGCCGCGAGATCAGCCACCGGTCGACGGTCGTCAGGTCCTCCTCGACGGCCGCGAGATCGTACTCGGCGGGGTCATAGCCGTCCAGTTCCATGTACGGCAGCGGGAACCGGAACACGTTCCAGAGGATGTTCAGGTCCCGCCCCATCGTCTCGACGCCGTCCCAGGAGAAGTTCATGTCTGTCTCCTGGGGAGTGACCGACAGCAGGAAGGCCCGCATCGGGTCGACGCCGTGCTCGTCGATGTCCTCGTTGGGATCGATCAGGATGCCC
>CAYREK010000011.1:3467-6327 GCA_964423305.1 uncultured Halobacteriales archaeon | reverse complement strand
TGGGCTTCCATGATCAGGTCCGCCGGCCAGCGTTGGTCGTAATCGGCCTCCTCACCGGGGTAGCCGAGACTCCCCCAGGAGGCGACCGCCGAGTCGAGCCAGACATCGAACACGTCCGCGACACGCTCGTAGACCACGCCGTCCTCGGTGATGGTCAGCTCGTCGACGGTGTCTTTGTGCAGGTCGACCGCCTCGGGATCGATCTCCTGGTCGGCGCGGGCGGCGAGTTCCGCGCGGTCGCCGATCACGATCGCGTCGTCCATCGCCCCGCTCCAGTCGACGGGCTCGCCCTCTGTGGTGTGTGCGGGCAGCCAGATCGGAACCGGTGTCCCCCAGTATCGCTGTCGGGAGGCGGTCCAGTCGGGCGAGTCAGAGACGAAATCCCGGAACCGGCCGTCGCGGGCCTCCGGGGGGTGCCACTCGCTGTCCCCGATGTTCGCGAGCAGGTCGTCTTTGATCTCTGTGACGGTGACAAACCACTGGTCGGTGACGATCTGGACGATCCCCGTGTCACACCGCCAGCAGTGGCCATACGAGTGCTCGACGGCCTCCTCGGCCAGTAGGTACCCCGCGGCATCGAGGTCGGCGATGATCTCGTCGTTTGCATCCCGGACGAACTCGCCGGCGTAGGGCCCGGCGCGGTCGTCGAACCGGCCGTCCTCGCCGACCGGACAGAACAGGTCCAGTCCGAGCTCGGTGCCCCGATGGAAGTCCTCCTCGCCGTGGCCGGGCGCGGAGTGGACCAGCCCGGTCCGGTCGACCTCGACGTACTCGGCGGTGTAGATCTCGAAGGCGCCCTCGCCGGCCGGGTGCTCGACCCGATCGCCGAGCGGGTGCTCGTAGTTCCAGCCCACCATGTCCGCGCCGTCGAGTCGTTCGATCACTTCGTGGTCGTCGTACCCGCCGGCCGCGAGCACCTCCTCTAGAACCCCCGCGGCGACGTACAGCCGGTCGGTCTCGCCGTCCCGGTGGGCGTCGACGCCGACGTACTCGACGGCCTCGCCGACGGCGATGAACGTGTTCGCCGGGATCGTCCAGGGGGTCGTGGTCCAGATCACCACTGACCCCTCGCGGTCAGACAGCGGGAACCGCACGTAAATCGAGGGGTCCTCGACGTCCGCGTACTCGACCTCGTTGTTGGCGATCGCGGTCTCACACCGGGGGCACTGGCTGATCGAGCGCTTTCCCCGCTCGACGAGCCCGCGGTCGTTTGCCTGGGAGAACGCCCACCAGGCGGCCTCCATGTACTCCGGGTCGACGGTCTTGTACGGATCCTCCCAGTCCATCCACACGCCGAAGGACTTGAAATCTTCTTGCAGCCCCTCGAGTTGCTCCTCGGCGAAGGACTTGCACTCGGCGATGAACTCCTCCTCGCCGAGGGCCTCGATGTCGCGTTTGTTCTCGAAGCCCAGCTGCTCCTCGACGCGGGTCTCGATTGGCAGCCCGTGCATATCGTAGCCCGGCCGGTCGGAGACGTCGTAGCCGAGCATCCGGTGATACCGGATGTATGCGTCTTTGAGGATCTTGTTCCAGGTTGTGCCCATGTGGGCGGCCCCGGAGGTGTACGGCGGCCCGTCCAAGAAGTAGAAGGGCTCGCCGTCGCTCCGGTGTTCGACGGTTCGCTCGTAGGCGTCGACGGCCGCCCAGCGGTCGAACACCGCCGGCTCAAGTTCGTGGGGCTCGTACCGTTCGCTTACCTCGAAGGTCCGAGCAGCGTCCTCTCCGCTCATACCTACTCAACTCTCCCCGGGAACTAAAGCGTGTCCGGTCGACGGCTCCGTGCTCCCGGCCCCGAGCGCCACAAAGACTATGTAGTGACATCACATACCACAGTCTGTATGGCATCCGCACAAGGGTCCGAGGACATGTTCGACGAGTTCCTCGCTCAGCGGGGACACGATGTCGAGTCCACCGAGACGAGCTGGGATGAAAGCTACAACAAAAAGCAGTGTCCGGAGTGTGGCGGACTTCACGACCCAAGTGCAACGGTATGTAGCGTCTGTGGCTGGTCGCCGTAGGGCTCGATCCCGCGTCTCAGATCAGTTCCGCTTCGGCCGCGAGCAGAAGTCCCTCGATAGTCGCGTCGTTGGCCGGCGGCTCGCGTGCTCGCTCAAGTAGCTCGTCGACAGGGACCGCCCGCACCGACAGGAACTCGTTGTCGTCCCGGTCGGGCTCGACCGGTTCGAGTCCCTCGGCGAAGACGATCCCCCGGCGGTGTCTGAGCACGCCGGTCGCGACCCAGAACTCCTCGAGCAGCGACACGCCCGCCGGATCGAAGCCGGTCTCCTCGCGGAGCTCGCGGGCGCCCGCCGTGGTGAACGACTCGCTGTTCTCGACGATTCCGGCCGGCAGTTCGAGACAGTGCTCGCCGATCACGGGCCGGTACTGCTCGACGGTCACCGCGCGGCCCTCGGCGACGGCGACGACCACGACCGCCGGCGGGAGTTCGGCCCAGTAGTACCGTTTCTCCGAGCCGTCGGGCTGTTCGACCAGGTCGTACCCCCCCTCGTACCAGCCGGTCTCGTACTCGGTGACCGACTCGATCACCCGCCAGTCCTCGCTCACGCCGACTCCTCCAGCAACGGTCGGTAGAGCCGACCGAACGCCTGCCGGCGCAGCGTCTCGACTGCCGCCCCGCGTTTCTCGTAGAACGTGACCGCGACCGTGCGGTCCGTGAACGCCGGCGCGTGCCAGGCGACTCTCTCGGCGCCCTCGCTCCCGAGCAGCTCGACCTCGCGGTCGAACTGTTCGCGCCACTCGCCGAACTCCGCTCGGTCGCCGACCCGGACGGCGAGCAGCGCGGCAAACAGCGCCTCCCGGCCGGCGACCAGCGCCGGCTCCGCGGTCAGGTCGTCGTACT
>CAYREK010000011.1:0-3457 GCA_964423305.1 uncultured Halobacteriales archaeon | reverse complement strand
CCGGTCGTCGCCTGCTCGCGGGCCGCGGCCTCGACCGTCGCCTCCGCGGCGTCGACGAGCTCGGCGTACCGCTCCCGGACCGCTGCGGGGCTCTCGGGGGCGAACAGTCCCTCCGTCTCCATGCTCGACTGTGCGGTCGGCGTCTACTATTCGGTTTTGCCTCCACCCTCGGTCTCGATGAAGGCAAGCAGCCGGTCGGTGACCGCCCGGGCGTGTTCGGCAAAGGCGAGGTGTCGCCCCTCGACGGGCACGAAGTTTCCCCGCGGGAGATCCGCAGCAAGCTGTCTGCCCTCCTCGACCGGGACGACCGGATCCCCGAGCCCGTGACAGACAAGCGCGGGGAGGGTCAGCTCGTACAGCGCCCCGGACTCGAACCGGGCGAGCGCGTCGATCTGTGCCGTAGCAGCCGCCGGCCCGGGGTCGTCGGCTTGTCGCCACTCGCGGATCCGGTCGGTCTCGACCTCTCGCAGGAACGCCTCGGAGAACCCGACCGACAGGTCCCCGTCGGCGAGTCCTTCGAGCGCGTCCCGGTCGATCGCCCCGCCCCGGCGCAGCGTTCCAAACAGCGCGAGCGACCGGGCCCGACCGTACTCGCGGGCGTACCGCAGCGCGATCGCACCGCCGAGTCCGGCCCCGACGAGGTGGACCCGGCGGACCCCGGCGCCGGCCAGCACCGCCTCGAGGTCGGCCGCCAGCTCCGCGACCGCGTACGGTCCCGACGGCGCGTCCGACCGTCCGGTCCCCCGTAGGTCCCAGACGAGCGTCTCGTGGGGGCCGGCGACGCGGGGCTGTTGCCAGCCCCACAGCCAGGCGCCGAGCCCGGCCTCGCCCACGAACGCGACCGCCTCGTCTTCGCTCTCGCCGGGGTCGCGCTCGTAGTACAGCGAGACGCCCTCGCGGTGTGTAAACACTACGCGCTCAGCGCCCGCTCGAGGATCTCTGGGGCCGCCGCGAGCGCGTCGTCGAGGCGCTCCGCGTCGGGACCGCCACCCTGTGCGAAGTCCGGCGGGCCGCCCCCGCCCCCGCCGACCCGACCGGCGAGTTCGCCGACCACCTCGCCGGCGTCGAGTCCGACACCGTCGGGAACCGCCACCACGAACTGCGCGCCGTTTGCCCCCGAGCCCAGCACCGCGACGTTCCCCTCCTCGAGCAGGGCGTTCGCCGTCGCGCGCAGCTCGTCCATGTCCCCGTCGATGCGCTTTATCACCGCCGGCGCGGGCCCGAGATCGAGTTCCTCGGCGTCGGCGCCGCCGGCCCGAACCGCGGCCAGCTCCTCTTTGAGCCGCTCGATCTGTTTGCCCCGGTCTTTCCACTCCCCGAAAAACCGTGTCGCCGTCTCCGGGACGGCATCGGGCTCGACGTCGAGGGCGTCTGCGGCCGCCCGCAGCCGTCGCTCGGTCGCCTGCACGGCCGCGATCGCGGCGTCGCCGGCGGCGTAGGTAAACCGGACGACGCCGTCCTGGATCCGTTCGGTCCCCAACAGTTTGATCGCGCCGACCTCGCCGGTTCGGGAGACGTGGGTACCTCCACAGGCCTGGGTGTCCTCGCCGGCGTGGATCAGCCTGATCTGCTCGCCCTCCGGAATCCCTCCCTGGTAGATGTCGAAGCCGTACTCCGTTTCGGCGTCGTTTCTGTGGCGCCACTCCTGTTTGACCGGGACATCCTCGGTCACGTACTCGTTCGCGCGGCGCTCGATTGCCTCGAGTTGCTCGCGGCTCACGGACTCGTAGTGGGTGAGATCCAGCCGGGCGCTCTCGGTACCCTTCTGTGCGCCGGCCTGGCGGACGTGCTCGCCGAGTACCCCTCGAGCGGCGTGTCCGACCAGGTGCGTCGCCGTGTGATGGCGCATGTGTGCCCGGCGTCGCTCGCCGTCGACGCTGCCCCGGACGAACTCGCCGGTGCCGGGGTCGCCGTCGGTTCGGTGGAGCACGACGCCGTCGACGCGCTGGACGTCTGTGACCGCGACCGTCGTATCGTCGGTCGCGAGCGTTCCGCGGTCGGCCGGCTGGCCACCGCCCTCCGGGTAGAACATCGTCTGATCGAGTACCACGTCGTACCCCTGTTCGCGCTCGAACACCTCAAGGACCATCGCCTCGAACTCGGTGCGGGTCTGGTCCTCGTAGTAGAGCCGGTCGGTCTCGGGCAGGTCCGTGACCTCCTCGCGGTCCTCCGTGGACGCGCTCCCGGCGTCGCCGCCCTCGTGGCGGCCGGCCACCAGCGCGTAGAAATCGTCCGGTACCTGCACCGCAGCGTCGTACTCGGCAGCGATCTCGGTGACCGTGTCAGGATGGATCCCGTGGGAGTCATACAGCTCGATCAGCTCCTCGGTCGGAATCTGCTCGCCCCGGCTCGCGTACTCCTCGGCGAGGCTCTCGACCCGGCGGCGGCCCCGCTTGAGGGTCTCGCGGTACTTTTCCAGTTCCGTGCGGACGACCGTCCGGATGTGATCGCGATTCTCATAGCCCAGCCGCTCGGCCTGCATGTCGACCAGCTCGTCGATCGGGGCGTCGACGCCGACGCTGTCGACGAGGCGCTTGGTGCGGCGCAGCACCATCCGGGCGAGATACCCCGTGCCGGCACTCGATGGGACGATCTCGTCGCCGAGCATGTACGCGAGTGTTCGGGCGTGGTCGGCGATCGCGTAGATCTCTTCCAAGGGCTCGACCAGCTCGCGCAGCCGCTCGACATCCACGCCCAGCTGGGCCGCGATATCTCCGCGTGCGGCCTCGATGTCGTCGACATCGTCGATATCTAAGTTACCCGCGAGCGCCGCGGCGTCGTGGACGATCGCCTGCTCCTTTTCGGTGTACGCGAGCCCGGCGTTGTCCGTGAGGAACTCGATGGTCTCGGGGTAGATCGCCTCGTAGACCGTCGGGGTGCCCTGGCTCATCCAGGTCCACCGCTCGAGCCCGTAGCCCGTGTCGACGACGTAGGTGTCCATCTTCGAGTAGCGGTTGCCGTCCTTGAGCAGGTAGTCTCCCTCGGAATCTCGCTCCATCGACATGAAAACCAGCGTCGCGAGTTCCAGCCCTCGGTAGATCACCTCGATCGCCGGGCCGGCGTTGCCCCCGCCGACCCACGGATCCTCGATATAGGTGACATCGTCGAGGTCGGCCCCAAGCTCCGCGAGCAGCTCGTCGCAGTACGCGACCGTCTGGCTCTTCCAGTAGACCTCGCCCTCGTAGGCGTACTGGCCCGGATCTTCCAGGCCCTCGCGGGCGTTGAACGCGTGGTGGGCCATCATCTCGAAGGCCATGGTGTGTCGGCCGGTCTTGCCGACGTTGTCGATGTCCTGCATCCGGATGCACGGCTGGGACACCGCCAGCGGGTTCGCCGGCGGCGGGCTGGCCCCGGAGGTGACGTGGGGCTGGAAGTCGTAGATGGACGCCTGCGTGAGCAGCACGTCGTCGCGCCAGCGGTTGGCGGCGACGGGGTACGGCTCCACCCGGCCGTGGCC
>CAYREK010000010.1:27140-33631 GCA_964423305.1 uncultured Halobacteriales archaeon | reverse complement strand
TCGGCGCGTTCGGGCCGTACACGTCGGCGTCGAACAGGCCTACCCGCGCGCCCAGATCCGCCAGTCCGGCCGCGAGATTGCTCGCGACGGTACTCTTTCCGACCCCGCCCTTGCCGGAGGCGACCGCGATCACGTTCTTGACTCCCGGGAGCGGTTCGACGCCGCCGTGTTCGACACTTGCCGACAGCTCCGGCTCGTAGGCCAGCTCGGCGAGCGCCTCGCGGACGCGGCCGGCGATGGCCGTCTCGGCCGGCGAGTACGGCGCACCGAGCGCCAGGTCGACGGCGATCTGCTCGGCCTCGTGGTCGATTTCGATGTCGTTCACGAGGCCAAGCGACACGAGGCCGTCTCCGAGTTCAGGGTCTTCGACTGACCGGAGTCGTTCCTGCACTGTCTCGGTGTCTACTGTCACACACGTCGTAGCTCGTGCTCCAGCGAAAAGGTTGCGACCTCGGCAGCGTCTCTCGCCGTTCCCGCCGGTCTGTGGGCTACTCTCGTCGCTGCACTCCCGCCGGTCACACGGCCATCCCGACCGGTTCGATCACCAATCTGCGGTCCCTTCCGTTCTCCCGACGATCGCATCGGCTGGGGGTCGAGCAATCACTCGTGACCGAGACGCCACAGTCCGGGGCTCAGCGGAGTCCCCGGAAGACGTACCGCATCAAGATTCGCTTGTAGATAGTCTGGTACTCGAACAGTCCCCCGGAGTAGACGAACACGGTCGTCCCGTCGTTGTCGAGCCCGGCCGCGACCGTCGGGGTCGGCCGGAGCCGCTGCCAGATGGTCCGGATATCCAGTTCGGTCACGAGCACGTCGGTCTGTCGGGCGAGACGTTCTGCCTCGCCTTCCGGATCGTCGGTCTCGATGACGTTCGTGGTCGTGGTCGGTGCGACCAGCGCCTCTTCGATGGCCTCGAAGTACGACTCGGCACGCCGGCGCTCCTCGCTTGCTCCCTCGGCGACGAGATACGTCAACTCGAGGTGGGCACTGTAGGCGGCCGCGATCGCGTCCGCGAGAAGTACCTTCGAGGGGGCGTAGGTCGGCCCCTTCGAGAGCAGCGTCACCTTCTGGACCTTCTCGGGAGAGCCAGCGAGGGCCATGCTGTCACACGGCACGTTCTCGATCGTCCACTCGAGGTCGTCGTCGACGACGCCGAGCCGTCCGGCATCGGGAGCGAACGCGTGGGCGACGAGATCAACGTCGTTGTACGTCGCGTACTCGACGATCGACTCTTTGATATCGCGCGCGGTAATCTGCCGGTAAGAGACGTCGTCGTAGACCTCGATCCAGGGCGGCTTATCGGCGTCGATCTCTGGGTGTTCGATATCGAACGACTCCTTGCGGGCCTGTTTGAACTCGACGACATCGACCGTGGTGTCCAGCCCGTGGCTGTCGAGCGTAGAGACGATGTCCAAGAGGTCGTCTTTGTTGCTGTACTCTTCTTCGCCGGGATCCCAGAGCGCGATCAATACCCGGTACTGTCCCTCTCGGTTGAGCAGCGAGAGCGTCTGGTTTTCGCCCGTCTCGACGAGTTCTTCTCTGAGCTCGGTCTTGACTGCGCCTTCGCGCTGGCGCTGTATCCGGGCGTAAGCGTAGTAGTAGACAATAGAGAGCGCGGTAATGACCACGGTTCCGATGAACGCGAGCAGGCTCAGCTGTGTCAGGAGGAGGACACCGCTGAGTACGCCGAACAGCTGGAGATACGGATAGGCAGGCGAGAGATACGAGGGGGTGTAGGCATCGGGATCGGCTTCCCGGAAGCCAATGACCGCGAGGCTGACGAGCATGAAGATGATGATCTGGAAGGCCGCCCCGAATCGCGCAACGCTGTCGACGGGTAGAAAGACGACCATAAATACCACGGCTGCCCCAGTCGCGAGGATAGAGACCACCGGCGTACGCGTCTGAGGGTTGATCCGACCGAGCTCGCGGTTCGCGAGCCCGTCTCGGGCCATCGCGAACGGATACCGCGAGGCAGAGAGAATTCCAGAGTTGGCCGTCGAGGCGAGCGCGAGCAGCGCGGCAGCAACGACCAGCACCGCGCCGACGGTGCCGACGATGTTCTCAGCAGCGATCGCGATGATCGCTCCCTCCCCGGCCGAGTCAAGTCCGCCCTCGCTGACCGGAATATCGCTTCTAACCAGCCCGCTGATGTCGACGGTCTCGACGGCGATGTAGGTGATCGCAACGTAGATGAACGTCGTGACCGCGAGCGAGATGACGATCCCACGGGGGATGTTTCGGTCGGGATTTTTGATCTCCTCGGCGACGCTGGTGACCTTAATAACGCCGGCGTAGGCGACAAACACAAGCGCCGTCGCCGCCAGGAAGCCGTTTGGTTGGATGTCGGCGACCCCGCGGGGATTCGATTCGGCGAGATCCGGGAGACTCACCAGAATAAACACGCCCAACACGATCATCATTATGACGACGATGATATTCTGTGCCTGCCCAGCGCTGTCGGAGCTGGCGACGTTTATAGATGTAAACCCAACCGTCAGAAGCACCGACAGCACCACGACGGCAGTAAACTGTAAGGGACCAAGCGACAGCCCGAAGTCGCTGATTCGCGGAAACAAAAAGACGAGGTACGGCAACCCGCCGATCAGGGCCAGGGCCGTCTTGAAGTTTAGTACCATCCAGTTCCCGACGCCCGCGACGGTCCCGATGACCGGTCCCATGCCGCGCTGGATATAAGTATAGCTGCCCCCGGACTCGGGGATAGCCGTCGCCAGCTCTGCGGCGCTCAGCGCCGCTGGAATCGTCAGCAGCCCGCCGACCAGAAAGGCAAGCACGACACTGGAGTTTTCCCCGGCCTCTAAGTACGCCACGCCCGGGAGAATGAAAATGCCACTTCCGATCATCGATCCCATCGCGATGGCGATAACGGCAGGAAGCCCGAGATTGCGTTCGAGATCCTCGTCAGACATTCAGACGATTGTTTTGGCCCACGCTTTGTAAACTACCCTATTTCCGGACGTTGAGGGTTCTCGATGGGAGCCGCTCGAAGCAGTCGATTCCCTCAGATCACACAGCTACGATCGTAACCGAGAGGTCCCCGAGATCGGACTCGGGACCGGTCACGGACGGGTATAGATCATCTCCATCGGGAGTCCGACCGGATCCCGGGGCGGCTCCTCGGGGAGCGTTTGGAGCGGGCCCGTGCGGTCGCTGGCGGTCAGCGCGAGCGCGAACGCATCGAGCAGGTCATCGACCCCAGCGCGCCCGCCGAGATCCCGACCCGCCGTCCGGACGCGTTCGAGCGCGTCGGTGTCGGCGGCCTCAAGCCGGTCGACCCGCTCCCAGACGGCGGCTGCGGGCTGGCCGGTCTTCGAGTACCGCGTCGGTTCGCCGCCGGCCAGCGCCCAGAAACAGACCTCCGGGTGAGCCTCTCGGACCGTTCCCCGCGCTTCGGGAGTTTCCCTGAGGAGGTCGTCGAGCTCGGCGATCTTGTCACAGATCGCCCAGGTCTGTCGGCCCAGGCTTCCCTCGGTGTGTTGTTCCTGGATGGTCTTGGCACGCTCGTAGTCCGGCGCGTGGGCCGCCGGTCGGATCGGTGCCGGAAAGACGCTGTTGCCCCGCCGGCCGAGGACCTCGCGGGAGGCGGTATCACAGGCGCGGGGCTCGGCGCTGTCTTCTCGGAGCCCGATCGGGATGTCGACGAGGATCGTCTCGGCTTGCTTATGCGCCGCCCATAGCTCCGCCGCGGTCTCGAAGACTCGACACTCGGCGAGTGTCTGCTCGTAGGCGACCGCGACCCACCCCTTCGGGCAGCCGTCGACGCCGACAACAGTCATAGTTGTTTTCCGGGGCCCGGGCCGCGAGTGTCTTTTGACTCACGACCGGCGTGGGTTTAGGTACCTCCGGTCCCTATCAATGGTACAATGCATCCAACCGCCGACGAGACAAACGAGCTAAAGACGGCCGCGCCGCCGTACGAGCAGATCGACCTATCGGTGCTCGTGATCGGCGCGGGCGCGGCAGGCGCGAGAGCTGCGATCGAACTGGCCGAGCGCGGCGTCGAGGACCAGCTCGTGATCGGCAAGCGCGGCCACGGCGACGCTCACACGACCTGGGCACGGGGCGGCATCAACGGCGCGCTCGGAACCCACGACCCCGAGGACAGCCCCGAGATCCACGCCGCCGACACGCTCAAGGAGGGACACTTCCTCAACGATCCGGCGGCCGTCGAGCGGGTCACACGCGACGCGCCGACTCGGCTTCGCGAGCTCGACGACTGGGGGATGCCCTACAGTCGTACAGAGGACGGCGAGCCCGACCAGCGGTACTTTGGTGCACAGTCGTTCCGCCGAACGGCGTTTGCTGGCGATCACACCGGTGAGTCCCTGCTCGAGACGCTGATCGACCGCGCACAGGATCTCGAGATCCCCTACCGAGAGAACGTGATGATAACGAAGCTGCTCTCGGACGGCAGCCGCGTGTACGGCGCCCTGGGCTACGATATGGACGATGGAACCTATCTCCTCTTTAACGCTGGCGCGGTGATCCTCGCGGCCGGCGGGTACACCGCCCTGTACAATCGCCACAGCTCCCGGGACGACGAGAACACCGGCGACGGACCGGCGCTCGCCTACGAGGCCGGCGCGACGCTTGCCGACATCGAGTTCGTCCAGTTTCACCCGACGGGGATGGTCGGCGACCGGTACGGCGAGGAGTGGGACGGCCGGCTGGTCACCGAGGCGGTTCGTGGCGAGGGTGGGCGCCTGTTCAACGCCGAGGGCGACCGGTTCATGGAGGAGTACTCCCCCGACCAGATGGAACTCGACGCCCGGGATGTCGTCGCCCGCGCGATCGAATCCGAGATCGAGGCCGGCCGCGGAACGGAAAACGGCGGCGTCTACCTCGATATCTCACACCGCGACCGGGCGTTCATCAAGGAGCGACTCCCGCGGATGTACGAGCGGTTCGACTCGCTTGGCGTCGACATGTCGACAGACCCGGTGGAGGTTGCGCCGACGGCGCACTACGGGATGGGCGGAGTCGTGACCGACGAGACCGGCGAGACCGACGTCGCGGGGCTGTACGCGATCGGCGAGACGATGGCCGGCGTCCACGGCGCCAATCGCCTCGGGGGGAACTCGCTCGTGGAGACAGTCGTGTTCGGGAAGGTGGCCGGCGAAGCCGTCGCCGACCGGGTCGACGGTCCCGGCGAGCTGCCTGCGCCGCTCGGGACCGACCTCGCCGAGCGACACCTCGCCGGGCTCGACGGGATGGCCGGCGCCGACGGCTCGCTGACGCCCGAAGATGCGCTCGCCGAGCTGCGGATGATCCTTGAGACTCACGCCGGCATCCGTCGTCACGGGACGGAGCTCCAGGAGGGATTAGATGAGCTCGCGGACCTGCGCGAGCGGGCCGCCGACCTGGCGGTCGGCGACCGTACCTCTCAGAGCTTCGAGTTCGCTGTCGATCTGGGCTTTGCCTTTACTATCGCCGAGGCGCTGCTCCGCGGCGCGCTCGAGCGCACTGAGTCCCGCGGCGCGCACTACCGCCGGGATCACACAGACCTGGACACGGACTGGCACCGGAACATCCAGTACCGCCGGACCGCCGACGGCGAGATGCGCCTTGACACGGCTATCCCTGGCGAGCCCAGTCCCACGATCCAAGAGGCGCTCGACGCCAATTACGAACTCGATTACCACCAACTCGAGTGACACCGGCGAGCGAAAGTCTATTCTTGTGGGCTGATCGACATTACGGTCCGGCCTTTCGCCGCCGCGTGGACCACATCTACCGCTTGGCGTCGGGACCTACGCCCGGGAAACGACTGTGACGCTCTGTCTCACACCACGACGACTGCGTCGACGACGACGATCAGCACGAAGCCGAGCAGAAACGCCACGGTCGCGGCGTCGGCGTGGCCGTGGCCGTGCGAGGCGGGGATCAGCTCCCGGAAGACGACCGCCAGCATCGCGCCAGCCGCGACTCCGGACGCGATCGGAAAGAGTCCGGCGGCGACCGAGATCAACGAGAACCCGACCACTGCGGCGGTAATCTGGGGAACAAGTCCGGACAGCGTGGTGTAGAGAAGTACACGCCAGTTCGACATCCCCGTTTCGCCCATCGGGACGGCGAATGCGAACCCGTCCGGAACGTTCTGGAGGCCGATCACGACCGCGAGCACCAGCGCAACCTCCGTCAGCCCCGACGCGAAGGCAATCCCAATCGCCAGTCCCTCCGGAGCGTTGTGCAGCGTGATCGCGCCGCCGACGAGCAGCGCCCGCCGGAGCGCGGCGTCGCGAGCCTCGGTCTCGTCGGGACTGGTCGTGTGTGTACTGCTTGCGTGCCGTTCCGACACCGGCGTATCACCTCCGAGCATCGCCCTGGCCTCAGACCCGGTCGCACCGCCCTCTGGTACCCACTCGCGATACTGCGCGTGGAGGTGTGGAATCGCGTAGTTGCCCGCCAGCAGCGTAGCGCCACCGAGGAGAACACCCGCCATCACGGCCACGAGCGTCCCCTCCTCGATA
>CAYREK010000010.1:20025-26971 GCA_964423305.1 uncultured Halobacteriales archaeon | reverse complement strand
GCGAGAGAACGCAGGCAACGGCGAGCCCGTCTCGAGCGTCGGCGTAGGTTTTAGTCGCAGGATATCTACCGGACGGTATGGCGACGATCAGCGAGACGCGCATCGAGAACCACGAGCGCGTCCAGCCAAACGACACCAACAACTACAGCTCCGCACACGGCGGAAAGATCGTCAAGTGGATGGACGAGATCGGCGCGATGTCGGCGATGCGCCACGCGGGGACGACCTGTGTCACCGCCCGGATCAATAGCCTCGATTTCCGGCGGCCGGTCCCGCAGGGTGACATCTGTGTCATCGATTCCTACGCCTACGCCACCGGTCGGACCAGCATCCGGGTGCGAATCACCGCCTCGCGCGAGGCGCCCCGCAGCGGCGAGCGCGAGCAGACCACGGACTCGTATTTCGTCTACGTCGCCGTCGACGACGAGCACGAGCCGACGACCGTTCCCGAGCTGACAGTCGAGTCCGACACCGACCACGAACTCAGGGAGGCGGCAATCGACGGAGAGGCCGACGACTGACCGCCGAGAGTCGGTCAGAGCCACCAGAACCCGATCGAATCAGTCGGAGCCTGCTCCCGACCCGTCGGTCTCGACCGGCGGAACGGGCTCCTCGGTCGCGGTCTCGTCTCCAGGCGCTTCGAGTTGCTCGACGGCCCCGCGCAACAGTCCGTCGAACAGCTCCGGCAGCGTCGGGTGGTAGGCCCTGTCCGGGACCGACCGGGCGTCGAGCCCGAGCTCGACGAGGACCTGTGCGGTCTTTGCCATCGTGTCGGCGTGGTAGTGTAGCCCCTGGTAGCCGAGCACGGTCCCGTCCGCGCGGTCGACGACCAGCCGGGCGAGTCCGGCCGGGACGCCTTTCGACTCGAAGATCCCGTCGTCGCTGGCCCGCCGGGTCGCGACCGCGACCTCGTGGCCGGCGTCGCGGGCGCTGGCCGGCGTGTGGCCCACGCGGGCGAACGGGTACACGCCCAGCCCGGAGAAGACAACGTGGTGGTGGATGTTCTCGTAGGGGCGAAGCGACTCGCCGCGCAGCTCCCGGCGGATGTTCTCGGCCGCGACGTGGCCCTGTTCCTTTGCGACGTGGAGGATCGGCTCCTTGCCGTTCGCGTCACCGACGACGTAC
The DNA here is from genome assembly GCA_964423305.1 of uncultured Halobacteriales archaeon. Classification (GTDB taxonomy): domain Archaea; phylum Halobacteriota; class Halobacteria; order Halobacteriales; family Haloarculaceae; genus Halovenus. Next base: position 25,846 of record CAYREK010000010.1, on the reverse strand, counting down.
ACCCGGTCGTTGTCCCGGGCCCGCATCGTCTCCTCGACCCACGCTCCCTCGGGGTCGATCCCGGCTGCGTCGAGTCCCAAGCCGTCGATGTTCGGCCGGCGCCCGGTGAAACAGACCAGCTGCTCGGCCTCGATGACCTCCCGTCCCTCGGGAGTCGAGAGCGAGAGCCGAACGCCGGTTTCGGTCTTCTCGAGGCGCTGTTCCCGGGCGTTCATCAGCACCTCGATGTCAAACTCCTCGCGGTAGATGTCGAGGATCTCGTCGCCAAAGACCGGGTCGGCCTCGTCGAGGGGTCGGTCGTCGTGTTCGACCACTGTAAGGTCCATCTCGCCGGCCTCGGCGAGGTACGGGGCCATCTCTACTCCGATGTAGCCGAAGCCGATGACGATCCCCGAGTCGGGAAGCTCGGTCGCGTCGAGCACGTCGGCGCTGGTCATGTGCTCGACCGCGTCGATGCCGGGGATATCGGGCACGTTCACCCGCGAGCCCGTCGCGAGAACGACATAATCGGGCTCGATCCTGGCATCCCCGACGAGCAGAGTCCGGTCGTCGACGAACTGCGCGGGCTCGCGGTAGAGGTGAACATCTTCGCGCTCGGCCCACTCGTGGACTTGCTCACGGCGGTGGCCCGCCCAGCCGAGCGTCCGGTCGTCTTTCTGTGCGACTGTCTCTTCGAGATCCACTTGGGGCGGATCGCCGACCAGCCGGTCGTCGTGGCGGGCCTGGTGCCGGTGGGCAGCCGCCGAGAGCAGTTCCTTCGAGGGCATACACCCTCGCAGAATACAGAGACCGCCGCCCGGGTCGCCGTCGTCGATGAGGCTGAGTTCGATGTTCGGCTCGTCGACGAGCCGATCGGCGACCGCCGAACCGGCGCTGCCGTAGGCACCGACGATCGCCACGTGAGTGCTCATACCATGTAGAGGGGATCAACCCTGTTAATCATATCGGGACCGTGCACGGCTGGGACATACCGCCTCACTCGACGTACGGCCGACAGACCCGCTCGACGCCCTCCTCGAAGGGAACGGTCGGTTCCCAGCCGGTCGCCTCCCGGAGCTTCGAGATATCGAACCGCTGTTGGTAGTTGTAGTTTCTCAGCTGGACGGGCTCGTATTCGGGGTCGATGTCGGTCCCGAGCGCGTCGTTCAACAGCGCGACCGTCTCGTTGAACGAGAAGTTCCGCCCGGTCCCGACGTTGTACGCCCCTTCCAGGCGGGCGTCCGCGACCGCCTCCATCGCCCGTGCGACGTCGGTGACGTGGACGTAATCCCGAGTCTGGGTACCGTCGCCCCACAGCACCGGCGGCCGGCCGTCTGCCATCTTTTCGGCCCACTGGGAGACGGTGTTTGCGTACTCGCCCTTGTGGGCCTCGTTGCCGCCGTAGCCCTGATACACCGAGGAGAACCGCGTCGAGGCGACGTGGACGTCCTCGTAGAAGTTGTTGTAATACTCCATGTACCGGTCCCGTGCGAGCATCGACGCCTCGTAGCAGGTCGCGGCCTCGACCGGATCTGTCTCTAGCGAGGGAGGCTCGTCGTCGTACATCGAGGAGGTGCCGGCGACGACGATCGCCTCGGCATGCTCGCGGGTACGTTCGATAACATTCACCATTCCGTCGACGTTGACCCTGGTGCCCTCCTGCGGGCGGTCTTCGAGCATCGCCCGAGAGGACAGCGCCGCCAGGTGAAAGACCGCGTCGACCTCCGCCGGCCAGTCGTCCTCGAGCACCGACCGGTCGAGAAACTCCACGCCGGGATCGAGGTTCTCGGGCGTTCCAAGCGAGAGATCGTCGATCGCGATCACGTCGTTGTCCGCCGCGAGGCGGTTCGCGAGCGTCGAGCCGATGAACCCGGCGCCGCCGGTGATCAGAACGCGGCTGTCGTCCATGCGCCGCTGTTGCTCCGTGGCTCGCAAATGACTGTCGGTCGCCGGTTATTGGTTCGGCGCCGACCCGTCCGGTCGCGGACCTGTGCCGTCCCTGGAGCCGGCCGAGTCCGAGCCAGGTTCCGCGTCGGTCAGCTGCTCGCGGAGCCGCGCGGCCCGTTCGCGCAGCCGCTCGAGGGTCTCGCCGTCGCGTTCGTCCGGCGGGAGCTCCCGTTCTAACAGCGAGAGCTTCGTCTGGACTTCGTGGTACTCGGTGCGGGTCTCGCCCCGATCGAGCCCGACCTGCGTGTCGATCGCCGCCACGAGCTCGTCTTTCGCGACCGGTTTCGTAATGTAATCGTCGAAGGGCATCTCGACGACCTCGAGACCCGGATCGACCGCGGTGAGCATTATGACACTCACCGCCAGCCCGCGCTCGCGGATCGCCTCGAGGATCTCCCGGCCGGACAGCTCCGGCATCCGACGGTCGAGCAACACGACATCGATCCCGTCATCGACCGTCTCCAGGGCGGTCCGACCGCTGTAGGCGACTGCCGTCTCGTACTCGTCTTCCAGCCGGAGCGCGTACACGTCGGCGGCGCTTTCCTCGTCGTCGACGATCAGAACGGTCGGACGGTCGCTCACGATACCTGCTCGCGGCCCCAGGGTGATAAGTCTACTTCGCCCGTGTCAGACGCGTCAGTGACTCCCGACAGCCACGCGGCAGACGGGTCGCAACCCTTTTTCCGTCCGGCGAATCATCCATACGAGAGTACACGATGAGTGCGTTGGACGAGTTACTGGCCGGGCTCGGTGCCGATGTTCAGGCCGTCGTGGCGTTCACGCGCGAGCAGTCGGTCATCGACCGCCTCGAGGAGGATGACCGGCCGGTAATCGTCGTCGCGGCCGAGGACGGTGCCGGCGATCACTTCGTCGAGTTGCCCCTCGAGTTCGCCTCGCTACGCGACCGGATCCGGTTCGGCCTCGAGGGGGCGCTCCAACAGGGGATTCTCCGGGAGGGCGACGAGGTGGTCTGTCTCACCGGGCTGTTCGACGGCGGTGTCGACACAGCTCTCCGGGTTGCCGCCGACGAGTTCTCGCCGGCCGGCGCCTACGACCTGTTTGTCAACTCCCGACCCGACGCCGACGTGGTCCGGGATGTCCTCGACGTGGTGATCGAACTCGGCAAGAAAGGCCAGAAGGGAAAGCCTGTCGGGGCCCTGTTTGTCGTCGGCGACGCCGGAAAGGTGATGAACAAGTCCCGCCCACTTTCCTACAACCCCTTCGAGAAGTCACACGTCAACGTCGGGGACCCGATCGTGACGGTGATGCTCAAAGAGTTCTCCCGGCTCGACGGCGCCTTCATCGTCTCCGACAGCGGCAAGATCGTCTCGGCATACCGGTATCTGGAGCCCGGCGCCGAGGGCGTCGACATCCCGAAGGGGCTTGGAACCCGGCACATGGCCGCCGCCGCCATCACCCGCGACACCAATGCCGTCGCGGTCGTGCTCTCGGAGAGCGACGGGCTCGTCCGGGCGTTCAAAGCCGGCGAGAAGGTTCTCGAGCTCGATCCGGAGGAGTACTGACCGATGGTCGTCGGCATCGACCTCTCTGATGTCCGACGAACGGTCTCACAGGAGACGGCCTTCGTCCTCGCGGTCGCGGTCCTGTTGATCGGGGTAGTGCTTTCCTATCTCGTCTGGCGGCGTGTCTCCCGAACCATGGCCGCCTACGGCGTCCCGGAGCTGGTCGAGGGGACCCCCTTCGAGCGATCTGTCAGGCGGCTGGGCACCTCTACGGTGGGGATCGTCTCGACGCTGACGGCGGTGTTCGTCTACGCCGGCGTGATCGTGCTCGCCTTACAGCTCACCCGGCTGCTCGAGGCGACGGTGTTCTGGGAGCGGTTGGCGCGGTACCTGCCGCGGCTGTTCGTCGCGATCTTGGCGGTTATCTTCGGGCTGATCGGGGGCGACAAGGCCGCCGTCGCGGTCCAAGAACGGCTCAAGTCGGTCAAACTCCCCGAGGCAGCGCTGTTGCCCGAGCTCGTCAAGTACAGCGTCTTCTACATCGCGGCGCTGGTCGCCCTGAGCCAGGTCGGCATCGCGACCCAGGCGCTGTTGATCCTGCTCGGGGCCTACGCCTTCGGGCTGGTCTTTCTCGCCGGCATCGCGTTCAAGGACCTGCTCGCGGCCGCCGCGGCCGGAGTTTACCTGCTGCTCTCGGAGCCGTACGCGATCGGCGACGAGGTCCGGGTCGACGACCGTCGTGGGATCGTCCAGGAGATCGACATGCTCGTCACTCGGATCGAGGCCGACGGCGAGGAGTACATCCTCCCGAACCACCGGGTGTTTCGCTCGGGGATCGTCCGGATCCGGAACTAACGCGTCCTCGACCTACCGGTCCCCGCGCAGCTCCATCCGAGCGACCAGCTCCGAGCCGGACTCGTCGGTCCGGATCCCTTCGAGTAAGGCGAAGGCGTCGCCGGGGGAGAGGAAGTGTCGGGTCACCGCCCGACCCAGCGGCGTCGGCTCGAGCCCGTCGATGAACTCGTACTCGAGTAGCTTCCCGAGCGCGTGTTTCGTCGGTACCTCGCCGACCATCCGGTCGTTGAGCAGTTTTGCCTGCTGGCCGGCCACGGTGACGTTCGCGAGGGTCTCCTCGACGGCGGCGGCCTCGTCGTAGCGGGGCTGGACCGGCTCCATCTCCCCTTTCAGCAGGGTGAACGCGACCTCGTCCTCGGTGCGCTCCTGGCTGGCGTGGTACCGGCCGTCGGGCTCGACGAGTACGTACACCCGACCCTTGTCGTGGTAGTCGGGTCGGCCTGCCCGGCCGAGCATCTGGGAAAACTCCTGTACAGAGAGCCACTCGATGCCCATCGCCAGCGAGTCGAAGATCACCTGCGAAGCCGGGAAATCGACCCCAGCAGCGAGCGCCGCGGTCGTCACCACCGCGGCCAGCTCCTGCTCGGCGAACTCCTGCTCGACGCGCTTGCGCCGGCCGTTGTCCAGGCCGGCGTGGTACGGCGCGGAGGCGTACTCGAGCCGGCGGGAGATCTCGTGACACCGCCGCCGGGCATTCGTGAAGATGATCGTCTGGCCGCGATACCCCTTGCTCGAGGTCTGATCGAAGGCCCGCCTGACGAGGCGGTTCTCGACGTCGACTTTCTCGCGGTCCTCGAGGAAGGTGACGTGGCGCTCGATCGGGACCGGCCGCTCCTCGAACTCGATCAGCGTCGCCTCAAGGGCCTCCGCGAGCGCCCCGGGGTTGCCGACCGTCGCCGAGAGGTAGAGCCACTGGGTCGATCCGTTCCGGCAGTAGTGTTTGAGCCGGCTGATCAGCCCGTCGAGTCGGTGCCCGCGCTCGCCCTCGCCCAGGGTGTGGACCTCGTCGATCACGACCGTTCCGATCGCCCCGAGATCTTTTCCGGTCCGGAGCGCGTGGTCGATCCCCTCGTAGGTGCCGACGACCACGTCGGCGCTGGGATCGAACTGCTGGCCGGTGTCGTTGATCCGGCTGGCCCCCACCCGGAGGGTCACGTCGGCGAGATCGCCGTACCGCTCCTGGAACTTTCCGTACTTCTGGTTCGCGAGCGCCACCAGCGGCACTAAAAAGAGCAGCGTCCCTTCACCCCGCAGGGCCCGGTCGAGGCCGGCGAGCTCGCCGATCAGGGTCTTCCCCGTGGCGGTCGCGCTGACGACCAGCTGGTCGGCCCCCTCTACGGCGCCGTTCTCGACGGCGAGGGTCTGGACCGGCAACAGCTCGTCGAACCGCGACTCGACGGAGGACTGCAAGTCCGGGTGCAGCCCGAGCGCGCTCGTCTCAATCGGGTCGATCTCGTCGACGGTCGCGCTGATCTCGTCGAACTTGGTCAGCTCGGGGTCGAGCTCGCCGGCCAGGAGGTCCGTCACCCGGTCGAGGTCCTGGACCTCGAACAGCAGCTCCTCGATCCGCTCGCGGG
>CAYREK010000010.1:12007-19929 GCA_964423305.1 uncultured Halobacteriales archaeon | reverse complement strand
CCGTCGAGCATCTCGCGCAGTTCGTCGCGGCGCGGCGCGGAGGTCTGCTCGGAGATCCGGATCCGGTCGGCCCGCCGGGCGAGCTCGACGAACTCGTCGGGGCTGCGCCGGTCCTCGTCGGAGCCGTCGCTGACCCGCATCCGTGCCGGCCGGGGGCCGGCGTCGGTCTGTTTGAGCTCGAGCCGGCCCCGGAACAGCCGCTCGCCGTCGCGACGGACGACAAGCCGGTACTGCCCGTCGCGCTCGTGGAGAAAGACCGTATCCACCCGCGGCAGCTGCCGTGACACGCCCGTTGGTAGGTCGGCGATTCCCTTGAGTTGCCCGACTCGCCGCCCGAAAGGGCTATTGCTCCGGTCGGCTATCCACCGTCGTGCGCGATCGGACGCTGTCGTACCTGCGCGGGCGGTTCGGCGATCACTACCGCCGGACGACGATCGATCCCCCTCCGGCGGCGAACAGACGCGAGTGGGGCTACGTCGTCTGGACCGCGAGCGGCGGCGAGACGTACGTCCGGCACAACTCGCTTCTCGATCTCGGTGCCGTCGAGCAGTTCCTGCCTCGCGAACGCCCGCGACACGTCTACTTCTCGGCCGGCCGCTACGACGATCCGGCCGCGACCCGGATGGACGCCAAGGGGTGGCAGTCGGCGGATCTGGTCTTCGATCTCGATGCTGATCACCTCCCCGGGACCGACGAGGACGACAGCTATGCTGAGATGCTCGCCGCCTGCAAGGACGCGCTGGGGCGGCTGCTCGACTTCCTCGAGACGGATTTTGCCTTCGAGGAGCTCTCGATTGTCTTCTCGGGCAGCCGGGGCTATCACGTCCACATCCGCGATGAGGGAGTCCAGTCCCTCGACAGCGACGCCCGCCGAGAGATCGTCGACTACGTGCGCGGCGCAGGGTTCAGCCTCGACGCACACGTCCGCGAGGAGACCGTCGCCGGCTCGGCCGGCCGGACCAGTCCGGCGACAAACCGGTACCTGCCGACCGACGGGGGGTGGGGACGGCGGATCCACGCAGCGCTGACCTCGCTGCTCGCGGAGGTGGCCGAACTCGAGGAGGACGCGGCGATCGACCGACTCACCCGTTACGACGGCGTCGGCGAGAAGAAAGCCCGGACGGCCTACCGGTTCGCCAAGGACCGGTTCGTCGAGATCGAGCGGGGCAACCTCTCGGCGCATGCGGTCTTCGAGACGCTGGCCCGCGAGCTCGCCGACGAGGTTCTCGAGCGCGACGACGCGCCGATCGACGAGCCGGTCACGACCGACACGAACCGGCTCATCCGGCTGCCCGGGAGCCTCCACGGCGGCAGCGGACTGGCGGTCACGCCGATCGACCGCGACGAGCTCTCGACGTTCGACCCGCTCGTTGACGCCGTTCCAGAGACGTTCCGGGGCCACGAGATCGCGGTCGAGGTCACAGAAGGCGGCCCCGTCGAGCTCGGCGGCGAGCGCCGAACCCTGAGTCCGGGCCGCCGGACCGTCCCCGAGTATCTGGGGATCTTCCTGATGTGTCGCGGACGCGCCGAGAAGGCCCGCGAGTAACACGCGGCTGACCGACCGTCGGCTCCGGGCGAGGCGCGGGCGATAGCTTTACACTCCCCGAGAGAGTGTTTTCGGGTCGGGTACCAGTCGATCGGTCCTGGACTCGCGGAGATCCACCACAATGCGACTCGAAGAGCTTCAATCGGTGCGCGACGGCGAGCGCCGGAGCGACAGGCTCCAGGAGCTCCGGGAGTCGTTTTACCAGGACGCCGGGGAGTACATCCAACAGCTCCGCGCCGAGCGGAAACGCATCGCCGAGCGCGCGGACGATCCGTTCGACGAGCCGGAGGTAAACCAGCTCTCAGACGAGATCGACACCGCCGAGAGCACCGTCGAGGCCATCTACGAGAAACGCGTCGGAAAGATCGTCAAGGACGCGTCGCTCGCGGCCGCAGACATGCCCTCGAACGCCGACGAGATGACCCGAGAGGAACGCGAGCTGTTCGAGACACTCGTCGCGTCGATCAAACAGAACCGTCGGCGGGTATTCGATGTCATCGAGGGAACCGACGAGACCGACGGGGCCGGCGGGATCGACTCGACCGACGGCACTCTCTCGGAGGACTCCTCGGGCGATCAGCGCCGGGAGCAGACGGATCGCGCGGCCTCGGCGACCGACTCGATGAGTGTCGCCGACCTGATGAGCGAGGGCCGAGAGTCGACAGACGAAGAGCCCGAGCAACCGAGCCCGGCTCCCTCCGGCGGGGACCGGAACGCGGAACGTGACGCTCCCGCAGACAAAGGCGATCCCTCGACTCCGACCGGGCGAGCCTCGGAGCCGACCGGCGACCGGATCGACGGCGACCAGCCGGTCAGAAACGACGGCGGCACCACGACGGTCGACCGGCGAACGGTCCGAATCACGGCCGACATCGAGCCGTTCGTCGGCTTCGACGACAGGGAGTACGACCTCGCCGCCGAGGACATCGTCAGCCTACCGGCCACGAACGTCGGCCCGCTCGTCGAGCGGGGCGTCGCCGATCCGCTCGACTGATCGACTGATCGTCAATCACGTACTGTCCGCGCCGACGCCGCCGGGGAGAAGCTACGGCCGCTCGCCGACCGTCAGCGACACCGTCCGACGGCGCCCGTCCCGGATGAGCTCGATCTCTATCTCGTCGCCAGGGCGGGTTTCGAGTGCTAGATACGCCGAGAGGTCCTCCTGATCTCGGATCGTCCACTCGCCCATGCGGACGATCACGTCCCCGCCCACCGGCGCGGTGGTCGAGGGGTCGAGACTCCCGACGCGGCTCCCCCTGAGGACGCCGTCGGCCGGCGTGTCCTCCTGCAGGTCGTCGATGTAGACGCCCCAGGTCACGGGCAGGTCGTTGTTCTCGATGACCGTCGGTGTGACATCGCCAAGCAACACGCCGAGATACGAGTGCTCGTACTCCCCGTTCTCGATCAGCTCCGGCACCACCTGGCTGACCCACGGCGCCGGGATCGCGAAGCCGATTCCCTGTCCCTGGCCCGCGCTCACGACGCCGACGACGACCCCGTCGTAGGTGAGCAGCGGCCCGCCGCTGTTGCCGGGGTTGAGCGCCGCGTCGGTCTGGAGCGTCGGCGAGATCGAGAACTGTCGTTGCGGGAGTCGCACGGTCCGGTTGCGTCCGCTCACGACGCCGGTGGTGAACGATCCCTGGCGGCCGAATGGGTTTCCGATCGCGGCGACCGGCGTCCCAACCGCGGGTTGCTCATCGGCCAGCTCGAGGCCCGTGGCCGACTCCGGGCGGTCCTCGATGGAGACGACCGCGAGATCGCTGTCAGCATCCTGTCCGAGGACCTCCCCCTCGCGCCAGCCGGCCTCCTCGAAGCGGACGAAGACGTCACTCGCCCCGCGGACGACGTGTTCGTTCGTCACCAGCAGGTCGTCCTCGTAGACCCAGGCGGTTCCCGCCCCGGTCCCGCCGTCGACCTCGACTTGGACCGACGCCACCGAGTCGATGGCCTCGCGGTAGGTCTCTGACAGGGCCGTCGTCGTCTGTGGCTGGGGTCCGGCCGGGCCCGCTGTCCCGGCGTTGGCCGGGAAGCTGTCCGTGTCGTCGGTACATCCGGCGACCGCGGCCGAGAGAACGGTCCCGGCGGCCGCGAGTACTCCGCGCCGCGATACCGGCTCGTCCATACAATACTCTGGGCTGCGAGAAAAATAAATTCCTCGCCCCCGGCCGCGACCGGCCGGAGGAGAGATTAAGTGGGTTACGGGCAAACAACGGGTATGGACCTCACCTGGTACGGTCACTCGACGTGGGGCATCGAACTCGGGGAAACGAGCCTGCTCGTCGATCCGTTCTTCGACAATCCGCTGACCGCCGTCGCGCCGGCGTCGCTCGACCCGGAGTACGTGCTGTTGACCCACGGTCACGCGGATCACGTCGCCGACACGGGAGCGTTCGACGGCGCGACCGTCGCCTCGACGCCGGAGCTGACCGCTTACGTCACCGACGAGTTCGACATTCCCGAGGGACAGACGATCGGGTTCAACATGGGCGGAACCGTCGAACTCGGGGACGCCTTCGTCACGATGGTCCGGGCCGATCACTCGAACGGGTTCAACACCGGCTACGAGGACTCGGGGGGCCCGCCGACGGGATTCGTCGTCTCCGATACCCACCCGACAGAGCTCGACGCGGACGCCACCTCGTTTTACCACGCCGGCGATACCGCCCTGATGAGCGAGATGAAAGACGTGATCGGTCCGTACCTCGACCCCGACGCGGCCGCGCTCCCCGCCGGCGATCACTTCACGATGGGCCCGCGTCAGGCCGCCATCGCGGCCGACTGGGTCGACGCCGACATCGTCTTTCCGATGCATTATGACACGTTCCCGCCCGTCGAGATCGACACCGACACCTTCGAGCGGGAGGTCACCGAGCGGGCGGACGCCGAGCCGGTCGTGCTAGCCGGCGACGAGACCTACGTCCTCGAGTAACGTTGAGCCTCAGCGGTCGTCGGTCGGGGCGCTGGCTGCTCGTCCTGGTGGTCGCAACCGTTTTGCAGGTGTCGCTCCGAACGACAGTATGGCAGACATCGAAGTCACCAGCACGAGCCAGAACGGACTCGCGACGCGCAACGTCGTCGGCGACTGGGAGCTGACCGTCGACGCGACCCGAGAGAAGGGTCCGGACCCGGTCCAAGTACTGGTCGCGGATTACATCTCCTGTTTTGTCCCCGCGTTCGACACCGGCGCCAGGCGTGAGGGCATCGAGGAGCTCGGGACGATCGAGGTGAGCGCGACCGCCGAGCTCGACGAGGGCGACGACCTCGCGGCGGTGGCCTTCGATATCGCCGTCGAGGCCGACCTCGGGGACGCGACCGACGCGGTCATCGAGCGCGCCGAGGGGCTGTGTCACGTCCATAACGCCCTGCAGGAGGGGCTCCACGCCGACGTGACCGTCACCGACGGCGCCGATCTGTGAAACGCTCTTTACTGTCCGGCCGGTAGCCGAGACATGGACAATCGGTGGACGGACTACCTTGCCGGCGCCCGCATGCAGGTCGATCAGGAGTTCTCAAAGCGGGTGCGCGCCTCGGAGTTCACCAACCAGCAGTGGGGGCTGATCATGACTGCCGTCGAGTTCGAGATTCACGACCCCGCCGATCCCGAGCGGGCGGAGCTCGTCGCAAACACTGACAACGTCGAGGCAATCATGCCCGAACTCGACGCGATCGAGCGCCGGAGCCTCGGACCGGGCGGTGCCGACGACTCCGGTGGATCGCTGTTCGACAGGATCCGCGGGTACTTCTCGAGCGACTCCGAGGGCGACGACCAGCAGTACGAACAGGCGGTCGCGCTCGTTGATGAGTACACGACCCAGCTCCAAGAACGTCTTCGCGAGGAGGGGCGGTGGCAGGAGCTGTGTACCGCCGCCGCCGAGGCCGAGCGCGCAAACGCGGCCGATCAGTGAGCGCCCGGTATCGGGCGGTGTCCTAGTCGCTTCCGAGTCGGCGTCACACGGGAAGCGTCGGCTCCCCGGTCTTGTCCGTGCTGATGGACTAGTCGGTGGTCTCGTCGGCCCGCAGCTGTTCGGCCGTCTGACAGTCTCCTCGGAGACTATTCTCTCGGGCACGTCCGACCGTTACGACGGCGAGCGCGGGCTCTGAGCGTTACTCGCCGACGAGCCGGTCGACGACGCGCTCGGGATCGAACCGTTCGAGATCCCCGTACCCCTGGCCGGTGCCGAGAAACAAGATTGGCTTGCCGGTCACGTGTGCGACCGAGATGGCAGCACCGCCCTGTGGGTCGGCGTCGGCCTTTGTCAGGACCGTTCCGTCGATGGCGGCTGCCTCGTCGAACTCCCGAGCCCGATAGACGGCATCTTGTCCCGCGACGGCCTCGTCGACGAACACCACCATGTCCGGGTCGATCACGCGGTCGATCTTCTCGAGCTGGTCCATCAGGCCGTCGCTCGTGTGCAGGCGGCCGGCGGTGTCTGCGAGCACCACGTCGACGCCGTTTGCCTTCGCGTACTCGACGGCGTCGTAGATCACCGCAGTCGGATCAGAGCCCTGCTCGTGGGCGATGAGCTTCTTCCCAAGGGTGTCCGCGTGTTCCGCGAGCTGTTCGTTGGCGCCGGCCCGGAAGGTGTCGCCGTTTGCGAGCACCGTCTCAAGGCCTTGGCCCTCAAGATGGCGGGCGAGTTTCGCGATAGTCGTCGTCTTGCCGACGCCGTTGACGCCGGTGAACACGAGTACGACCGGCGCCTCCGCCTTCTCGATGCGCTCCTCGAAATCAAACTGCCCGACGCTGACGACATCGTACAGCGCCTCCCGGAGCGCGTCCCGGGCGAGACTGCCCGTGCTCTCGAGCCGGCGGCGGGCGCTGCCGACGAGGTTTTCCTCGACGCCGTCGATGATTTCCTCTGCGACCGACAGCTCGACGTCGCTCTCGAGTAGGGCAAACTCAAGATCCTCGAGATCGTCCTCGAGGTCGTCCTCGTCGATGACGGCCTTCCCGGTCGCGAGCAGCTTCGCGCGCTTGCCCAACCCTGGGGCTCCCGACTCGCTCTCTGATCGATCGTCCTCCTCGACCGCTCCTCCAGACGCAGCGCTCGGGTCGTCGGCGCCTCGGACACTCCCCTCCGCGGAGCTTTCTGCGGACCGATCGTCGACCTGGGGCGACTCTCCTCCGGGTGACACCGCCTCGGCGTCTGCCGCCTCGGGCTCTGTCCTGTCGGAATCCTCCTCGAGGTCGTCTTCCTCCTCGAGGTCGTCCTCGGTCTCGGCTTTTTCATCGACGTCGTCGGTGAAGCTGGTGAGCTTTTCTTTGAGTCCGTCGAACATGGGCGGGAGTGTTCTACTCGCCTTGCTGTTGCTGGAGCTGCTGGGCTTGGAGCTGCTCGGCGCGCTGTCTGAGCTGGTCAGACTCGCTCTCGACCTCGGCGATCTCCTCGCGTACCTCCTCAATACGATCGTCGACGGTGTCTCGCTTCGAGTCGAGAGTCTCGACGGCGCCGTCTTGGTCGCGCTCGGCGGCGTAATCGGCTCCGAGCTCGACGATCACTTCGTCGATATCCTCAACGGTCGCCCGGACGTGCGCGCCGCCGCCAAGGGGCACCTGGACCGTGTCGCCGCTGTCGAGCCGTTCGATCGCCTCGATGGCCTCGCCGATCGCCGCCTTCTGTGCGGACAAGCGCTCGATTTCAGCCTCTAAGGTCTCCTGTCGTTGTTCGAGCGCCTCGAGCTGCTCGGCCAACTCCTGCATCTGGGGGTTACCGCCGACGCTCATGCCGAGACCTCCCCGATCTGGACCTGTGTCCGTTTGAGCCCGTGTTTCGAGCCGAACTCGGCGTAGGTGTACTCGACGGCGACCGACTCGTTGTTGGCCTCGACCGTCTTCTCGAACGCCAGCCAGCCGTCCCGGGCGTTCCACTGTCCGGTAACGGTATACTCTGTCATATCTTCTGGTCGGGTGCCGACGCGGAAGAATGTTCCTACTTTCCCACCCTAGCCCGCCTTGCGGCCGTCTCAGTCGTGTCCGCTCACCCGGACCGGCTCGTAGGGCTCTTCTAAGTACTCACGGTCGCTGGCCGACAGGGACAGCTCGACGGCTTCGACGGCCTCCTCGAGGTGCTCGACGCTGGTCACGCCCACGATTGGCGCGGTCACCGACTCCTGGTGGAGCAGCCAGGCCAGTGCGACTTGGGCCATCGAGACGCCCATATCCGTCGCCACCTGCTGAACCCGCTCGTTGATCTCCCGTCCGCCCCCTTCGAGGTACGGGTGTCGCCGGGCGTAGGAGTCCGATTTCCCCCGCGCGGTCGCCTCGATGTCCTCGTGTGGCCGCGCCAGGTACCCCCGGGCCAGCGGGCTCCACGGGAGCACCCCGATCGACTCCTGCTCGCAGAGCGGGAGCATCTCGCGCTCCTCCTCGCGATAG
>CAYREK010000010.1:11549-11997 GCA_964423305.1 uncultured Halobacteriales archaeon | reverse complement strand
GGTTGTAGTGGTTCTGCATCGTCTGAAACCGCTCGTACCCCGCCCGGTCGCTGGCGTGCAGCGCGGTCGCGAACTGGTAAGCCCACATCGAGCTCGCGCCGACGTGTCGGACGTGTCCGCGCCGGACCGCGTCGTCGAGCGCCGCGAGGGTGGTCTCGATCGGGGTCGTCTCGTCCCACCGGTGGATCTGGTACAGGTCGATCGTCTCCATTCCCAGTCGCTCGCGGCTGGCGGCCAGTTCCTGCTCGATCGCCTTCCGCGAGAGGCCCCCCGAGTTCGGGTGATCGTCCATCTCGAAGTAACACTTCGTCGCGACGACCGCCTCATCCCGGTGACCGGACAGTGCGTCCCCCAGGATCCGCTCTGACTCCCCGACGGAGTACATATTCGCAGTATCGAAGAAGTTGATCCCCAGCTCGATCGCCCGCTCGATGATCTCGTGGCTTTG
>CAYREK010000010.1:0-11492 GCA_964423305.1 uncultured Halobacteriales archaeon | reverse complement strand
ATCCGACTGACCGTCGCGCCCGTCTCGCCGAGCGTAGTGTACTCCATGCGCCCGCCTCGCCCGGCATATAAAAACGCTGCCGCCGGTTCGTCGCTCGCACGCGGCTTGAGTCGCAATAAACTTATTAAACCCCACGCCGGGAAGTGTGGTATATGGTATCAATCAAAAAGACCGGCGACGACTCCGGAGCCGTCCGGCGCCGCGCGTTCATCAAGGCAACCGGTGCGGTGGGCGCCGTCGGAGCGTTCGCGGGGTGTGTCGGTGGGGGAGACGACGGCGGCGACGACGGGGACACCAGTGACGGTGGCATCGGGTCCGGGACGATCCAGATCGGCGCGGTCGACGCTCGGACGGGGACACTGAGTCCGTTCGGTGACCGGAACGAGCGGGGCTTCCAACTCGCGCTCGACTCGATCAACGAGACCGGTATCGGGTCAAACGGCGCGGAACTCGACATCCAAGTCGAGGACTCTCAGAGCCAGCCACAGAGCGGCGTCGAGGCCGCACAGACGCTGGTCGATCAGGAGGGGGTCCCGCTGTTGATCGGCGCCGTCGGGAGCGGGGTCTCGACCGCGATTCACGACAGCGTCGTTCAGGGGACCGACGTGGTCCAGATCAGCCAGAACAGCACGGGTGCCGTGCTCGCGGAGAGTCCGGACCTGCTCCGGATGAGCCCGAACGGCGCCGGCAAGGGCGCCGAGCTGGCGACGAAAATAACCGACGACGGGTACGACGAGCTGGCGCTCACCTACGTCAACAACGACTACGGCGTCTCCCTGTCCGAGGTCGTCGTCGAGCAGTTCGAGAGCATGGGCGGCGAGGTGACCGCGTCGGTCGCACACGAGGAAGAACAAAACACCTACAGCGGAACGGTCAGCGAACTCATCGATACGGGCTCGGAGGCCGTGCTCTTTCTGACCTACGCCGGCGAGTTCACCAACATGGTCAACGAACTGGTCAGCCGGGGTGTCAACGACGAGATCCAGTTCTACGGCGCCGAGAGCACAATCGCAGACGAGATCCTCGAGAACACTCCAGAGGGGAGCCACGACGGCATGATCGGCATCACCGAGTCCGCGCCGGTCGAACTCGACACGTACCAGCAGTTCGAGTCCGAGTTCACCGGGGCATACGACATCGAGTCGCCCTCCGTCTGGGCGGCCTACGCCTACGACGCCGTGATGGTCAGCGCGATCGCGATCCACGTTGCCGGAGAGGCCTCGGGCGGTGCGATCGGCGAGGTAATCCGTGACGTGACCCGATCGCCCGGCGAGGAAGTCACGAGTCTCGCGGAGGCAAAAGAGGTCGTCGAGGAGGGCGGCGATCCCGACGCGATCGATTACACCGGCGCCAGCGGACCGATCGACTTAGACGAGAACGGCGATCCGCAGGGTGCCTACCAGGTCTACCGGGTCGAGGACCACGAGTACGTCTTCGGCGAGTACATCGTCTGATGTCCGCGGCCAGCAGCACGGACGCGCCCGGCTGGTCACCCCACGGTGAGAGATACGCACGTCGGGCCGCAGTGGCCGGTCGCGGTCGAGCATGATCGGCGGCCGCTCGCTCACCCCGGCAACCATCGGCGTACTCGATCCGGTCGGCGCCGCGTGGGGCGAACTCGGCCAGCCGCTGGTCAGCGGGCTCGTGTTCAGCAGCATCGTCATCCTGGGTAGCATCGGGCTGGCGCTTGCCTACTCGATCAGTGACTTTCCGAACTTCGCGCACGGCGACTTGATGACTGTCGGGGCCTACGCCGCGCTGACGGTCAACGTGATTCTCGGGATGCACCTGGCGGTGGGACTGATCGTGGCGATGCTCGTCGCGGCGGTTGTCGCGGTCGGCACCCACTGGGCGGTCTTTCGGTCGCTCCGGGGGCGGTCGATCGAGCTGCTGATCAGTAGTATCGGGGTCGCTTTCGTCTACCGGGCGCTGATCATCATGCGCTTTGGAAACGATGCAGAATCATACGACGCCGGCGGGCGCAGGGGTATCGAGGCGATCGACGAGTTGCTCGGCGTGTCGCTAACGCCGCGCGGTGCGATCACGATCGGGGTGACCGTCCTGTTGGTCGCGGCGTTGCACGTAATCCTGCAGTACACCAGCCTCGGCCGGATGATGCGCGCGACGGCCGCCGATCGGGACCTCGCTCGGGTCAGCGGGATCCGAACCGGACGGGTCTTGGCCGCGATGTGGCTGATCGGCGGGGCACTCGCCGGTGCTGCTGGGGTCTTTCTCGGCCTCGATCTGCTCGTCCGTCCCCGGGTCGGCTTCTCGATCCTGATCGTGCTGTTCGCCGCGGTGATCCTGGGGGGGATCGGCAGCGTCTACGGCGCGATGCTCGGCGGGCTCGTGATCGGCATGGCCTACGAGCTCACGCCGCTACTGCCCGCCGTCGGGAGCGAGTACAAGGCCGCGGTCGCGTTCGTTATCCTGATCGCCGTGTTGTTGATCCGTCCGACCGGCATCGCCGGGGGGAAGAGCACGGCATGAGTCTCGCGAGTGTCAGATCCGAGCTGGCCGACCGGGTCACCCGGGAGGAGTTGCTGATCGGCAGCGGGATTGGGCTCTTTCTCGCGGCGGTCGCCGTCGCCGTCGCCGTGGGCCGGCTCAAGTTACCGTTCGTCGTCTCCTCGCTGGCCTTCGCACCGGTGATCCTGTTGCTCGCGCTGGGGTTGAACGTCCAGTGGGGGTACGGCGGGCTGGTGAACTTCAGTGTCGCCGGCTTCTTCGCCGTCGGCGCTTACAGCACGGCTGTCCTGACGAACGGCTCGGATCCGCACGGGCTCGCACTCCACCCGGTCGTCGGACTCGTCGCGGCGATGGCGGTGAGCGCGGTTCTCGCACTCGCGATCGGACTCCCGACGCTTCGGCTCCGGGCCGATTACTTCGCGATCGCGACGCTCGGGTTCGCCGAGATCGTCCGGCTGATCATCCTCAACGAGGGCTGGCTCACGAACGGCGGCCTTGGCGTGTTCGGCATTCCGGTGCTGTTCGAGCCCGGATTGCTCTCGGGGCCCGCGGAGCTTCTCAACACAACGCCCCGGAACATCGGAAACGTGTTGATCGGCTTTCTCGCGGTGGCGGTTGTCTTTCTCGTGTTGCGCCGCGTCCAGAGCTCGCCGTGGGGTCGGGTCCTCCGAACGATCCGGGCCGACGAGGATGTCGGGCAGGCGCTTGGCAAGAACACCTACCGGTTCAAGCTCCAGGCGTTCGTGCTCGGGAGCGTGATCATGGGCGTCGCGGGGTTTTATTTCGCACACTATATCCGGGCGATCACGCCCGTGGCTTTCGAGCCGATCCAGACGTTTTACGTCTGGGTCGCGGTCATCCTCGGCGGCTCTGGGAGCAACCGCGGGGCGATCCTCGGCGGCTTCGTCGTCGTGCTCATCCTCCGGGGGACGCGGCTGATCAACGACCCGGTCGGGGCCGTCGAGACGCTGCTCAACGCCCCGATCGACGTTCTCGACCGGCTGCTCTTTTCAGTCGCCGTCGATTTCAGACTCTCGCTCGGGCTCGAACTGAACCAGGACGCCCTGCGGCTCCTGTTGATCGGACTGCTCGTGATCGCGATCGTCAGGCTCCGTCCACAGGGGCTGTTGCCGCCACAGCGCGAGCACATCTGGCCGGCCGCCCTCGGCGGAGACGCACCCGACCGGGAGGACCGGGAATGAGCACCGCGAGATACGGCTACGACGGGAGCGATCTCGAAAAGCCCGACCAGGTGTTGACCGTCGAGAACCTCCGCAAGGAGTTCGGCGCCCTGATTGCAACAGAGGATGTCTCGCTTGCGGTCGAGCGGGGCTCGATCACCGGCCTCATCGGCCCGAACGGCGCCGGCAAATCGACGCTGTTTAAGCTGATCTCGGGATTCTACGAGCCAGACGCCGGCTCGGTCACGCTCGACGGCACCGACATCACCGGCTGGTCTCCAGACCGTATCGCGTGCCGGGGCATGACCCGAACCTTCCAGACCCCGCGGCGCATCGAGGGGATGACCGTCCGGGAGAACATGCTCGTCGGGCCGCAGAACCAGGCCGGCGAGTCGATCCTCTCGACGCTGTTTCGGCCCGGCCGGGTAACCCGCGACGAGCGGGCGAATCTTGAGCACGCCGCGGACCTACTCGAGCTGTTCGAGCTCGATCATCTGGCCGACGAGCCCGCGACGGACCTCTCGGGTGGGCAGTTCAAACTCCTCGAGCTGGCCCGGGCGATGATGGTCGAGCCGGATGTCCTCCTGCTCGATGAGCCCGTCGCGGGGGTCAACCCGGCGCTCGCGGAGGACTTGGCCACCTACATCGAACGGCTCAACCGCGAGCGCGAGCTCACCATCTTCATTATCGAACACGACATCGACTTCATCATGAAACTCGCCGATCCGATCGTCGTCCTGGATCAGGGGAAGGTCCTCACCGAGGGCTCGCCCGAGACCGTCCGGACCGACGACCGGGTCATGGAGGCGTACCTCAGCGGAGGAGGAGAGTCGTGAGCGACGCCGACGCCGAGACCGCCGGCTCGGACGAGACGGCGCTTGCCTTCGAACAGACCATTCCCGAGGACGCCGTCCTCGCGGTCGAGGATGTCGAGAGCGGCTACGGCGAGCTCCAGGTGCTGTACGACGTCTCGATGTTCGTCGAACCCGAGGAGATCGTCTGTATCATCGGCCCGAACGGCGCCGGCAAGAGCACCGTCCTCAAGACGATCTTCGGGCTACTCAAGCCCTGGAGCGGCACCGTCCGGGTCGGCGATCGGGAGATCTCCGGCCGGGCCCCCGAGGAGATCGTCCGGGCCGGCGTCGGCTACGTGCCCCAGACCGAGAACGTCTTCGAGCCCCTGACCGTCCGGGAGAATCTGCTCGTCGGCGGCGTCGCCCGCGACGATGCCGAGGAGACGATCGCCGAGCTCAGAGACCGGTTCTCATTGCTCGACGAGAAGTGGACCGCGAAGGCCGCGGACCTCTCGGGCGGGCAGCGCCAGATCCTCGCACTCGCCCGGGCGTTGGTGATGGAGCCGGAAGTGTTGCTGATCGACGAGCCCAGCGCCGGGTTGGCGCCCTCGATCGTCGAAGATGTTCTCGCGGAACTCCGCCGGATCAACGAGCTCGGCACCGCGATCCTGATGATCGAACAGAACGCCCGCCAGGGGCTGTCGGTCTCCGACCGGGGGTACGTGATGAGTCAGGGCGAGGTCCGGTTCGTCGACGACGCCGACGCCGTGCTCGCAAACCCGAAGATTCGCGAGCTGTATCTCGGCGGTTGAGGACCCGTATCGTTATGTGCTACCGGTCCTCACGCCGGGTATGGATGTCGTAGTCGTCGGCGGCGGAATCGTCGGACTGGCCGCCGCTCACGCCCTGGCCGACCGCGGGGAGGACGTGTGCCTGTTCGAGCGCGACGGGCTGGGCACCGGCAGCACGGCCCGAGCGGCCGGCGGCATCCGCACGCAGTTCGAGACGGAGGTCAATGTCGAGCTCTCGCTCGCGAGCAAGCGCGTCTGGGACTCATTTACCGAGCGGTTCGGGATAAATATCGGCCACCGAAAGACCGGCTACCTGCTGCTTGCTCGTAGCGACCGCCGGGCGCGGGGACTCCGAGAGAACGCGGCGATGCAGCGCCGTCTGGGCGCCGAGACGAAAGTGCTCTCGCCCTCAGAGGCACGCGAGCGCTGTCCGGGACTGGACCCCGAGCAGTTCGTCGCCGCGACGTACAACCCGGACGACGGGATCGCGGACCCGAACCTTGCGGTCCAAGGGTACGCGTCGGCGGCTCGCGAGGCCGGCGCGACAATTGAGACCGGCACGGCCGTGACCGACATCGAGCGACGCGACGGGGCGGTCAGGGGCGTCGAGACCGAGGACGGCAGCCGCGCCGCCGAGTACGTCGTCAACGCCGCCGGGCCGGCCGCCCGACGAGTCGCGGCGATGGCCGACATCGACGTTCCGATCGCTCCCCGGCGCCGCCAGATTGCCGTCGTCGAGCCCGCGCGGGCGGTCCTCGAGGACGATCCCCTGACGATCGACCTCGAAACGGGCTCGTATTTCCGCCCCGATCGAGGGGGTGACGCCCTCGTCGGCGGCCACTTCGCCGACGCGGATCCCGACGCCGACCCTCGCCGGTTCGACGAGTCGACCGATCTCGAGTGGGCCGCAACGGCCGTCGAGCGCGCCAGCGAGTACGCGGCGTATTTCGGCCCCGAGACGCGCATCAAGCGGGGCTGGGCCGGCCTGTACGCCGTTACACCCGACAACCACCCGATCGTCGAAGAGTCGATCCCCGGGCTGATCACTGTCTCGGGATTCTCGGGGCACGGGTTCCAACACGCCCCGGCGGCCGGTCGCGTCGCCGCGGATCTCGTCCGTTCGGGAGAGCCCCATCATGTCGACACCTCGGCGCTCACGCGCGATCGGTTCGAGACCGACGACGCCCTGCTTGAACGAAACGTCGTCTGACTGTCCCGTCCCGGCGCCCGAGCCCGCTCGGAGCACCCCCAGATACCGACAGGGACGCAAGTGTGCTCTCGTCGACCCCCTGATGGAACCACCCGCGCCACGCCCAGACCAACCGCCGGAGACGATACCCTTATTATTGTGTGCAGAAATGTTCACTATAACGCGTATCAATACATCGGTGTTCACAAATGAACGAATTCATCCAGACGGTCACGGACGGAACGGACTTGACACAGGCACAGGCTCGGCGGGCCTCGCGGGCGGTCTTCGAGGAGGCGACGGAGGCCCAGATCGGAGCGCTGCTGGCGGGGCTGCGGACGAAAGGCGAGACGGAAGCCGAGATCGCGGGCTTCGCGGAGGGGATGCGCGAGGCCGCCCGGACGATCGCCCCCGACCGGACGCCGCTCGTAGACACCTGTGGAACCGGCGGCGACGACTACGACACGATCAACGTCTCGACGACCAGCGCGATCGTCGCGGCCGGTGCCGGCGTACCGGTCGCGAAACACGGCAACTACTCGGTGTCATCCTCTTCCGGGAGCGCGGATGTCCTGGAGGAGCTCGGGGTCGCAGTCGAGGCCGAACCTTCGGCCGTCGAGAATGCGATCGAGCGGACCGGGATCGGGTTCATGCTCGCGCCGGTCTTTCACCCCGCGATGAAGGCCGTCATCGGGCCCAGACAGGAGTTGGGCGTCCGGACGATCTTCAACGTCTTGGGTCCGCTGACGAACCCGGCTGGCGCCGACGCACAGGTCGTCGGCGTCTACGATCCGGAGCTGGTCCCCACGCTGGCACGGGCGCTG
This sequence comes from uncultured Halobacteriales archaeon, assembly GCA_964423305.1. GTDB lineage: Archaea > Halobacteriota > Halobacteria > Halobacteriales > Haloarculaceae > Halovenus. The sequence continues at coordinate 4,244 of CAYREK010000010.1, read as the reverse complement.
TCCCGGATGGGCGTCGACCGGGCGCTCGTGGTCCACGGGTCCGGACTTGACGAGATTGCGATCCACGACGAGACGGTCGTCGCCGAGGTCGACGGCGAGGCGGTCGAGCAGTACCGGCTCACACCGGCGGACATCGGCCTCGAGCGCTCGGAGATTGCGGCAGTCGCCGGCGGGACGCCGACCGAGAACGCTGCCGATCTGGAGGCCGTGGTCACGGGCGAGGCGACGGGCGCGAAACGCGACATCATCCTCGCGAACGCCGGCGCGGCGATCTACGTCGCCGGCGCGGCCGATTCGATCGCTGCCGGGGCCGAACGGGCCGGCGCGGCGATCGACGGCGGCGACGCGGCCGAGAAACTCGACCAACTCCGCGCCCAGGTTCAGACACGATGACCGCGGCCTCCCGAACCAGAGCCAAGGTCTGTGGGATCACGAACGCCGAGGACCGCGACCTGGCGGTCCGCGCGGGCGCCGACGCTTTAGGCTTCATCACCGACCTTCCCGTCGACTCCCCCAGAGAGATCGCGCCCGATCGCGCTGGAGCGTTGATCGCAGACGTTCCGCCGTTCGTGACCGGCGTCCTGGTCACGATGCCCGAGTCGGTCGATCGGGCTGCCGAGCTGTGTGCGCGGACCGGCGCCGACGCGATCCAGGTCCACGGTCTCTCCGACCCGGAGTCGATCGCCGCCCTGCGCGAGCGCGCCGATCGCCCGGTGATCGCCGCCGTCGATGCCGACGATCAGGTGGTCGCCCCCGCGAGCGCCGCGGACGCCGTGCTGGTCGACTCCGCCGGCGAGAGCGGTGCCGGCGGAACCGGGCGCACCCACGACTGGTCTCGAACCGCCGACTTAGCGGCCGAGTTCGACGCGCCCGTGATCCTCGCGGGCGGGCTCACCCCGGAGAACGTTCGGGCGGCCGTCGAGACGGTCGACCCGTTCGCGGTCGACGCGGCCAGTGGCCTCGAATCGAGCGGCGGTCAGAAGGATCCGGCCGCTGTCCGGGCGTTCGTTCGGGCGGCCGCCGGGGAGGTCCGGGCATGACCGCCTTCGACCGGGACCGCGAGGAGTTCCGCGAGCTCGCCGGAGGGGAACGCCCTGCCGTCGTTCGGGCCGAGGCGACCCTCGAGGTCGATGTCGATCCACTCACGGCCTACGCCGCCCTAACCGGTCGGACGACAGACGAGACGCCGGCCCCGTACACGTTCCTGCTCGAGAGCGCCGAGAAGGTAGCCTCGAGCGATCCCGACGGCGCGTTCGCGCCCGACCAGGAGACGCGCCACGCGCGGTACTCGTTTGTCGGCTACGACCCCGCGGGTGCGGTGACGATCGGCCCCGACGACACCGCCGTCGAGCTGTTCGACGGCCGGTACGAGGGACTGTTCGCGACCGACGGAGACGGCGACGTTCTCGACCGGCTCCGAGGTGGCCTACCCGACGCCGAGCCCCGCGGATTCCCCGATCGGGACCGCCAGCGGTTGGACGGCGGGCTCGTCGGCTTTCTCGCCTACGAGGCGGTGTACGACACCGCGCTCGCGGAGGTCGGGGTCGACCGGCCCGATTCGTCGTGTCCGGACGCGCAGTTCGTGCTCACGACCCGCACGCTCGCGATCGACCATGCGACCGGCGCCTGCTCGCTCGTATTCACGCCCGTGCTCCGGCCCGGCGACGACGCGGCCGCCCGGTACGACGAGCTCGTCGCGGAGGCCGATCGGGTCGAGGCCACCCTTGCCGACGCGGCCTCCCCGGACGTCGGCGGGTTCCGCGAACGCCGCTCGACCGCGGGCTCGCGGGAGGACTACGAGCGGGCCGTCGAGCGTGTCCGCGAGCACGTCTACGACGGCGACATCTACCAGGGCGTGATCTCCCGCACGCGAGAGCTGTTCGGACGGGTCGACCGGCTGGGGTTGTACGACTCGCTTCGGTCGGTGAACCCGTCGCCGTACATGTACCTCTTGGAGTACGGCGACCGCGCGATCGTTGGCGCGAGCCCAGAGACGCTGGTGTCGGTCACCGACGAGACGGTCGTCTCGAACCCGATCGCCGGCACCTGCCCGCGCGGCTCGAGCCCTGTCGAGGACCGGCGGCTGGCCGGCGAGATGCTTGCAGACGAGAAAGAACGCGCCGAGCACACGATGCTGGTCGACTTGGCGCGCAACGACGTCCGCCGGGTAGCCGCCCCCGGTAGCGTCCGGGTCGCCGAGTTCATGAACGTGCTCAAGTACTCACACGTCCAGCACATCGAGTCGACAGTGACCGGACGGCTCGCGGCCGACAGCGACGCCTTCGATGCCGTCCGCGCGGCCTTTCCAGCCGGCACGCTCTCAGGAGCCCCGAAGATCCGCGCCATGGAGATCATCGACGAGGTGGAAGCCACTCCGCGGGGTCCCTACGGTGGCGGCGTGGGCTATGTCTCCTGGAGCGACGACGCCGACTTTGCGATCGTGATCCGGTCGGCCACCGTCGAGGACCGCGGCGACGAGGACCGGATCGCCGTCCGCGCGGGCGCCGGCATCGTTGCCGACAGCGAGCCCGCCGCCGAGTACGAGGAAACCGAACAGAAAATGGACGGCGTGTTGGCCGCGCTCGATGCGATCCGCTCAGAGGACCCCGACTCAGAAGTGGATCCCGAGGTCACGACGGAGGCGCGGCGATGAGCGCAGACCGCGACGACCTGCCGGGATCGCCCGCGGACGGGACCGAGTCCGCAAACAGGACCGAGCCCGAGTCCGACCGGCCCCGCGTGCTCTTCGTCGACAATTTCGACTCGTTTACGTACAACCTCGTCGAGTACGTGAGCCAACACGCAGAGACCCGCGTCCGCCGCAACACGGCCTCGTTGTCGGAGCTGCGCGCCCTCGAACCCGACGCGATCGTGCTCTCCCCTGGCCCCGGCCACCCGAAACGCGACCGGGACATCGGCGTCACCCGCGAGGTGCTACGGGAGCTCAGCCCCGAGGTTCCGACCCTGGGGGTCTGTCTCGGCCTCGAAGCCGCGGTGTACGTCTACGGCGGCAGCGTTGGACGCGCTCCCGAGCCGATCCACGGCAAGGCCTACCCGATCGCCCACGACGACGACGGTGTCTTCGACGGGCTCGAGCAGGGCTTTCCCGGCGGACGGTACCACTCGCTGATCGCGACCGAGATCCCCGAGGAGTTCGCCGTGACCGCACACACAGAGGCCGGCGGCGAGCGGCTGGTGATGGGGATTCGCCACCGCGAGTATCCCATCGAGTGCGTGCAGTTTCACCCCGAGAGCGTCCTCACCGCCGCCGGTCACGATCTCATTCGCAACTTCCTCGCGGGGGTCTGAGGCGTCTCGACCACCGGTTCGACGACCGTCTCCGCGGGGCCCCCGCAATCGTCGCGTTGTGACTCGTACCCCCCATGACTTCGCCTCCACTTTGACTTTCGTCTCCGTGATCGTCGCGGATCAGTTCACTTTCACTCCGGTACGGTCAGTATTAAGTACCGTTCCATGAAAAATTTGAATCCCGAGCGTAGGTCGGCAGCCACAGCTCTGATGGGTGCCCATGTATCCGAGTAGTGACATCAACAATTGTCGAACAAATCGCCCGACGAAAGGGTTTTTTAGCCGGCGCCCGGATACAGTTCTCGTCTGAAATGATAGAAAAACAAACGCAGAGTCTGGTCCGGTCCGGCGGCCAGCGGCGGCGCCCGGAGGGTCGCGCATGAGCAGCGATATCGACATCGACGAGGTGACGCTTCCGGTCAAGCGCACCGACGGCGACACCATCGAGGAGCGGCTCACCGCGAACGCGTATCACAACATCCTCCCGGCGCGGTACCTGAAAAGGGACGCCGAGGGGAATCCAGCAGAGGAACAGGAGGAGCTGTTCGAGCGGGTCGCGCGAAACGTCGCGCTGGCGGAGGCGGTCTTCGAGGCCGACCGGCTCGGTCTCGAGGTGCGTGTCACGCCCGAACAGATCAAGCCGACCCACCCCCGGCGGGGAGAACTCGCCGCGGAAGTGTTTGGCTACGACACCCGGATGGCGAGCGACGTCGAGTCGGTTCCCGACGACATTGAGGAGGCCCGCGAGTACCTGCTCGACCAGGAGATTCGGCTGACCGAGGACAACGTCAACAAGTTCGCCTACGAGACGGTCGTTCCGGAACTCCCGGCGGAGGTCCGCGACCACGTCGAGGGCACCGCAGCGCAGTTCCAGGCGGTGATGGAGCAACTCGGCTTTATGCCCAACAGTCCGACGCTGATGAACGCCGGCGACG
>CAYREK010000009.1:35441-36107 GCA_964423305.1 uncultured Halobacteriales archaeon | reverse complement strand
ACGTCGATCCGCTCGGTATCGGAGCGCCCGTCGTACCCCCAGAACGCGTCGGTCACGGTCGTCCACGCCGAACGGCGGCGCGGCAAGGGATTTGATCGCAGGAACTCCTCGACGACCGCCTCGGCCGTCTCCTCGTGAAAGCCGACGCTGTAGGCCAGTTGACGGATGAGCGCGTCGTTCGCGGGCAGATGGTACAGTCGTAACGCGAGGAACAGCCGTACCAGCGGGTTCTCCCACGCCGGCGTGAGGTCGTGATCCCCCCTGCGTGGAGCACGAGGCCAGCCGTCGGATGGCGTTTGGCGTATTCGAGCGCGACGGCGGTGCCGTAACTGTGGCCGTGGACGACCGGTCGGCCGACGTCGAGCGCATCGAGCAGGTTCCGGAGGTCGGTGACGTGCCCGACGAGCGACTGCTCGGGACGCGCCGTGGAGTTGCCGTTCCCGGCCAGCGAATACGTCACCAGCTCCTGGTCGTCCGCGAAGGCGTCCAGTTGCGGATACGGGTTCCATAGCGAGCCGAGGCCACCGTGGACGAACACGACTGCTGGATCCGACCCATCTATGTGAATCGTCTCTAATGCGACTGATTCGGAGACCTGCACTCGGCGTGGTTCTGGCATCGAGGTGCGGACGTCATCGAACCGGACGTACCCGGGAGGAAACGGTG
>CAYREK010000009.1:0-35409 GCA_964423305.1 uncultured Halobacteriales archaeon | reverse complement strand
ACGCGCCGATTGGAGGGCGAGGCGAGAAAGCAGGCGGGCAGGCCCACGCTTGTGGAGGTCTCGGATCGTCTCGACCGACCCCGGTGGCTCACCGCCTCCAATGTCCAGTTCCCACCCCGTCTCGTCGGCAAAGCGTTCGACTGCCTCCTCCACGCGCTGCTGTACCGCGTCGGCATTCATCGTCTTCGGTGCCTCACCTTGCATCACGATTTCTCCGTCGACGATGACCGTCTCCACGTCCGCCGGCGCGGCGTTGTTCACGATGTGGGCAGGTATGTTGGTCAGCGGCGTGAACTTCGGCTTGTCCACGTCGAGGAGGATGATGTCCGCCCGCTTGCTTGGTTCGATGCTCCCGATCTCGTCGCCGACACCCAGTGCCCGAGCCCCGTCGATCGTCAGCATCCGCACCAGTTCCATCGAGGAGAACTGGCCGGTCGTCTGCTTGACGTTGGCCGCGAGACGGACCTGTCGGGCCTCGCCGAACATGCTGTAGGAGTCGTGCCAGTAGTGGTCGTCGATGCCCAGCCCGACGTCGACATCCGCCTCTCGCAGTTCCGGGACGGGCGTCCACTGCATCTCGGCGTCCGGGTTCCAGTAACAGAACACCGACGGGCAGTGTGCCACGGACGCGTTCGCCTCGGCAGTACGCTCGATGTCCGCCTCATCGGCGACGCGGAAGTGCGCCGCAATCAGCCGGTCATCGAGTAAGCCAACCTCATCAAGAAGGTCGAGCGAATCTTCGCCGCCGTTTGCTCGTGCCATCGTGTTGCTCTCCTCGAGTTCGAGCAGATGGGTGTGGATGAGCAGGTCGGGATACTCGGCCGCAAGATCGGCAGTACGCTCCCACAGGTCGCGCGTATACGACCAGTCGTCGTGCGGGCAGATCGTCGCCCGGATTCGTCCATCGTAGGTGTCGTGGTGCTCGTCGATGAACGCCCGAGCGCGGTCGAATTGCTCGTTGACGGGAATATCCCAGAACAAGTCTGTGATGGTTGGGCCGAAGAAGCCGCGGAGCCCCGCTTCTCCGAACGTCTCCGCGCCCGCACTCGGCCGGACGTCCATCGAGTTGATCATCGTGACGCCCCTGAGGAGGAAATTCAGCGCGGCAAGCTCGTACCCCGCCTCGACCAGATAGTCGAAGTCACCCTCGCCGAGACGGACGTAGATGGCATCTCCAGCAGATCGAGGTCAGACTGGACGGGTTCCGTGTCGCTGGAGAACCGCTCGGTGACCTGTCCGATGAGGCTGTTCACGATGCTGTTCTGTTCCGAGGCTTCGGTCGAGGTGTTGGTGATCGACATGTGTTGGTGTGATCAGTGCCGTCACAGAGAGTGAGTCCCCAACTCGACACAATCGGTGGTTCCGATCACCGAAGTATCGGTTTGGTTATACATATCTCTGATCGGCGGTTGGTTTCTTTCCAAAGTGATTCTATTTGCGCGCTCTGTGCTCCCTTCCTCTGTATTTTGCCAGTTTGGGGCTGCTTCTTCTTTCGTTCTCACTCGATAATTCGGAGGATTTTGACTTGGTGATTCCTGTTTAGCAAAACAACAAAATTGGAGTCTGATACTTTCGTGTGAGATATTACTCGAACCTGTACGGAGATCTCTTTACCGGGCACGTTCACTCCGATGTCCCTTTCCGCTTTGGCGACGTCTCTTCCCGTATGAACGCAGATTCGCCCGCGATTTCGACGCGGAACATGTCAGGGAATTTGGTGAGGTACGCATGACAGGCCAGGATGAATACTACAACCGCGCGAAACAGGAGGGCTACCGGGCACGGTCGGCCTACAAGCTCAAACAGCTCGACGAGACCGCCGACCTGCTCGGGCGGGGAGAGACGGTCGTCGACCTGGGGGCGGCCCCGGGCGGGTGGCTGCAGGTCGCGGCCGAACAGATCGGTTCCGAGGGGACCGTCGTCGGAGTCGACCGCCAGCAGATCGACCCGATCGAGACCGACGCAACCGTCGAGTACCTGCGTGGGGACGTGACCGAGGACCGGACCCGCGAGCGGATCGCGGCCGCCGTCGGGGAAGGCGCGGATCTGGTCGTCTCGGACATGGCGCCGAACGTGACCGGCGAGTACAACGTGGATCACGCCCGGTCGGTGCACCTGGTTCGGCAGGCGCTGGCGGTCGCGACGGCGGTACTCGGGCCCGGCGGAGACTTCGTCGCGAAGGTCTTCGACGGGCGAGATCTTGAGGAGCTGGCCGCGGACATCGAGGATGAGTTCGAGTACGTCCGACAGGTCCGGCCAGAGGCCTCGCGGGACCCCTCCTCGGAGCTGTACCTGGTCGGAAAAGGACGACTGACAGCGCCGGTCCGGACCGGCGAGGAGCTGACCGTCGAGATCGTCGACATCGGCGACGAGGGCGACGGCATCGCCCGCGTCGAGGGGTTCACGCTGTTCGTGCCCGGCACCGAGGTCGGCGAGACTCGACAGGTGCGGGTGACGGAGGTTCAGCCCCGCTACGGGTTCACGCAGCTCGTCGAGTGAACCGGCGATCAGGGCAGACGGCTGTGGGCACCGATCAGCGCGCCCGTCGAGTCGAGTCCCCGAACGAGGGCGTCGTGATCGACCAGCGACTCCCGGAGTGTGGCGTCCTCGATAGTCGCGTTCGGGAACACGACCGCCCGCTCTAAGGTGGCGTTGCGGACGGTCGCGCCGTCCATCACGTGGACGTTCGCTCCGAGGGCAACGTTGTCGACGGTCGCGGTCTCGGCGACGCGGGTCCCGCCCTCCAGCGCCCACGCGACCGCGTCGAGGTAGTTCTCGGGCGTGCCGATGTCGAACCAGGGGTCCGCGAAGGTGAACGCACGGACCGTACTGCGGCCCTGAAGCCACTGGAGAAACCAGCCCGGCTCGTCGGGGTTGTTCTCCCCGTCGAGGTACTCCCCGAACCGGACCTCCTCGGCCGGAAACGCATAACAGGCAATCGAGACGAGCGTGCTGGCCGGCTCGTCGGGCTTTTCTTGGAAGTCGACGACCCGGTCGCCTTCGAGTTCGACCAGGCCGAACTGCTGTGCCCGCTCGCGGGAGCCAACATCGTGGGCCGCCAGGGCGGCGGTCTCGCCGGCCTCGAAGAAATCGATAAACTCCGAGAGGTCGAACCCGAGCAGGTTGTCGCCGGCGACGACGAGCAGCTCCGTCCCGCCGATGCCCTCCCGCTCGACGAGCTGGGCGAGTGCCCCGACGACGCCGAGTTTCTCGTCCTCGGCGACGGTCTCCTCGACGCTGAGGCGGGGCTTCTCGTAGGGGGCGGCTCGTAGGTGCTCGGTGAACTCCTCGGCGAAGCGCTCGTTCGTGCTCACGTAGACATCCTCGACCCGGGCGTCGGACTCAAGCGCCCCGAGCACGCGGTCGATGACGGTCGTCTCGCCCACCGGGAGGAACATCTTCGGACGGTGGCGGGTGATCGGCCACAGCCGCGTGGCGTATCCGCCGGCGAGAACCACGGCGTCCATAGGCCAAGCCTGCCAGCCCGGGGTAATGTCACTTATGAACCACCGAGACGAACGAGCCGGCAATGGAACGGACGACCCGCGAGCGGATCGCCGACCGACTCCGCGAGGAGCCGCTGTCGCCCAGCGAACTCGCCCGAGAGTTCGAGATCGCCCCCGCGGCGGCCGTCGAGGCGGTCGAACACGTCGCTCGGTCGGTGGCCGCCGAAGACGCACAGCTGCTGGTCGCGCCGCCGGTCTGTCGGGAGTGTGGGTTCGATGGGTTCGACGAGCCCGCGAGCCGGCCGAGCCGGTGTCCGGCCTGTCGCGGCGAGGCCGTCTCGGAACCGGTCTTTCGGATTGAGACGTAAGTGTAAGAGCTTTGTAGACGGACCGAAGAAATTGACCATCATGAACGTCGAAGACGTCATGACCTCCGGGGCAGAGGTCGTCACCGTCGAGCTACCGGGGACAAGAGACGACATCCTCGAGTATCTCAAAGAGCGCCCGTTCTCCTCGGTCCCCGTGCTCAAAGAAACCGCCGAGGGCCCGGTCTACCGGGGACTGGTCTCCCGGACCGAGCTGATCGAACACCCCAACGAGGATCAGCTCGCGATGCTGGCCGAGTCGGTCGCGACGATCTCGCAGGAGGCTTCGCTGGCCGAGGCGATCGAGCTGATGGTCACAGGCGGGGAGCGGCGCCTGCCGGTCGTCGAGGGCGATCGGCTCGAAGGGATCGTCACCGTCACCGACGCGGTCCGGGCGATCGCCCGCGGGGAGATCACCACCGGGGCCGACGCGGCCGTCGAGACCGTCGCCGGCCGAGAGGTCAACTGCGTGTACGCCGGAACACCGCTCCCGGTTGGGGAGCGGGAGCTGTCCTTCGCGGGCGTGCCCTACGCGGTGGTGCTCGACGAGCAGGCCCGCCCGACTGGTATGCTGACCGAAGAAGACATAATCGCCGTTGCCCGCGTAGTCGAGGGCGAAGAGGACACCGGCGAGTCGATCGCCGGCGAGGACAGCGACTGGTCCTGGGAGGGAATCAAGGCGGTCGGCAACAGCTACCTCCCGACCCGGAACGTCGAGATTCCGGCGACGCCGGTCGAGGACGTGATGACCCCGGAACTCGTGACCGTCGGCACCACCCGGACCGTCCGCGAGGCCGCCCAGCTGCTGATCGAACACGACATCGAGCAGGTGCCGATGGTCGGCGGTGACCGCCTCGAGGGAATCGTCCAGGATATGCACCTACTGGAGGCGGTGCGATGAGCGACGGGGCGATCGCGGAGCTTGCGAAGCGACGGGGATTTTTCAGCCAGACGGCCGAGCCCTACGGCGGGGTCGCCGGATTGTACACCTACGGTCCACAGGGGGCCGCGCTCAAGGACAACATCGAGGCTGCCTGGCGGGAGCTGTTCGTGACCCGCGAGGGCCACATGGAGATCAGCGCCCCGGACGTGCTGCCCGGAGCGGTGTTCGAGGCCTCGGGACACCTCGAGACCTTCGACGACATGATCGTCGAGTGTCCCGAATGCGGGGCGAGTCACCGCGCGGATCACCTCGTCGAGGACGCAACCGATCTCAAGGAGGCCGAGGCACTGTCTCCCGAGCGGATCGGGGAGCTGATCGCAGACCGCGAGATTGGCTGTCCGGTCTGTGGGACCGCCCTGGCAGACCGGCCCGTCGAGAGTTTCAACCTGATGTTCGAGACGAACATCGGGCCCGGGAGCGGCTCGCCGGGCTATCTCCGCCCCGAGACCGCACAGGGGATTTTCATCGATTTCCCGCAGTTTGCCGAGTACGCCCGCAACCAGCTGCCCTTCGGGGTCGCACAGATCGGCGACGCCTACCGCAACGAGATCAGCCCCCGGAAGGGACTGCTCCGCCTGCGTGCGCTCGTCCAGGCCGAGCTCGAGCACTTCTTCGATCCGGACCGCGACGAGCCGCCCCTCGAGCGGGTCGCGGACATCGAGCTCCCGCTGTACACCGCCGACGCCCAACGGACCGGCGGCGACGTGCGGTCCCTGACGGTTCGATCGGCCGTCGAGGCGGGCGCCGTCGAGCCGTGGGTGGCCTACTACCTGGGGCGCTCGCTTGGGTGGTACGACGAGATCGGTGTCGACATGGACCGGTTCCGGTACCGCCAGCACCACTCTGAGGAGCTGTCTCACTACGCCGCGGACTGCTGGGACGCCGAGGCCGAGGTAGAGGACGACTGGATCGAGCTGACCGGCTTCGCCTACCGCGGGAGCTACGACCTGGAGAAACACGCCGCCGGAACCGGCGAGGAGTACTCGGTCTTTCGCCAGTACGACGAGCCCGTGACCGTCGAGCGCCCGACCGTCGATCCCGACATGAGCGAGCTGGGGCCGGCCTTCGGGAGCGACGCCGCCGCGATCGCGACGGCCTTAGAGGAACTCGTCGAGCGCGATCCGGACGCATTCGAGGGCGAGCGGGTGGTCGTCGAGGCCGCCGGGGATCGCCACGAGGTGCCGGTCGAGCACACCGGGTTCGCCGTCGAGGAGGTCACCGAGTCCGGCGAGCACATTACACCCCACGTCGTCGAGCCGTCCTTCGGGATCGACCGGCTCGTGTACACCGTGCTCGCCCACGGGTACAACGAGGACACCGTCGACGGGGAAAAGCGGGCGTACCTCGCAGTCCCGCCGGCGGTGGCGCCGACGACGGTCGGCGTGCTCCCGCTGATGGACCGGGACGGACTCGCCGAGCGCGCCAGAACGGTAGCCGAGCGGCTGCGGGCGGCGGGAATTGCGGTCGCCTACGACGACTCGGGGTCGATCGGGCGACGGTACCGTCGCCAGGACGAGATCGGAACGCCGTTTTGCGTGACCGTCGACTACGAGAGCCTCGAGGAGGAGACGGTGACAGTCCGCGACCGGGACACAACCGCACAGCGCCGGATCCAGACCGACGGGCTCGCGGAGACGCTCCGCTCGATTCGGGACGGCGATCGCTCGTTCGAGGAGCTGTAATGGCCGACGGGGACGGGCTCGGCGTCCGTATCGGAGACGGCCTGGCCCCGCCGGGCGACGAGTTCGGGCGTCGGCTCGTCCACGCGAGTGGGGCGGCGTTCCCGGGGCTGTACCTCGCCAACATCGCCACGTGGGCACAGGTGACGGGGCTGTTGATCGCCGCGGCCGCCGTCGCCACGGTTCTCGAGGCCGTGCGGCTCTCGGTCGGGCTCGAGTGGGTCGTCTACGAGCATCTCACCCGGGAGTACGAGGCGGAGATCGTCGCCGGCTACGCGCTGTACCTGGTCTCGAGTGCGGCCGTCGCGGTCGCGTTCGCGCCGACGATCGCCGTCCCGGCCGTGTTGATGCTCGCGTTCGGGGACCCAATCAGCGGGATCGCGAGCGGCGACGCCGTGGGACGAGTAAAACAGCCGCGAGCGCTCGCGGTGATGTTTACCGCGTGTGCGGCGATCGCCGTCGCCTTCGTCCCGCCGGTCGTCGCGGTCGCTGGCGCCGCCGCTGCGACGGGCGCCGACGGGGTGACCGTCACCGTCGGGGATCGGGTCGTCGACGACAACCTCACCATCGCTCCAGGAGCCGCTCTCGCGATGCGGGCCGGACAGCTAGTCTGAGCGGTCGGTAGCAGTCGGCGGATCCAGTAGATCCAGCGTCTGCCGAGCGTGTGTGACCGGTACCGCGAGGGGAGCAGAAGGGCCCGACTGACAGGCTCGGGGGCTCGGACGGCGGGAGTCGGGGACCCAGCGTCCGGAGCTCTGCCCGAGCACGTCCGCGCCGGCGCGGCCGACTCTCCGCGTGCGGTCGGATCTTACGCCAACGGGCAACGGCCTCGGCTGCGGGCCCGTCTCCAGGAGAATTAAGAGGACGCCGAGCGGCGTCCACATCATGCCGTTTGCGAGGAGAGATGGCGTGTCACTGTACTACGAGCGCGAGCCCAGCGAGCAGGAGGCGGTGGTGTTCCTCGAGGGGCTCGGCGTCGGTCGGTGGCTCTGGCACTGGCAGCGAGAGGCCTTCACCGGGGAGTACGACCTGCTGTTTCCGGACAACCGCGGGACGGGCCGGTCGGACGTCGGGCTTTCGCCGCTCGTGGGACGATTGCCCGAGTCGCTCCGGGGCCTGGTGTTGCTCAAGCTCGCGGGATACTCGATCGAGGGCATGGCCGCCGACCTCGAAGCGGTGCTCGCAGACGCCGGTGTCGAACGGGCCCACGTCGTCGGCGCGAGCATGGGTGGGATGATCGCCCAGCAGTACGCCCTGAAGTACGACCGCGCAGCGTCGCTCGGACTGCTGTGTACGACCCACGGCGGCGACCAAGCGGTGCCGATTCCCGAGGACACACGGGAGCAGATGTACGCGGCGCCGGCCGACGCGGGCGAGCGCGAGACGATCCGTCACCGGATGGGCCCGGCACTGACCGAGGAGTTTTTCGAGTCGAGCCCGGAGACGATCGAACAGATCCTCGACTGGCGGCTCGAACAGGACGCCGGGGAGCTTGCGCGGGAAGCCCAGGGGGCGGCAGGGCTGAACTTCGACGTGAGCGACCGACTCGGGGACATCGAGCTGCCGACGCTCGTAGTACACGGTAGAGCAGACCGGGTGCTCCCCGTCGAGAACGGACGGCTGGTCGCGGAGAAGTTGCCAAACGCCCGCCTCGAGGTGCTCGAGGGCGCACCGCACATGCTCATGATCGAGCACGCCGACGCGGTCAACGAGCTGCTGGGAGAGTTTCTCACCGCACAGTCGGGGTGAGCGCCGTCAGTCGTCACTCCGGAGCCGCGCCGAGACCGCCGCCGCGATCGTGGGCTCGCTTATTCTGGCACGGAGCGTGCCGAGCACCCCAATCGGGACAAAGAGGACGAACAGCACGAAGACGATACCGGTGTAAAACTCCCCGTGACCGGTCATGAAGGCGTCGAGTGCTTGGTTTATCGTCAGGCCACCGATCTCGGTCTCGAGGACCCCGCCGGGGAGGGACTGCTCGAGCAGCGGCTGGAGCCCACCGCCGTTGCCCTCACGGGAGAGTAACTCCTCGATGCCCTCAAGAAATACGTACCCAAACAGCGGTCCGGCGAGCGTTCCCAGACCACCGACGATCGCGGCGATCAGGGCAAAGCCGGTGATCAGGAAAAAGAAGCTGTTCTGCGGATCGACCGAGCCGGTGTATCCGACCAACAACCCGCCGGCGATCGCCCCGAAAAACGCACTGATCGCGAACGCAGCGAGCTTGTACCGGAAGGTGTTGTAGCCGATCGCGCGGGCACGCTGTTCGTTCTCCCGGATCGCGATCATCACCCGCCCGAACGGGGAGTGGACGATCCGCTGCATGGCCAGATACGACAGGAGTACGACCGTCCCGATCGCGAGATACGATGTCACCACCGAGGGGTTCGTTTCGGTCAGGAGTCCGGCGACATCGACTCCGAGGAACGTCTGGTCGCCGAAGGCTCCGAGTTCGACCTGGAGTGCCCCCACGGCGGGCACGCCGAGATCCGCGAGCACGTCGACGAAGGGGACCCGGAGAACCGGATCGAAGGTGGTCTCGAGCGCCGAGCCCGCGGCGACCCCCTCGCTGGGGTCAGCGGACCCGGGCGTGAGGAAGTCGAAGTTGTTCGCGGCCACGAACAGGATCTCGGAGACTCCGAGCGTGATCATCGCGAAATACACCCCAGACAGTCGGAAGGCGACGAGTCCGATCGCGACGGCCGTCAGCGTCGCGAGCACCGCCCCCACCACGAGCAGCGGCACGAACGGGAGCTGGGCCGGCACGAGCGGCAGCTGGCCGTTGAATCCGAGCACGACCGCGTACGCGCCGATGCCGAAAAACGCCGCGTGGCCGAAGGAGAGATAGCCCGTGTAGCCACTGATGAAATCAAACGAGATCGCAAACAGCCCGAAGATGAGGACGGTGAGCATCGTCCGTGGGGTCGGCAACAGCGACTGGACCACGAGCCCGAACTGGGCGTACAGCGCGTCGTAGACGAACGGGTAGAGAAGAAAGACGATCACCACCGCAAGGTGGACGACGTGATCGCGCAGGTACCGGCCGATCCAAGCCGGGAGCGGCCCAGAGGACTCGGCGGTCGTGCTCGTCGCGTCCGGGTCGGTCTCGACGGCCTCGGCCGCGTCGGGACCGGGGCTCATCCGTGATCACCCTGCCCTTCGACGCCGAACAGCCCGCGGGGGCGGATGATGAGCATCACCACTAGGATCGCGAAGATCATCAGCTGGTCGATATCGGTGAACTCAACGACACCGACCTGGAAGGCCCACGAGGCAAGCGCGTCGATCATTCCGATCAGCAGCGAGGCAACCGCGGTGCCCTTGAACGAGCCGAGCCCGTCGACGATCACGATCACGAACGCCGGTAACAACACGTCGAGCGCGAGCGGGACCTCGACGCGCCAGAGCGGGTCCCACATGAGCATCACCCCGGCCGCTCCGGCCAGCCCGGACCCGATCGCGAACACCACGGTGAACGTGCGCTTGATGTCGATCCCGAGGGCCTTTGCCATCTCCTCGTCCTCGACGCCCGCCCGGACGAACAGTCCGTAGCGGGTCTTGTTCAGAAACGCCCAGATGCCGATGAGGGTGACCGCACCGAGGGCGATCTCGAAGGGGTGTAAGCCGCTGAAGCTGATCGGGCCGAGGTGGATCGTCTCGTCGAAGACCGCCGGGACGGTGGTCTGTCTGGGCGTCGCCCAGCGGATGTTCCACTGGCCGTTGTTGACGTTCTGAAACTCCACGATTATCCGCATCAGCTCCTCTAAGGTGATCGCCACCCCGAACGTGAGTAGGATCATGAAGATCGGGGGGTACTCGTACAGCCGGCGGATCAACGTCAGCTCGAAGACCGTTCCGGCGGCCGCGAGCAGCAGGAAGACCGCGACCAACACCAGCAGGAAGGCCCCGACCGCGCCGCCGACGCCGAGCGAGCCGACGCCGAGGCCGAGCACCGCGGCGCCGGCGATGTAGGCGCCGTACATCGTGAACGCGCCGTGAGCGAAGTTGAGCACGTCCATCAGGCCGAAAATCAGCGTCAGGCCGCTGGCGATCATCAGATAGAGGCTGGCTTTTGCCAGGCCCTCGATGAATACACGGGACAGCTCCGAGGGCGAACTCAGCAGGTCGGCGAGTTCGCCGACCGCGAGCGGCTGTCCCAGGCCCGCTCCCAGCAGGTCGATCATGCAGACAGGTACCTCCGGAGTCGCTCGTCCTCGACCGACACCGCGTCGGTTCGTCCCTGATCGACGATCTGTCCTTGGTCCATCACGTAAAACCGGTCGGCGAGATCTAAAGCGAGCCCGAGTTTCTGCTCGACCAGCAACACGGGGATCGACCGGGCGGTCTCGAGCAGCGCTTGGCCGACATCGGTGACGATCTGGGGGGCCAGTCCCTCGCTCGGTTCGTCGACCAGCAGGAGGTCGTTGTCCCCGACCAGCCCGCGAGCGATCGCGAGCATCTGTTGTTGGCCCCCCGAGAGGGTCCCGGCGCGCTGTCCGGCCCGCTCGCCGAGGATCGGAAACCGATCGTAGACCCGCTCGAGGGCGGCCGGCACCTGCCCTCGACTTGGAACCGCCGCACGGACGTTCTCCTCGACAGTAAGCCGTCCGAAGATGCGCCGCTCCTCCGGGATCCAGCCGATACCGGCGTCAGCCACCTCGTAGGTGTCGCGGCCGACCAGCTCGTCGCCGCGGAACCGAACCGAACCCTCACGGGGCGGCGTGAGCTGGAGAATCGATCGGAGCGTCGTCGTCTTACCGACGCCGTTGCGTCCGAGTAGGGCGACGACCTCGTCTTCCTCGACGGTGAGATCGACGCCCTCCAAGATGTGACTCTCGCCGTAGTAGGCGTGGACGTTTTCGAGTTCCAGCAGCGTCACGCCGAGCCCTCCGTCACACGAACGAGATCGCCCGGCTCGTACCCGCCAAGGTACGCGTCCTGGACCGCCGGATCGCCGCGGATCTCAGCGGGGGGGCCGTCGGCGATCAGCTCGCCCTGGTTGAGCACGACCACCCGGTCGGAGACATCCATCACCAGGTCCATGTTGTGCTCGACGAGCAAGACGGCGTGATCGGCCGCGATATCCTCGATGATACGTTTGATCTGACCGACGGCGTCCGAGGAGACACCAGCGTTTGGCTCATCGAGCAGCAACACGTCCGGGTCACCGGCTAGCGCGATCCCGACCTCGAGTTGGCGTTTCTCGCCGTGGCTGAGCGCCTCAGCTCGCTCGTCGGCCGCCTCGGCGAGCCCGACCCGCGCCAGGATCTCGTTGGCGCGCTCGTAGTGGTCCTCGAAGGCCCCGACGTTACGCCAGAACCGGATCGAGTCGGTGCCGTGTGCCTGGACGGCGATCCGGACGTTCTCGAGGACGGTGCTCTCGGGAAAAATATTCGTTATCTGGTACGACCGGTGAATGCCGAGCTGTGCGGTCTCGGCGGTGTCGCTGTCGGTGATATCTCGCCACCCGTCGTCGGCTCTAAGCTCGATTCGCCCGTCGGTCGGGGCGAGCGCGCCGGTCAGCAGGTTGAAAAACGGCGTCTTGCCGGCGCCGTTAGGGCCGATCAGCGAGGTGAGCCGATCGTCTAACTCGAAGTCGACGGCCTGGACGGCTGTGAGCCCGCCGAACCGTTTCGTGAGGTTTGTCGTGCGTAGCATTCGGTCCTGAGAGTAGCGTCTGGAACTGCGAGGGGTGGCTGGCTACAGGTCGCAGGTCATGTCGT
The DNA here is from genome assembly GCA_964423305.1 of uncultured Halobacteriales archaeon. Taxonomy (GTDB): domain Archaea; phylum Halobacteriota; class Halobacteria; order Halobacteriales; family Haloarculaceae; genus Halovenus. The sequence goes on along the minus strand of CAYREK010000009.1, from coordinate 23,253 downwards.
CGGCGGGCCGGGTTACCTCCTCAGCAGAGACAGTCTCGATCGGGTCGCCGGGTTTGATCTGGGCCGGCCAGTTCGGCTCGTCGTCGGCAACCTCGACCGGAGCGACGGTCATCTGCGAGCGGGCCTGGTTGTTGTACTCTTGGAACGTGTAGGCGTTCTCGCCTTTCGGCGTGTCGGTGACGGTCATCCCGCGCATGCCCGAGACGACGGCGTCGGGGCTGACCTCGCCTTCCTCCTCGATCGCCTGGACGAGCGCCGAGGCCGCGGTGAACGCGCCGCCGGTGAACAGGTCCGGAACGACATCGTAGGCCTCGGTGTGGGTGTCGATAAACGAGTCGTTAATCGGGTTGTCGTACTGGTTCCAGTGGTATCGCGTCGTGAACGGGCCGAAGTCGGCCTGATCGAGCCCCTCGTTTGTGAACTCCTCGCCGAGCACGTCCGCGAGCGTCTGGCCGACGACGGTGAGCGTGACACGCGATGCGAACCCGCCGAACAGCTGGAGGTCGTATTCTCCCTGGAGGAACGCGGTCCCGAACGGGATCAGTCCCGAAGCGGTGAACCCGCCGACCATCGCCTCCGCTCCGGCGTCGACGGCCTCGTCGAGCAGTCCGCTCCACTCGGAGAACTCTTCGGGGACGGCCCGCTCGGTGACAATCTCGACCCCGCGGTTCTCGAGGACCGTCCGGTAGTTGTCGACGACGGACTGCCCGAACGTGGTGTCGGCACCGAACAGCGCGATCTGGTCGACATCGGTCTGTTCGGCGATGTAGACGCCGCCGCTTCGGGCATCCATGGCGGTGTTCTCGTTGGCCCGGAAGACGTTCTCCCGGCAGGTCGTCTCGTCGGCGGTGATTCCGGCCGAGGCCGCCGGACCGATAATAAAGGGCGTGTTCGACTGGTCGACGACCTGGTTGATGACCCGTGTTGCGCCACCGGAGTTGCCAACGCCGTAGAGCAGGTCGACATCGTCTTGCGTGACGAGTTCCTCGGCGAGTTGCTGTGCCTCGCTCGCGGCGAAGCCGGTATCGCGGGCGACGATCTCGAAGTCGACGTCACCGACTGAGTACTCGTACTCGCCGGCGTCGACGGCGTCAGCCGGTAGCGGATCGTCGTCTGCCTTGTACGCGAGACCGCTGTAAAAGCCCGCGGTCCCCTGCTGTCCGTACTCCGGAAGCACTCCGGAGAAATCCTGAAGCAGGCCGATGCGGAGGGTTCCCTCAGCCGACCCGGTCGTCGTTCCATCGTTGCCGGTGTCGCCGTTGCCGGTACAGCCGGCCAGCGCGGCGACGCCGGCCGCGCCGACCGACCCGAGCATCGTCCGTCGAGACACGCGGTCAGAATTCATACCTCGATGGTTCGCTGCCACAAAGGTAAATTTACCGGGTTTGTTCTAGGTATTTGTACTGACTAAACTCTTTCAGGACGCCGTCTGTGTGGCGGGTTCGTCTGGTTTATATCACTGCCCGGGCAACGACCGGCGATGCGCGTCCACGAGCACAGCGATCGACCCTACGGCTGGGTCGGAGGACTCAGCGAGCGCCGTGCGGCGCTGACCCCCGATCGGGTGGGACTGGTCGACGCCGACACGGGAGCCGAGTACACGTACGCCGAGCTTGACCGGCGGGCAAATCGGACCGCCCGGTTGCTGCGTGCTCACGGGATCGGCGCGGGCGACCGGGTCGCGGTCGTCTCGCGCAACCGACCGGAGATCGTCGATCTGTACTTCGCGACCGCGAAGCTCGGCGCGGTGCTGGCGCCGCTGTCACACCGGCTCGCGCCGCCGGAGCTGGGAGCGCTACTCGCGGACACCGATCCAGCGCTGGTCGTCGCGGAGACGCCGTTTCTCTCAGATCTCGCCCCGGGACTCGACCAGCCAGAACTCGAGGGGGTCCCTACGCTTGCCATCTCTACAGAGGGGGCGTCCGTCGAAAGCGGCTGGCAGTCCTACGAGCTGCCGGCCGACGACGAGCCCGTCGACCGGGAGCCGGTGGCTCTATCCGATCCGCACCTGTTTTTGCACACCGGCGGCTCGACCGGCCTCCCGAAACAGGTCGTCCAGACCCACGGTGGGATCCTCTGGAACGCCTTCACGACGATCCTCAGCTGGGGTCTCCGGCCGGACGACACCACGCCGATGGTGTTTCCGTTCTTCCACACTGGGGGGTGGAACGTCCTCACCGTCCCGCTCTTTCAGCTCGGGGGGACCGTCGTCACCACCAGAGAGGTCGAGCCCGGAACGGTACTCGAGCTGATCGACGAGCGGGCGGCGACGGTGCTGGTCGCCGTACCAGCGGTGTTGCGATTCATGATCGACCACGAGCTGTGGGCGGAGGTCGATCTGTCCTCGCTGCGCTTTGTCAAAAGCGGGGGCGGACCCGCCCGTGAGGCAACAATCGACGCGTGGGCCGATCGCGGGGTCGAGATCTCTCAGGGGTACGGACTGACGGAATGTGGACCGAACAACTTCGCCATGCCCGAGGGGTTCCCTCGTGAAAAGACCGACACGATCGGTCGACCGGGGCTGTACGTCGACGCTCGCGTGGTCGACGAGGACGGCCGGCAACTCCCGCCGGGCGAGATCGGCGAACTCGAACTCGCCGGCCCCGCGGCCGGGGACCGGTACTGGCGAAACGAGACCGAGACTGCCGCCGCGTTCGGCGACGGCTGGGTCTCGACGGGCGATCTCGCACGGGTCGACGAGGACGGCTACTTCAAAATCGAGGGCCGTAAGAAGAACATGTTCGTCTCCGGCGGAGAGAACGTCTACCCGCCAGAGGTCGAGGATGTGATCACCGATCACCCGGCGGTCGAGGAGGCCGTCGTGACACCGATCCCCGACGAAACCTGGGGACAGGTCGGAAAGGCCGTCGTCGAGGGAGATTCGGATCTCTCGCTCGAGGAGCTCCGGTCGTTCGCGGACGGCCGTCTCGCCCGGTACAAGCTCCCGAAGGCGCTCAGGGTCGTCGAGGAGATCCCCACGAGCGGCGTCTCGAAGATCGATCGGACCGTCGTCGCCGAGGAGTTTGGCGACGAGTGACCGGTCAATTTCGAAATAATTAAACAATTCGACACGCACACAGTTGGTATGGAGCTTTTCCAGCGCTCCTGACTGTCCTGGCAGTCCGTTCTACGCGGCAGGGCAGCCAGTAACTGTGGTCGCCAGAAAGCGGTCACAGCTGGGTGTCTCGTTTCGAATTGTCCCAGCGATCACCACACTCAATGAGAGACTCACCCCACACCACGATATCGTACCGCGAGCAGTTCACGGTCGGCGGCGTGCTGGTCTACGCCGCCATCGGACCGGCGTTTATCGCCGTCCTCTCCGCGCCGGCGCTTGCGATCGCGTTCGTCGGCGGCGCGTTCACCGCCCTGGTCGTCGGGCGGCTCCGCGAGGAGTCCGGCGGCACACCCGCCGAGACCGACGCACAGACCGACGGCTCGGCAGAAACCGGCCGCGTCAACCCGACCAACCGGTAGGCCCGCCACGCAACACTTTTTTTGATCTCGTCAGGCTGTGAGTCGCGACGCCGCGTCGGGGCGAGTGAGAACGTTCAACGTTGGGGCGTTCAAACGTCGGCCATGACCGAGGTGGGCCTGACCGGCCACGGACGATACGTTCCGGATCGCGTCGTCACGGGCGGGGAGATCGCCGCCGAGAGCGGGATTCCGGAGTGGGTCGTCACCGAGAAGATGGGGTTGGTAGAGAAACACGTCTGCCCGCCGGACGAGGACCACGTGACCGACATGGGCGTTCGAGCCGGGGAGCGGGCCCTCGCCGACGCCGGACTCGATCCCGAGGCGCTCGATCTCGTCGTGTATCACGGCAGTGAGTACAAAGACTATGTCGTCTGGTCGGCAGCGGCGAACATCGCAGAGCGGCTGGGCGCCGAGAACGCCTACGCCACGGAGAGTTACGCGCTGTGTGCGGGGGCACCGATCGCACTGCGTGAGGCAACCGCACAGCTCCGGGCCGATAGCCCCGAGACGGCACTGTTGATCGGCGCCAGCCGCGAGGAAGACCTGATCGATTACGGGAACGAGGACGCCTCCTTTGCATTCAATTTCGGGAGCGGCGCGACCGCCGCCGTTCTTGAAGCCGATCCCGACGAGCCACGGGCCGTGGTGCGGGCGAGTCACGCCGTCACCGACGGCTCCTTTTCAGAGGACGTGATCGTCCCCGCGGGCGGATCGCGGAATCCACCCTCCGCCGAGACGGTCGCGGCCGGCCGGCACAGCCTCGACGTGCCTGATCCCGAGGGAATGAAAGAGCGACTCGGGCCGGTCAGTCTCCCGAACTACCTCGAAGTGGCCGATCGGGCGCTCGAGCGGTCGGGATACGACCGCTCTACGATCGACTTTATAGCCGTCACGCACATGAAACGATCCTTCCACGAGCGGCTGCTCGAGGAACTCGGGGTTGACCCGGCGACCGACGGATACTACCTCGAAGAGTACGGGCACGTCCAGAGTGCCGATCAGCTACTGGCGGTACAGGAGGGTCTCGAGGACGGCCGGATCGAGCCGGGCGATCTCGTCGTCTTTCTTGCCGCCGGAACCGGCTACACGTGGTCGGCAACGGTGTTAGAGTGGCGCGGCTGAGTGCCGGTCGAGACACGCTCGATTCGAGAACCACCGGAACCGCCACGCCGGGGAGACAGTCGAAGCGGTCGCCGAGCCCGCCGGTGATCAAAGCCCGAGTGCGGTCGTGACCGGAACGCCGGCAGCGACCGCGCCGGCGAGATAGCCGAGCAAGACGCCAGCGTTGAGCGGCGGGAGCCCGGCGTGAGCGCCCTCGACGCGGTGCAAGAGCACGAGCAACGCCCCCATGCCGAGGAATCCGCCGGCGATCGCGCCGAGGGCGGGGAGGTTTGCGTTCAGGGCGGGCACGACCGCCGGAGCGTCGAGAAACGTGCCGGCACTGACCGCGAGCATCCCCGGAATGATCGCGTCGCCGAGCCCGAGCAGCTGGACGCCCGGGCCCGCCTCGGCGCTCGCCTCCGAGTCTTCGGCCGGCCGATCCGGCGGCGAGTCTGCCGATCGCTCCGTGGCGGACTCTCCGGACTCCTCGGGGTCGTCCTCGTCAAGGCCGAGTTCGAGGCCGTCGCCGACCAGCGAGTACGACGGCGAGTGTGGAACGACATACAGGATCGGGAGCTTGAGATCGCCCGCGCCGGTCGCGAGCTCTTTCATGTGCCCGGAGACATACACCGAGTAGGCGTCGTAGGCCGCCCAGACGACGAGCAACACGACGATCGGGAGCGGACCGAATCCCAGGCCGAGCATCGGAATGATGACCGCGCCCAGCGCCACGGCGACGAGATCGACGACGTACCACTCGGGGTAGACAAACAGGACGGCTGCCACGACGAGCCCGACGGCGATCGGAACGGGACTTGTGGGGAGCCCGGTCAGCGCGCCGCCGCCGGCGACTGTGCCGACGCCGGTCGCGATCGCGACGAAGGTCCCGGCGAACAGCCCGAAGACGGCCGCGCCGACCACCCGCAGATGCACGAGTTTCGCGTACCGGAACCCGAGCAGCATGACTCCGGTGGCAACGAGCACGTACACCCCGAAGATCCCGACGTTGCCGACCTCGTCCGGGTCTTCGAAGAGCACGGCGCCGGCGTCGGCCACCTCGTCGGTAAGGGCCATCCCGCCGAGGATCGTCACGAGCCAGAGGGCCACGAGGCCGGCGAACCCGATCAGCCTGGACCGGTCGAACCCGAGCGGGCCGGTCGAATCGGAGACCTCGGACTCGGCGTCGCGGTCGTACTCCTGGTCTGTCGTCTCGCTCACGGCTCGGAGCACGCTCCTGCGGGGAACACGTCGAGACATCGAGAGAAGGCGTGAAATGGGTTTCGTCGTCCGACTGCGAGCAGTTTCACCGCGGTCGGCGAACGCTTAACCGCCGGCGGGCACAATCAGGCTTGATGGCAGCGACCGTCGAGTGGCCGCTGGTCGTGACCGACGCCATAGAGCGACGGGACTACCAGCTCCGACTGGCCGAGGCCGCTCTGGGCGAGCACAGCCTGGTCTCGCTGCCGACGGGGCTAGGCAAGACAGCGGTCTCGCTGTTGGTGACCGCGCGGCGACTCGAGGAGTGTGGCCCGGAGACGCGAGTGCTGTTGCTCGCACCAACGAAGCCGCTTGTCACCCAGCACGCACAGTTCTATCGCGAGGCCCTGACGATTCCCGACGAGGAGGTGGTGGTGTTCACCGGCGAGGTGTCGCCAGCCGACCGAGGGGAGCTCTGGGAGGAAGCTCGTGTCGTCATCGCGACCCCCCAGGTCGTCGAGAACGACCTCGTCGGGAACCGGATCTCGCTGGCCGATGTCGTCCACTGCACGTTCGACGAGTGTCACCGCGCGACCGGCGCCTACGCCTACACCTACATCGCCGACCGGTACCACGAGGACGCCGAGCGGCCGCTCGTGACGGGGTTGAGCGCCTCGCCGGGCGAGGACGAGGCGGCAATTCTCGAGGTCTGTCAGAACCTCGGGATCGACAACGTCGAGGTGATGACCGAGGAGGACGCCGACGTCGCCGAGTACACCCACGAGACGACCGTCGAGTGGAAACGCGTCGAGCTACCCGACTCCGTCGAGGCGATTCGCGATGAGTTACGGGCGGTGATCCGGGACCGGCTCGGGAGTCTCGCCGAGCTCGACGTGACGAAAAAGACCAGTCCGGACCTCTCGGAGCGAGACCTCACGCAGATCCAGCGCCGCGTCCAGCAGTTGATGGACGACGACGACAGCGCCGGTTACCAGGGGATGAGCCTGCTCGCCGAGATCCGGAAGCTCCGGACCGCGCTGGTTTACGTCGAGACCCAGAGCGTCGAGGCCTTCGAGCAGTACATGGACCGCCAGCGCGAGGCCGCCCGCTCCTCCGGGGCCTCGAAGGCCGACCAGCGGATGATCTCGGATCAAAAGGTCGCCGCGGCGGTCCGCAAGGCAGAGAACTACGACGGGCTCCACCCGAAGTACCGCCGGGCACGGATGTTACTCGCCGAGACACTCGGCATCGAGGGCGGCGAGCGTGCGATCGTGTTCACCGAGTCCAGAGACACCGCCGAGACCCTGACGGCGTTTCTGGGCGAGCACTTCAGCGCCGAGCGGTTCGTCGGCCAGTCCGACACCGAGGGCAGCGAGGGAATGACCCAGACCGAACAGCAGGAGACTCTCGATCGGTTCCGCGAGGGCGAGTTCGAGGTGCTCGTCTCGACCTCGGTCGCGGAGGAGGGACTAGACGTTCCCGAGGTGGATCTCGTGCTCTTTTACGAGCCGGTGCCGACGGCGATTCGCTCGATCCAGCGCAAGGGCCGAACCGGCCGACAGGCCGAAGGGAAAGTCGCGGTGTTGCTGGCCGAGGACACCCGCGACGAGGCCTACTTCTGGAAGGCCCGCCAGGACGAACAGGAGATGGAATCGGAGCTGCGCGCGCTGAAAGGCGCCGCCGGCGATATCGAGGCCGAGCTCGCGCAGGCAACGCTTGGCACCGAAGCCGAGTCGGCAGACGTTCCCGAGGCAGGCGCCGAGTCGGCGGACTCAGAGACACAGGTCGAGTCCGAGCCCGGGGGCGACGCGGCGAGCGAGCAGTCGGGAGCGACGGCCGGCGAGACGGCAGAAACCGAATCAGACGAGTCGGGACAGGCGGGACTCGACGCCTTCGCCGACGAGGAGGACTCGTCAGAGTCTACCGGTTCCGCCGAGCCGGCAGAGCCGACGCTCGCCGAGCCGGCCGAGGACGGCACGGCGACCGAGATCGTGATCGACCAGCGCGAGCTTGAGGCGACGATCGCGCGGGACCTCTCGACGCGGTCGGGCATCGAGACGCGCCTGGAGACGCTCGCGGTCGGGGATTACGTGCTCTCCGACCGGGTGGTCGTCGAGCGCAAGACCGTCGAGGACTTCCTGGCGACGCTGACCGGCGGGGATCGGTCGCTGTTCGAGCAGGTCGGAGACGCGGCCCGCCACTACGCGCGGCCGGTGGTCGTCATCGAGGGCGAGGGGCTGTACGGGCGGCGAAACGTCCACCCCAAGGCGATCCACGGGGCGCTCGCGTCGCTGACGGTCGATTTCGGGGTGAGCGTCACCCGGACCCGGAACGCCGAGGAGACCGCGGACTTACTCGAGGTGATCGCGAGCCGAGAGCAGACCGACGAGCGCCGCGAGGTGAGTGTCCACGGCGAGAAACAGTCCCGCACGCTCCCCGAACAACAGGAGTACGTCGTCGCCGCTATCGCGGAGGTCGGCCCGGTCACCGCACGGTCGCTGCTCGAGGCGCTCGGCAGCGTCGAAGCAGTCATGACCGCCTCCGAGGAGGAGCTGTTAGCCGTCGAAGGGGTCGGCGAGGTGACCGCGGCCCGGATCCGGGAAGTTACCGAGACGCCCTACGAAGGCTGATCGGGCAGGCGGTGGCTCAGGACGGTCTCTTCGTGTCCCTCGGCCGAGTCCGGACTCAGCTCAGGGACCAGCGGTGCGCCCGTATTCTCGCCGTCGGTGAAGCGATCGTGTTGCGTCATTATTAATGATCGTTCATGTAAGACACGAACGGCCGAGGTAATAATCGTTGGGGACGATTAGTCCCACGCCGTGGGCCAGGAGCCGGCGGCGCGCATCCCCGGTTCGGCGCCGGCCGCCTGGAGTCGGTCTCGGACAGTCGCCGGGGCGAGGGCCTCGGGCGGGTCGGCGGCCAGCTCGCGGACGATCAGGGCGGCCGCGATCGCGTGGGTTCGGAGATCGCGGCGGTCGACCTTGTCGCGGGTGTCCGCGCGGGTGTGGGTGTAGCCCCGCTCCCAGGGCCCGGGCTCGTCCGGGCGACGGCTGTGGAGCTGCAGGGACGGAACCCCGGCCCGGAGGAACGGCCAGTGGTCGCTGTAGGCGTGCGGTCGGGACTGCACCCCGACGGGGTGGCCGAGCTCGTCGGCGACCGACTCGACCGGCTCGGCGAGGGCCGGACAGCCGTGAGTGAGCGCGCGAATGTCTCGAAATCGGCCGGCGCCGTCGAGGTTCACCACGGCACTGGGCCCAGACGAGCGTGTCTCGGCGAGGGTCTCGCTTCCGAGCAGCCCGATTTCCTCACAGCCGACCGCGGCCACCCGGACCCGACGGTCGAGCGACAGCTCGGCGAGGATCCGGACGGCGCCGACGAGCACCGCGACCCCCGCACCGTTGTCCAGGGCACCCTCGCCGACGTCGTGGGCGTCGTAGTGTGCGAGCACGAGCAGCTCCTCGTCGGTCTCGGGCCCGACCGCCGCGAGGACGTTCTGGCTGGTCGCCGGCGCGGTCTCGGCCGCGATCGCAAGCTCGGCCCGCCGGGCGCCGTCGCGGAGCCGGTCGCCGGTTTCCTTCGAGACGCCGGCACACGGGACCGGCGTCTCCGGCCGGACCGTTCCCGTCGGAGGGAGCTGGCCGGGGTGGTGGTTTGCAAACAGGAGTCCGGCCGCGCCGGCCTCGGCCGCGTGACCGACCGTCTCCATGCGGTGGGGGTGTCTGCCCGTCGACGGCGGCGCGGTTGTAGTGAGCGCGATCGCACCCGCCGGGTCGGCGGCCTCGATCTCCGCGGGGCTGCCGTGACCGACATCGACGATCGGGCCTGCGACCTCGGCCGCCGGTGAGTACGGCAGCGCGACGGCCTCGTGGGTCGTCTCGCCGGCCCGGAGCGTCGTCTCGCCGCGCTCCCAGCGGGTAAGTTCGAACTCCTGGAACTCGGGGGCGAGCCCGGCGGCCTCGAGGGCCGCACCCACCCGGTCGGCCGCCCGGCGTTCACCCGGATGACCGCCGAAGCGTTCTGGCAGAGCCGTCAGCTCCGAGAGCAGCTCCCAGCCGGCGTCGTCAGCCAGCCCCCGTCCGATTGCCCGTGCCACGGGCTCGTCGATCTCCATAGAGGCTGTAGCGACAACGGCGACAAAACGCTGTGGGTGACCGGCTACCCGACCTGCGTGGCCCGCTCGACGACCTCGGCGCCGTACCGCTCTTCGAGAGCCTTGTGCTGGTCGGGCCGGTGCTCGTAGACGTCTTGGAACAGATCGATCGGCGTCGTCGCTGCTTGGTAGGTCGCCTCGTCCCACATCCGATCCCTGCTGATCTCGACGGTCATGCCGTCGATCTCGACGACGGTCGCCCGCTCCATCGAGATCGCTCCCCGGCCGGCCGCCTTGGCGGCCTCGAACTCCTCCATCGAGTCGACGATATCAGCCAGGCTCGGGACGTAGGCAGCCCGGTCGGCGATTGCCTCCCGGAGCTCCGTCGCGTCGACCCGGCGGGTCTGGCCGTCGATCCGGAGCCGGTAGCCGTCCTCGGCGTCGGCGACCGAGACACGCTCGCCCTCGTAGACGAACCGCTCGCCGTCGTCGGCGGGACTCAACGGTACCTGTTCGCCGTCGACCGCCAGCAGCCACTCGCCGCGCGCCGGCGGCAGCGGTGCCTCGTTTGCCGTGACCACCTGGTCGGGCGTGAGCGCCCAGATCCCGAGCTGGCCGCGGGCACGGTTGTCGACCATCCGCTCGCGGTAGCCCTCGAGATCCCGGATGTCGTCGTAGGGGCCGTCGACGGCGATTAGATCGGCGGCGCTCGCCCCACGGGAGGTGTTGTGCCGCAGCTCGGGCCAGTCCGGAAGCGCCCCCGTCGGCGTGATCGCGCGCAGGTCTTTCGTGTAATCGACCTCGCCGTCGACGAGCAAGAACAGCCGCTCGAGGGCGTTCGAGGGCTGGTGAATCGCCTCCCTGAGCTCGGCCAGGGCGAGCTCGGCGGTCGCGCTCTCGACGATCACCGACATCGCGAACGTTCCCGTGGGGAGTCCGGCCTCGCTCTCGGCCAGCGTCATGAGCTCGTCTGCCTTCTTCCAGTCGTCGAGCCCGCCGACCTCGGGGATGACAAACCCGTCGATGTACGGGGCCGCCTCGCTTTCCGCGACCCGGCGGATCTGCTCGAATCCCTCTGCCCGGGTGGCCGGATCGTCGCGGTGCCAGACCACCCGCGGGTGGATCTCGGCCGGCACGTCGGCACCGTGGGCGGCGACGACATCGATGATGTTCGCGATTCCCTCCTCACGCATTCCCGGCGCAGTCGCGTCCTCGTTGTCCGGGACCCAGACATCCGGCGCCTCCATCCCGCGCAGCTGTGCCGCCCGCCTGAGCATCTTCGCCGAGTCCTCTCCCTCGACGGCCGTTGGCGAGGTGAAGAAGGTCCGAACGAACGTCCGGTCGTGTCGGCGTGTCATGAGAGAGTTGTTGCCGGGGTTGAGACTAAAGACCGTCGGCTAGCTGGGACGATTCGGCGCGGCCGAGTCGGCCGTTGCCCGACGAGACCCGGCTCCATCAATCGTCCTCGCTCGTGATTACCGTCTGGTCGTCCTCGGTGAACCCGTCCGATTCCTCCTGGCGGCGCCGCGCGTCGGGATCAAACGCGGCCTCTGTCTGCTGGAACTGCGGAACAAAGGACAGCTCGTGGTGGCTCTCGGTCTCGTGGTCCAGGTACCGCTCTTCGAGGTCGAACTGGGCCTGCTCTGCGCCCTCGGCGATCGCGGACATGTCCTCGTAGACGGCGTGGGCCCCCGAGTGCAGCGCGTACAGCGTGATGAAAATGTACTCGTAGCCGAGATCGCCGAGCTCGGCGAAGGTGAGCGGATCCTCCTCCTCGCTCCAGGCAAACGACGAGGAGTAATTAAATGCGAGCCGAACCTCAGGGTGAGTTTCGTGGAGCCGTTCGGCGTACCGAACCGCGTCCTCCCGGGAGGGATCGGGCATCTCCGGCCATACCAGATCGACGCCGCAGTCGGCGTACAGCCGGCCCCGGGCGAGGTGTTCCTCCCAGTCGCCGTTCGCGGAGCCGTAGGCGTCGGTCCGGGCGATGATGACCGTCTCTTCTGCCTGCTTCGCGTCGACGGCCGCCCGGAACCGCGCCTCGGCGTCCTCCCGGGAGACGATCTGCTTGCCCGCGATGTGTCCACACCGCTTGGGGGTGGTCTGATCCTCGATGTGGATCGCCGCGACCCCGGCTTTCTCGTACTCTCGGACGGCCCGGCGGACGTTGTGAACACCGCCATAGCCCGTGTCCGCGTCGGCGACGACCGGCAGCTCCGTCGCCTCGACGATCCGCTTTGCGTTCTCGACCATCTCGCCCATGTCGACCATCTCGAGGTCGGGGTAGCCGAACTGACCTAGAACCGTCGAGTACCCGGACATGTACACCGCGTTGAGTCCCGCCATCTCCGCGAGCCGGGCGTCGAGGGCGTGGTACAGTCCCGGAGCGAACACGTACTCCTGCTCGTCGAGCAGCGACCGGAGCTGCTCGGCTGCGGGGTTGTCGAGCTCCCGGACGAACGGTTTTGTGTCCCGGACTCGCGATGCGACCGCGTCCTCGCCCGTGTTGTCTGTCATGCGCGACCGTCCGGAGCACCCGAGTACCCTAAAACGCTATGAATAATAATGATAATATTCCTTAATGGGTTGGAGCGACGAGTCGAACCGACAATGCTCGGCGCTCTCAAGGTCGGTCCGGCGAGATTGTCGAGCGGGCTCCGTCGAGGATAAAAAACGGACGAACGGTCGGAGAGAGCCAGCGGGGGAGACGTCGACCCGATCGAGGGGAGAGGGGAGAGCCGACGGGCCGACGCATCCGCTCGTACGTGTGGAGGAAGAAAGTACACAGCGGCGACTCAAACGGTCGTTTGAGCCGGGACGGTGCCGGCCGGACCCGTCGGTTCAAACGGGTCTTTGACTCTGAGTCGGAGCTTTTTGTTCGGAGCCTCTGGACTCGGACATGAACGGTGCACGGACAATCCTCGATCGGGGACGGCTCGATCCGATCGCCGGGACACCGCGGGCGGCGTTTTGGGGATCGGTCGGCCTGCCGGCCGTCTACCTGCCCCTGCTGTACGCCGGGAGCGGAGCGGCACAGCTCGCGGGAATCGGCGTCGGACTCGTCCACGCCGCGTGTCTCGCGGTCGGACACGAGCACGTTCCGGGGGCCCGATGAGTGCCGCCGACGACTTCGAGGCCGAGACCGAGCGCAAGATCGGGCTCGTCCGCGAGTACCTCATCGACCGGGTCGAGCGGCGCGGGGAGCTGTACCTGAAGAGTCGGGAGATTGCGGCCGCCGTCGAGGCCGAGCTCTCTGCGAAGCAGGTCGGACAGTTCATGCGAACGCTCGCGGACTGCCCCGCCGATCCGGAGATCGAGCGGTGGGCCTACACCGGCGGGACGACCTGGCGGGTGAGGCGGACCTGAGAGCCCGACGCCCGAGTTTACTCGAGATCGGAGTTCCACTGCTCGGGGAGCTGGATGGTGTATTTCCCGTCTTCCTGTAACGCGATGATGTACTCCTCGCGGTCGTACAGCTCCATCAGATTGAGCTCGTACCGGCCAGGCTGTAACACCTTGATCGACTCGAACTGGTCGTTGAGCTCCTCGCGGAGCTCCGAGAGGTCCGGGCGATCGTCGACGGCTGTCGACTCGTCGGATTCCGAGCCTGTCTCGGGCGGGTCGAACCGGTGCGTGTCGTCCGAACGCTCCGGGGCCGGCGGGAGATCCTCGATGGGTTCGCTCCTGGCGCTCGCCTGTGCGCTGTCCTCGGGCGGGCGGTCGGTCGCCGAGCCGTCCGCGGAAGGCGCCGCCGGTTCGGACTCGGATCCGGGGGCGTCCGGCGAGGAGTCGCCGTCCCGCGGTGGCTCCGGCGGTTCGGGATCCGAGTCGCCGACCAGGTCCCGGACCGTCGTCGCGGCGGAGCCGACCGTCCGGGCGACCGACGAGCCCGGCGGATCGGGCGGGTCGGGCGGCTCTGCGTCCGTCGGCTCGGGGTCGGTGCCCGCCGGATAGAACTGGAAGGTCGTACCGCCGCAGTTCGGACACCCCGAGAGCATCTCCGTTGAGCCGTCCTCGAAACGCCGGCCACAGTCTGTACAGCGGTGGGGCATCGGTTCGGTTAGTTCCGCGAGACCAGCGTCTGGATCAGCTCGGCGTCTTTGTGCAGGGTCTCGATCTGGTTTGCCGGCCCGACCACGGTCAGCTTGTTCGGATCCTCGCTGCCCATGAGCCGGCCAAGAAAGCCCGAGCCGCCGGCCTGCTCGCGGGGGTAGGTCTCAATCTCGATCCCGTTGAACCCGTCGGGCGTGATCTCGTTCATTGTCACCTCGATCAGCCGGGACTCCTCGTCGGGGGTGAGCCCCTCCTCTAAGATGACGATGTTCCCGTCCCGGACGCCGTCTAAGATCATCCGGATCTTCTCCATGCTCGCGAGGTCCTCCATCCGCTGTGCGCTGATGAGATCGACCCGAACGCCGTCTCGTCGTTTTGCTTCCGGCATGGGTTACCCGAAGTACTCCGCGACCTTGTCGTAGACATCGTCGATGTTGTCACCCTCGAGTGCCGAGACCGGGACGGTCTCGTGTTGGGGGAAGGCGTTGCGAATCCGGTCGGGGTTTGCCTCGGCGAGGTCAATCTTGTTCGCGAGGATCAGCGCCGGCAGGTCCTGACTCTCGATGATCCCGACGAGCATCGTGTTCACCTGCGTGAACGGGTCCTCAGTCGCGTCCAGGACGTAGATCACGCCGTCGACATCCTCTCGGAGCCAGTGCATGGCCTCGGCGACTCCCTCGGTGGCCTCACGGGACCGCCGGACGGCGTCGTCTTCGTCCATGTCGTGGTCGAGAAACTCGGTGTAATCGACCTTGGTCGCGACCCCAGGCGTGTCGACGATATCGATCGTGACCGCTCTGCCGTCGCGCTCGATCCGAACATCTTCCTTCCGGCGGGCGCGGCGGGTCTCGTGGGGAATGTGACTCTCCGGACCGACCGCGTCGCCGTGCTCGGTCCAATCGCGAACGATTCGGTTCGCAAGGGTCGTTTTCCCAGCGTTCGGCGGCCCGTAGATGCCGATCCGCTTTGGCTCCTCTGCGGACAGCATCGTCGAAACCGCGCGTGATATGCTCGATCTGAGGCTCGTGAGTAGTCCCATCCTGGATCCTCCCGGCCCCGGTAGGGGCGTTATCTCAACAACCAGCCCTGACTTACTTAGTTGTACGTCAGACACATATAAACAAATTTATACGATACCCGACAGCATACCCGGGAGACCCCCCACCCCCTCGTTTCGAGTGGAAACCACCACAGAGGACGGTGACCATCTGAGACCCGTGAGTCGGGAGAGTATCCACGAGACGCTATGAGAGGCTACTGTTTCCACGCTCCCGTTATCTATCGCGGTCTCATCTTCGTTTCGGCGGTCTTATCACTAGTCTAGATGTTTTAGAAAATGGATAGAAACAGTTTCGTAAAGCATCATTGCGGGTATGGTGAACACGGTGTAGTAATAAGACTTTCTTTGTCTAGATGCTCGCCGAGAGACACCCCCCACCCTTGTGGAGCGTTCCACTCGAAACGAGGGGGTGTGGGGGGTGTCAGGATCCGTGCCCGTGGCTGGTCGAGGTCGGCCGTGAGATCCGGGTGGTGGACCGGAACTATTAATATGCTGTCGCAAGGCGCTTCTTTTGGTTCAAGTGGACGCGATCTGCGAGACGAGCCGTCGTATGTCCCATATACACGGCCGTGAGCGGCTCTCTCCGGAACGCACGAGAAATCTCCAACCGAAACAAGGGGCATGTGAATGACCGAGGACGACGATCACCGGGGTTCGGACGAACAGACAGACGGGGCGAAACTGACGGAGACTTCCGAAGAATCTTCGCCATCGCTGACCGACTTTTCCGAGACATCCGGGGAACCGGCGGAAGACGCGAAAACGACCCCGGCGAAGACGGACTCGGAGACCAGTCCCTCGCTGGGGGGAACTTCCGAATCGGATTCGGGGCCCAGAGAGTCGCTGCTCGAGGAGTCGGGCTCACAGGGACTGTTCGATGATCTTCTCAGCGGCGATCCGATCTTCGAGGACAAGGAGGTGTTACGTCCGTCCTACACCCCGCGGAAACTCCCTCACCGGGAGGAACAGATCAACAACATGGCGACGATCCTGGTCTCGGCGCTGCGCGGGGATACCCCTTCGAACATCCTGATTTACGGCAAGACCGGGACCGGTAAGACAGCCAGCGCGAAGTTCGTCAGCGACGAGCTCGAGACGACCTCGGAGAAGTACGCCGTTCCCTGCGAGGTCGAGTACATCAACTGCGAGGTCACCGCCACCCAGTACCGTGTGCTCGCACAGCTCGCAAACGAGTTCGTCGAAAAAAATCGGGCGGTTGTCGACGAAGAGCTCACGGAACTCACGGAGCTCCGAGACCGGGTCGAGACGGACCCGTCGGCCCTGACCGAGACCGATCACGACTCGCCGGCCGAACTCGAGGCCCGTCTCGACGAGCTCGAGGCCGACCGCGAGCGGTTCGAGGAGGTGCCGATGACCGGGTGGCCGACCGATCGGGTGTACAACTCCTTTTTCGAGGCGGTCGATTACCGCGAGCGGGTGGTCGTGATCATGCTCGACGAGATCGACAAGCTCGTCGAGAAATCCGGCGACGACACGCTGTATAACCTCTCGCGGATGAACTCCGAACTCGAGCGTACCCGGATCTCTATTATCGGGATCTCGAACGACCTGAAGTTCACCGACTTCCTGGATCCGCGGGTCAAATCCAGCCTGGGTGAGGAAGAGATCGTCTTCCCGCCCTACGACGCGACCCAGTTACAGGATATCCTTCAGTACCGGGCCGGCGCGGCCTTCGTCGACGAGGCCCTGACCGATGACGTGATCCCGCTGTGTGCGGCCTTCGCCGCCCAGGAGCACGGTGACGCCCGGCGGGCGCTCGATCTACTCCGGACCGCCGGCGAGCTCGCGGAACGCGACACCACCGATCGAGTCGAGGAACGACACGTCCGGCAGGCACAGGAGAAAATCGAGCTCGACCGGGTCGTCGAGGTGGTCCGGACGCTTCCCCAGCAGTCGAAGATCGTCCTGTTTGCGATCATCACCCTTGAGAAGGAGGATGTCCCCGCGATCAACACCGGCGAGGTGTACAACGTCTACAAGCGGCTCTGTGAAGACATCGACACAGACGCGCTCACACAGCGGCGAGTCACCGATCTGATCAGTGAACTCGACATGCTGGGGATCGTCAACGCGATCGTCGTCTCGAAGGGCCGGTACGGACGCACCAAAGAGATCAGTCTCTCGGTGCCCGTCGACGAGACTGAGGCGGTCGTACTCTCTGACTCCCGGCTTGGCGACGCCGGCGAGATCCAATCCGGCGTCCAGACCCGCTTCGACGGCTAACCCGTCACCCGAACTGCAGTCGTACCCAGCCCGCTCCCGGCAGCCGGAGTTCCGCCGTCCCGATCACCCATTCCGGGCGGACGGGCTGGCTCACCCGCCCCACCCCGGCCTGGTCGTACGCGCGGTTGTCGTCGCCTTTCGTAATGAATCCGTCGTGGGGGGCCGGACAGCCCGCGATCGCCGCACAGGAGTCGGCGCCCCCGAGGAATCGGTCGTCGGCCCGGTCGACCCACCTTTCACCCTCTTCGACCCAAAACATCGCCCGGTGGATGATCGGGGTCTGGTTGCCGTTCCCGTCGGGTTCGAAGACGATCACGTCTCCCGGGTTGCCGAACTGCCTGTACTCGGTCTGGGCCCCGTCGCGGGCGACGACGACGCCGGTGTCCGCGACGGCCCCCTCCGGCTGGAACCGGTCGGTGTCCATCACGAACACCAGGTCCGTTCGCTCCAAGTTCGGCTCCATGCTGCCGCTCTCGACGGCCACCATCGGCGGCCAGACGCCGCTGATCGCAAACAGGTACCCGCCGAACAGCAAGACGATGGCGATACTGGCGAGTAGGTCCCGCCCGAACAGGAGCCAGCTGTCTCCGTCGGTATCTGCTTCGTCTCCCTCGCGCTCAGGCCGTTTCCGACTTTGCGCGCGCACGCGACCGCCATCGTCGCCCGGGTGTTCGTCCGCACTACTTTTCGGTCGTGTCGGGTCCGCTCGCCCCCTCCGGTCGCTCCGGTTCTCCGAGGAGTCCGTTCCGGTCGGCTCGGAGTCCTCGCCCGGGCCTGTCATCGTCTCTTTTTTTTCGGGTTCGCGTTTCAATCTTCTGACCTCGCCGTCGGTCGCGGTGCTTATCTCACCCTCGCTCGTTGCCCGAGTGTGCCCCGAGACTCACACGCCCGGGTCGTCCGCGCCCTCGCCGAGCGCGGCTACAACGCCGACCGCGAGGCCGTGACGCTCCTCGCCGGCGCCGAGAACACCGCCGCCGCGATCGACCGGGTCGCTGAGGCCGCACCGGAAGACGTGCTGGTCCTCTCCGCCGATCACGTCGACGCGGTGCTTGGTCCCTCCGCCGCGTCGATCGGCTCGTCGACAGCGAACCCCTCCGTTTCACCTGGAAGTTCCACCTCGGATTCGGAAGACGCGACCGGTCGATCTCCAGACGAAACGGTGGGGTCACCCCAGTCCCGAGCAGGCCCACGGGCCGGCGATCGATCGTCGGATGGGGCGACCGGTTTGGAACCTACCGGCGAGCGGATGACCGTCTCGGGGGAGTTTCAGAGCACCGGGACCGGGAAGTACGAGGACTTTCTCGCGGTGTTCAGGGATCGCTACGAGCGGCTGGCCGATCACCTCCGGGGACGAGTCACCCACCGCCCGGCCGAGACGATCAGGGAGATGTCTGGCGGGGGCGACGCCGGGCTGATCGGGATGGTCGCCGACATTCGGTCGACGAGCAACGGCAACTGGCTGGTCGAGCTCGAGGACACCACCGGCCGGTTTCCCTGTCTCGTGACCGACGACGAGCTCGCCGGCGAGGTCCGGGGACTGTTACACGACGAGGTGATCGCCGTCGAGGGACAGCTCTCCGACGACGCCGGAATTCTGTTTGTCGACTCGCTGTACGTGCCAGACATTCCCCGGACCAACAGCCCATCGACGGCCGACCGGCCGGTCCGGGCAGCGCTGGTCTCGGACGTTCACGTCGGTAGCGACCAGTTCCGGGCCGACGCCTGGGAGGCCTTTGCTGACTGGCTGCACACGGAGGCGGCCACCGACGTGGAGTATCTGCTGATCGCCGGGGACATGGTCGAGGGGATCGGGGTCTACCCTGGCCAGGACGAGGAGCTGTCGATCGTCGATATCTACGATCAGTACGAGCGGTTCAACGAACACCTCAAATCCGTTCCCGGGGACTTGGAGATCGTGATGATCCCGGGCAACCACGACGCGGTCCGGCTGGCGGAACCCCAACCCGCCTTCGACGAGCGGCTCCGGGCGATCATGCGCGCTCACGACGCGACGATCTCGGCGAACCCATCGACGGTGACGATCGAGGGCGTCTCGGTGCTGATGTATCATGGGGTGTCGTTGGACGAGCTGATCGCCGAGCTGCCCGACGACCGGGCCAGCTACGACCGGCCGGCCGAGACGATGGGCCAGCTGCTGCGGAAGCGTCACCTCGCGCCCCAGTACGGCGGCTCGACCCGGATCGCCCCCGAGGCCGAGGATCACATGATCGTCGACTCGGTCCCGGACGTGTTCCACGCCGGGCACGTCCACAAGCTCGGCTACCACCGGTACAACGGCGTACTCTCGATCAACTCGAGTTGCTGGCAGTCCCAGACCGACTTCCAGGAGAGTGTCAACCTCGAGCCCGACGTCGGGTACGCTCCGATCCTCGATCTGCAGACCCTGGAGCTGACCGTCCGGCAGTTCGTCTGACTCAGCCCAGCCCCTCGCCGTCCAACAGCTCAGCGAGTTCGGCCATCGACGCGACGGTCCGGTCGCAGGCGGGGGCGACGGCGGGTTTCGGCTCGTAGCCGACCGCGAGCCCGGCCACCTCGAGCATGGGCAGGTCGTTTGCCCCGTCGCCGACCGCGACCGTCTCGGCCAACTCGACCCCGACGGCCGCCGCGAGTACCTCTAGGGCGTCGTCTTTGGTACCCTCGATCAGCGGCCCCTCGACCGCTCCGGTGAGCGCGCCGTCGGCGACCGGCAGCCGGTTCGCGACCACGGCGTCGACCTCGACCCCGGCCGCGGCGAGGGCGGCCTCCACGCCCCGTTCGAACCCGCCGGTGAGCACGGCGACGGTCGCGCCGGCCGCCCGCAGCTCTTCTACGAGCTCCGCGGCCCCCTCCCGGAGCCGGACCCGATCGAACGCCGCCTCGGCCTGGTCCTCGCGGAGTCCCTTGAGTAGCCGGGCCCGTCGGCGGAGGCTCTCTGCGTAGCCGATCTCGTCGTTCATCGCCCGCTCGGTGATCGCGGCCATCTCCTCGGCGACGCCCCGTCGAGCGCCCAGCAGGACCGTCATCTCCGAGTCCGACAGCGTCCCGTCGAAGTCGAACGCGACCAGCGTCATCGTCGGTCGTTCGGCCCCGCCGGTAACAAGCTCCCGGTCCCGGCGCCGGTTCCACTCTGTCGACTGTTTTTTCTGTCCGAGCTTCGGCTCATCGGGGTATTCGACGGCTCCGACGGCGGCCCGTTTCGGTCAGGGCGCCGGCGGGTCGCCGTCGTAGCCACCCACGTCGGCGTAGAAGTTCCGAAGCCCGAACCGAAGCTTCTCGGGCACGATGTCGATCAGCTCCCGGCGTTCCTCGGGCGGGAACGTCTCTCGAACGGCGTACTCGGAGTCCTCGACGGCCGCCCGCTCGGTGTACCGCCCGTCGAGCAGGATCCGGGCGCCGAAATCCTCCGGTGATCGCACCACTCGGCCCAGCGCCTGGCGGGTCTTGCGGATCGTCGGCACCTCGACGGCGTACCGCCAGCCGGCCTCGGGCTCGTCGACGGCCGCGTCGTAGGCCCGCTGGACGGCCTCGGTCCGGTCGTCG
The DNA here is from genome assembly GCA_964423305.1 of uncultured Halobacteriales archaeon. Classification (GTDB taxonomy): domain Archaea; phylum Halobacteriota; class Halobacteria; order Halobacteriales; family Haloarculaceae; genus Halovenus. The sequence continues at coordinate 2,491 of CAYREK010000009.1, read as the reverse complement.
AGCCGCGGGTACGGCACGCCGACCACGACGACGGTCCGGGCGTCGTCACCGTCGTAGCTCACTCCCTCGCCGAGTGTGCCCCACAGCGAGGTACACAACACGGCGTCGTCGTCGGCGACGAACCGCTCGCGCAGCTCTCGAGCCGACGTTCCGGGCTCGTCGAGATACGTCCGCGCCCCTGCACTGAGGCGGTCGTGGTACCGGGCGGCCTCGCCGTAGCTGGGAAAGAAAGCGAGCGTGTTTCCGGGAGTCATCTCGACGGCGTCCTCGAGGGTCTCGGTGACGGTCGCCTGTACCGACGGATCCTCGCGCCGGCTCGCGAACAGCGCCGGCCCGTCGACCGCGTAGGTCCGGCGGCGCTCGGTCGGGAACTGCGGCCCGTACGCGAGCGTTTCCGGGGCATCGAGCCCGAGCACGTCCGCCAGCACGTCGAACGGTCGGAGCGTTGCGCTCATGAGTACGCTCGCGTGTAGCTGCTCGAACAGCGGACGGGTCACCCGTCGGGGGAGGCAGGTGTATAGCTCCGCCCGGCCGTAGGTCCCGTCTCTGCCCCGCCGGACGCTCACGACGGGGTAGGTGCCGGCGTCGGTCTCGTCGAGCCACGACTCGAGGAAGGTTCCCGCCTGCAGGGTCTGACACTCCCTGCGGGTCTCGGTCTCGCCGCGCTTGTAGGCCCGGTCGTAGGTCGCGTCGAGTTCTCGGCCGAGTTCGAGGGCCGCCTCGAGGTCGGTCTCGTAGCCCGGTCCCTCGTAGGCCCGCAGGAAGGCGAGCGTGAGCTCGTCGCGGCGGTCGTCGTTATCGATCGCGATGTCGGTCCAGTCCTCGGTTGCGCGCGCGCCCTCGTAACAGTCCCGAAGCGCCGCCAGGAACGTCTCGACGAGGTTCGTGGCGGCCTCGCTCCGGGGATCCTCGACCCCCGCGAGTTCTTCGAGGGCCTGCTCGACGGTGGTCTCGGTCAGGGTCCGGCGGGCGTTCTCCCGGGCGACGCTCTCGACGTTGTGGGCCTCGTCGACGACCGCGATCACGTCCTCGGGGTCTCGCCCGAGCCACCGGAAAAACTGCTCGCGGATCATCGGATCGAGCAGGTGCCGGTAGTTACAGACGACGAGATCGACCCCCTCGACGCCCTCCTTGAGCAGCTCGTACCCGCACAACCCCCGCTCGCCGGCGAACTCGTAGATCTCGTCGGGGGTGCGGACATCCTCGTACAGCCAGGCAAAAAACTCGCTGGTGTCGGCCGTGAGGTTCCGGTAGTAGTGCTCGCAGGTCGCCCGGTCTTCGAACTCCGCGAGCTCTTCCTCGACGCTTTCGAGCTCGTCCATCACGGCCCCACGGGCGGCGGTGGCATCGCTGTCTCCGTCCTGGCTCGCGGCCAGCAGCGCCCGCTGTTCGCGCTCGAGCTCGGCCCGGTCGCGTTCGGTCTCGACCAGCTCGCGGGTCGTGTCCCTGAGTGCCTGACACTCCTCGTAGCCGACGTCGATGTGACACATCGAGGATTTCCCGCGGAAGACGACCGCCCGGATGTCGGCTGTCTCTGCGATCGCGCTTGCCTCCTGGCGGAACTGCCGCATCTGCTGGTGGACGTTCGTGGTGATCACGACCGTCTTGTCGGTCTCGGCCGCGACATCCAGGGCCGGCACCAGCGACGCCAGCGTCTTGCCCGTCCCGGTCGCGCCCTCGAACAGCATGTCCGAGCCCGCTTCGAGCGCGCCGTGGATCCGGCTCATCGCCTCACGCTGGTGCTCGTAGGGCTCGTACGGAAAGTACCGCAGATACGACGCCGTCGACACGTCCGCCCGTAGGACCGCCGCGGGTATAACGCTCCCGCCGGGCCCAGCGACCCCTGGCCGGGGTCACGCTCGCCCCGAACCACCGTAGCCTTCTCGTCTGCCGGTCCCGAAGGATCTTTACTGTCCAGGCGCTACGTACAGGTAATGTCTAGAAGTCCGTCGCTCCCCGAGCGCCCCCGGCTCAACCTCGATCCGGATCTCTCGCCGGCGGAGCGTCTCGCCGCGTTGCAAGACCACTACGCCGACGTGTCTGATGTCAACGAGACACTCTCCGACCAGCTCCACTCCGCACAGGGGCGACAGCAGCGGCTCATCGAGAACGTCGATCGGCTCAAGCGACAAAACGAGACGCTCAAGTCGGCGTCGCTGTACGTCGCGACCGCCGAGGAGCTGCTTGAGGACGGCGTCGTGATCAAACAACACGGCAACAACCAGGAGGTCCTCACCGAGGTCTCGCCGTCCCTCCGGGACGCGCTCGAGGCCGGCGACCGGGTCGCAATCGACGACTCGTTCGACGTCGAGGAGATCCTCGACCCCGAGACCGACGCCCGCGCCCAGGCCATGGAGGTCGACGGGAGCCCGGACGTCACCTACGCGGACATCGGCGGGTTGGACGAGCAGATTCGCGAGGTGCGGGAGGCCGTCGAGCAGCCCCTTCTCAACGCCGGGCAGTTCGACGCGGTGGGGATCGACCCGCCATC
>CAYREK010000008.1:34535-36123 GCA_964423305.1 uncultured Halobacteriales archaeon | reverse complement strand
CGATGGTTCGGGCCGAGGAGTGGCAGGCGGTCATCTCCGCCGGCGACGGCGCCGCGGCGGCACTGAACATCCTCACGAAGGAGAAGGGCGAACACTTCCACGACTTCGACACCCCCGAGGACGCCGTCGAGACGTTCGGCGCCGCCGACTGAGACACCCGGGAGGAGACGGCGGGGTCGACCCAGTCTGGGACCGACGCGATCGACCACAAGATCCAATTTTTGCGCCCGCGCCCGCGTGCCGACCAGCTCCGGGTGGACCGACGGTCCGGGCACGCCACCGGCACCGACGGCCGGGTCGGGCCCGATTGGACGTCGGCGAGGGCTCCTGCGTGACAGGATCGTGCGATAGTCGCGTCCGTGAGCGCGTATCAGGCCGTCGACTCCGCGGTGAGGGCGGGCAGCCCGACGTACCAGTACCAGACAACGCCGCCGCCCGTCGCGAGGACGTAGGCCGTCGTCACCCACAGGGGGGAGTAGCCACCGAGCGCGACCAGAGCCACCGCGCCGACGCCGGCGAGCAGCTCGCCGACGAGCAAGGTTGCCGACAGACCGGTCGGTGTCTGTGCCTGCAACTCGGCGGCCGTGACCGTCCGAACTCCGATGAGAGCCGTCGTCAACAGCGCCCACGTGAGCACGGGCAGTCCGAAGACCGTCACCACCGTTGGCTCGAGCCACGACACTGTCGAGACGACACTCGGCCAACCGACGATTCCCAGGCCGAGCCACGCGACGCTTCGCCACAGCTCCTCGCGCACGATCCGTTGCTGTTGCGAGTCCATGATCGTGTGTTTTTATTGTGTCTATTAAATCATCTCGTCGGATTTCGTGCACGGAGACGCCGACACGGCTGCCGGAGTTCCGGTCGCTCGTGACGCCGTTGAATTCGCGATCGTACTGAGAGGCCGCTGATCGCATTCCGGTCTCTTATTTTCGTGCCTGGAGAGATCGGCTCGGTGCCCCGGAGTCGCCGTTTGAGCGCCTGCGCGAGCACGGCAGACACGAGCCAAAGTCGCGCTTAGGAAGGACCGCGCGTAACTCAGCCGTCGACGCCGACGGTGATCGCCGCGATCGCCGATTCGAGATCCGCTCGCTCGAAGTCACCGGCGACGGTCACGACGGTCCCGTCCTCGACCCACGCGGCGGCCGTCCCGTCCGCAGTACTCGTCAGGACGACCTCGCGGTCACCGACCGTCACGACGCTTGTCTCGGCGTCGGTCTCGACGCTCACCTCAGTGTCGAACTCAATCTCGGTCTCAAGGGCGGCCTCAACCGCCGCCTCGATATCGGTCCCGGTTAGCTCAGAGACTGTCGTCTCTTCGAGCCACGCCGGGGCCGGGCGCTGGCTCACGGCGAGGGTCCGCTCCTCGGCCGTGTAGACCGCGGCCGCTGCGGTCGTCTCAAAGGATTCTGTGGGAAGTGAGACGCCGGGGATCGACAGGGTTCCGGTCGTCGTTGTCGCGCTCGCGCGCTCGAGAGTCCAGGAGTCGTCCGGAACTGCTGCCGGGAACGGCGTTGCGTCGTCGACTGCGGCGGGTGTCTCGGCGACCGTCGTCGCCGCGGTCAGATTCGCGAGCTCGGTCGTCCCG
>CAYREK010000008.1:0-34525 GCA_964423305.1 uncultured Halobacteriales archaeon | reverse complement strand
AACGTACTGTCGGCCGGCGAGACGTCAAATTGCGTGTCGGTCACGTCGACGGTGACCGTTCCGTTGGGGGTCGTCGTCACCTGCCTGAGGATCTCGTCGGTTTCGACGCTCGTGTACAGCCGCGTCTCACCGTCGACATCGGGGTGGGTGATCAGCAGCTCGTTAGCTGTTTCGCCGTCGACGGTCGTGGTACCGACAAGCTGGACGGTGGTCTTGTTCGCGACGGCTTCGATGTCACCGGTCAGCGCCTCGATGCTCTCGTACTCCTCGAGGTCGTCGATCTCTTCGGGCACCGCGTCCTCGAGTTCGTCGCGGATGTCCTCGGCGGTCGTCTCATCCAGCTCGGCGACGCGAGTCGACAGTTCGTCTGCGATCTCCGCGGGCAGGACATCGTCGAACGCGCCTTCCTCGACGGCGGTCAGGAACTGCTGGGTGAACGCCTCGACGGTGCTCTCGTTGATCTCTGCGGGGAGTTCACCGTCGAACTCGAAGCTCTCGAGTGACGTGCCCTCCGTGGCTGCCGTAAGTTCGTCGGCGAACGCCTCGACGGTGCTCTCGTTTATCTCCGCGGGCAGTTCGGCCGTGAGCGACTCGAGCGTGCTCTCGTTGAACCCTTCAGGCAGCTCGTCGAACTCACCGTCGAACTCTTCGAGAACCGTTTCGTTGAACTCTTCGGGCAGTTCGCCGAACTCACCGTCGAACTCCTCGAGAGTCGTCTCGTTGAACTCTCCGGGCAGCCCGGAGCTTGCGTTTGCGAACGCCGCGAACTCGCCGTCGATCTCCTCGGGGAGTTCGGCGAGTGTCGTGCCGTCAGAGACGTTCGCGAGCTGTTGTTCGAACTCAGCGGGGAGCTGGTCGCCTATCTGATCGCGGAGCTCGCCGACGGTCGTCTCGGCGTCGACTCCGGGAAGCAGCGACGAGACCCGCTCGGATGGTTCTTCGACGCCGGCACGGAGACTGACCGTCACCTCGCCATCAGTTCGCTCGACGACGCCGGTCAGCTCCGTCACCGGGTCGTGGATCCACGCCGTGTCGCCGTCGGTGCCGGTGAGCACCGACCGATCGCCGTCGGAGACGTTGAGCCGAAGCCGCTCCTCGCCGGCGGCGACGAACCCGACGGTGCTCTCTGTCACGCCACTGTCTGTCTCGACGGTGACGACCGCGTTCCCGGCGACCGAGTCAGCAGTATTGTACGTATCCTGCACGTCTGAGAGGACGTCTTCGCCGGACTGCTGGTCGTCTGCGATGACGAAGCCGGCACCAACCGTAGCCCCGACTCCGACCAGTAGCAGCCCGACGAGCGCCACTAACCGCAGGCGTCCTCTGGTTCCCAAATTCATCATCACCTATTAGGGGATTGTCTCGGATAAGGGCTTTGCATTGTGTCAGGATTGCATAATCGAAACATTCACACGTCGTTCGGCCCTGTTGATTATGCGATGAGTGTCAGATCTGACGAGCCGACGACCGACGATCCCCAGGAGGGGTCGGCGGGCGACAGGGAGCCCGTGGTGACCGTCGCCGATGTGCGCAAGGAGTACGATCTCGGCGGGACGGTGACGGCTCTGGACGGTGTCGAGCTTGAACTTGCCGACGGGTCCTACACTGCGGTGATGGGTCCGAGCGGCTCCGGCAAGAGCACGCTGTTGAACCTGATTGGTGCGCTTGATACGCCGACGGCCGGTGACGTGATCGTCGACGGCGAGAACGTCGGAACGCTCTCCGAGCGCGGTCGTGCGCGGCTTCGCGGTACGGGGATCGGATTTATTTTTCAGACGTTCAACCTCATGCCCCGCCTGACAGCGATCGAGAACGTCGCGCTGCCTTTGATGTTCGCGGAGTGGGACCGGACCCGACGTCGCGAGCGCGCGCAATCGTTACTGACAGAAGTGGGCCTCGGGGACCGACTCGAGCACCTGCCACGCGAGCTCAGCGGCGGACAGCGCCAACGAGTTGCGATCGCACGGGCACTGTCTGCTGATCCGGCGTTGATCCTCGCCGACGAGCCAACCGGGAACGTCGATACGGAGACCGGCGCAGAGATTATGCGGCTGCTGGCAGACGCAAACGAGCGCGGAAACACGATCTTACTCGTGACTCACGAGCGCCGAATCGCCGAACACGCCGAGCGGATCGTCCACGTGACCGACGGCACAATCGAGGGCGTCGAGTCCGTCGAGGACCGAGCATGAAGATCGGCGACAGTCTTCGCCTGGCCGGACGGTCACTGACCGGCCACCGGCTGCGCTCTGCGCTGACGATCGTCGGAATCGTGATCGGCATCTCGACGGTGATAATCTTCGCCAGCTTCGGGACCAGCGTCCAGACCGACGTTCTCGGCGAGTTCGAGGACACCTCGGCCAGCGAAGTGCTGGTTGTCACCGGCGAGCTGGCGATTGGCGATCCCGGCGAAGGAGACATCAACCTCCCGCAGATCGGCGAGGCCCCGGAGGCGGTGACCCAGAACGACATCGAGCAACTCGGGGAGCTCGCAAACGTCGAGGCGGTCATCCCCAGAGGAGAGATTCAGGCCGGTGAAGCCATCCATCAAAACAGCACGCTCCCGATCGTGAGCATGATGGCGACGACCCCGGCGGCGTTCGGCGAGGACGAGTTCATCGCCGGCGAGTCCTTCCGGATGGGGACCGAAAACGAGGTGGTGCTCAGCGAGGACGCAGCCGAGCAGTTCGATACGAATGTCTCGATCGGAGACACGGTGCGGATGAACTACGAGGGTGGGGATGAGCAGTTCACCATCGTCGGAATCACCTCCTCGGGTGGCGGGTTCGGCAACATCAATCCCACGCCGACGATCTACGTCCCGACTAACCCGTACTACGACGAGTACGGGACGATCAGACAGATCCCTGGAACGGAGATCGAGCAACCTGCCTACGGGAGCGTGACGGTGCGGACTACGCCCGACCAGGTCTCGACCGTTCAGGAGGACGTCGAGCGGTACATGCAAGATGAGTCTGACGCCCGACAGATCCTCAACACCGATGTCGGGATCACGGTCCAGTCCGTCGCCGATGTCGTCGACGGTATTGAGTCGGTGCTCAACGACATCATCCGACTGGTCTCTGGGATCGGGCTCCTCGCCCTGCTCGTCGGGGCCTTCGGGATCGCGAACATCATGCTTGTCAGCGTCACCGAACGCACCAAAGAGATCGGCATCATGAAGGCAAACGGCGCTCGGAACCGCGAGGTTATGGGGTTGTTCTTGGGCGAGGCGGTGATGCTCGGGATCATCGGGGCCGTCGTCGGCATTCCGATCGGGCTGGCCGTCGGATACGGCGCCTCTGCGTACGCGGAGGTCGGATTCACGGTTCCGTTCGGGTGGATCCTCGCCGCGGCCGGGATGGGGATCGCGACCGGTGTCGTCGCCGGACTGTATCCGGCCTGGCGCGCCGCCCGGGTCGACCCGATCGACGCGCTCCGGTACGAGTGACCGGCGACGGCCGGTTTCAGGTGGTTTTTACCTCGGAGACGGTTACAACGGACATGAGCGATCCCGAGGAATCCGACCCCGACCCCGACTCGGCGGATGCCGAGCCGGACTCCGCAGATGAGGAGACGGTCGACGCGACGGGAGTGCTGGGGGCAGTTCCCGAGTCCGTATCGGTTCCCGAGACCGTCGAAGAGGAGCTCCGCGAGCGGACCGCGGCCGACCCGGAGACGGCGGCCCGCGCAGTCGCCGGGCTCGCCGCCGAGTACGAGGAACTCGCCGAGGCCCTCGAGGAAGCAAACGAGCGCGCCGACGACCTCGAGTCCCGGCTGGCGCGCAAGCAGGCGGAGTTTCGAAACTACAAGAAACGCAAGCAGCGCGAGCTCGACGAGCAGAAAGAACGCGCCACCGAAGCGCTCGTCGAGCGGCTGGTCGAGGTTCGAGACGACCTGGCGCGGGCGCTCGATCAGGACGAGGATGTCGACATCCGCGACGGCATCGAGCGAACCTTGGAGAAGTTCGACCGCGAGCTCGACCGGGAGAACGTCGAGCGGATCGAGCCCGCCGTCGGCGACGCGACCGACCCGAGCCGCCACGAGGTGCTCGCGACGGTCGCCGGCGACCAGCCCGAGGGCCGGATCGTCGGCGTTCACCGGTCGGGCTACGAGATGGCGGGCAAAGTGCTCCGCCCGGCACAGGTCACGGTCAGCGACGGCAGCCTCGTCGAGTCGGAGAACTCCCGAGCGGAAGGCGAAGACGACGACGAGACCGACGACGGGTCGACGAGTCCGGACGAACTCGAGACCGACGGCGCCGGCGAGTGACCCGTCGGTGGAGTTGCGGTTTGATATATACCTGTGGGTTCGTCCCCCCGGAGCCGGGCGAAACCGCAGGACACAATCCGGATCCGAATTCATCGGGCCGGCGCGTCTAGCAACTTTTAACCCGACGAGTCGGTTAGATGCGAGTAAGAATGACGAGCAACAAGATTCTGGGCATCGACCTCGGGACCACGAATAGCGCGTTCGCGGTTATGGAGGGCGGCGACCCGGAGATCATCGCGAACAGCGAGGGCGAGCGCACGACACCCTCGGTGGTAGCCTTCGACGACGACGAGCAGCTGGTTGGCAAGCCCGCGAAAAACCAGGCAGTACAGAACCCCGACAATACCGTCGAGTCGATCAAGCGCCACATGGGCGAGGAGGAGTACACGGTCGAACTCGGGGGCGAGGAGTACACTCCCGAGCAGGTCTCGGCGATGATCCTCCAGAAGATCAAACGCGACGCCGAGGACTACCTCGGCGAGGACCTCGAGAAGGCAGTGATCACCGTGCCGGCGTACTTCTCCGATCGCCAGCGCCAGGCGACCAAAGACGCCGGCGAGATCGCCGGCTTCGAGGTCGAGCGGATCATCAACGAGCCCACCGCGGCCGCGATGGCCTACGGTCTCGACGACGAGTCCGACCAGACGGTGCTGGTGTACGACCTCGGGGGCGGCACCTTCGACGTCTCGATCCTGCAGCTCGGCGGCGGCGTCTACGAGGTCGTCGCGACCGACGGCGACAACGACCTGGGCGGCGACGACTGGGACGGAGCGATCGTCGACTGGCTGGCCGAGGACTTCGAAGACGAGCACGGTATCGACCTGCGAGAGGACCGCCAGGCGCTCCAGCGACTCTACGACGCCGCAGAAGAGGCAAAACACGAGCTCTCGAACCGAAAGGAGACGACGATCAGCCTGCCATTTATCGCGGCCGACGACGACGGGCCGAAAGACTTGGAGGCCTCGCTCACCCGCGCGAAGTTCGAGTCGCTGACCGCGGACTTACTCGAACGGACCGCCGGGCCGACCGAGACCGCACTCAAGGACGCCGAGCTCACCGAAGAGGACATCGACGAGGTGATTCTCGTGGGCGGCTCGACCCGGATGCCGATGGTCCAGGAGAAGGTCGCGGAGCTGGCCGGCCAGGAACCCCAAAAGAACGTCAACCCCGACGAGGCCGTCGCGCTAGGAGCGGCGATCCAGGGCGGCGTGCTCTCCGGGGACGTCGAGGACATCGTCTTGGTCGACGTGACGCCGCTGTCGCTGGGCGTCGAAGTCAAGGGCGGCCTGTTCGAGCGGCTCATCGAGAAGAACACCACGATCCCCACAGAGGAGTCGAAGATCTTCACGACCGCCCAGGCCAACCAGACCCAGGTCCAGATCCGGGTCTTCCAGGGCGAGCGCGAGATCGCCGAAGAAAACGAGCTGCTGGGAGCGTTCAGCCTGACGGGGATCCCGCCAGCGCCGGCGGGCACGCCCCAGATCGAGGTGACCTTCTCGCTCGATGAGAACGGGATCGTCAACGTCGAGGCGGAAGACCGGGGCTCGGGCACGGCAGAGGATATCACGATCGAGGGCGGCGTCGGTCTCTCGGACGACGAGATCGAGGAGATGAAAGAGGAAGCAGAGGAACACGCCGAGGAGGACAAGCGCCGCCGCGAGCGGATCGAGGCCCGCAACGAGGCCGAGTCGTCGATCCAGCGTGCCGAGACGCTGCTCGATGAAAACGACGATCAGATCGACGAGGACACCCGCGAGGAAGTCGAGGCGGCGATCGACGAAGTGCAACAGACCCTCGAGGACGAGCCCGACAAGGAGGAGATCGAGGCTGCGACCGAGGAGCTCACCGAGACGCTCCAAGAGGTTGGCAAGCAGATGTACCAGGGCGCCGCCGAGGGGGCCGCCGGTGCCGGGGCCGGACCGGGCGCAGGCGCCGCAGGTGCCGGACCGGGTGCCGGGGCTGGCCCTGGCGCGGGCGCCGGACAAGCCGGTGCCGGCGCAGCGGGCGCCGGTGAAGAGTACGTCGACGCCGACTTTGAGGATATCGACGACGAAGATATCCACGACGAGGACGACGAGTAGCCGCCCTCGCCCCTCGTGTGACGCTGCGAAAAGGATAGTAACTGCGAGCGACGCTTGACTCTCATGGCACCGACAGCTGAGACGGACGGTGCAACTGCGCTGGTCGACGCGCTCGCCGCTGGTGACCCTGACCGCGACGCAGTCGACACGGCGCTTGCACGCAACGAGTTTTTCCTTGCCGTCTACGAGTCGATGGGCGTCGACCGCGAGACCCTCTGTGAGCTCGCGCTCGCGCCTGAGTCCCCCCGCGACCGCGACCTGCTCGATCAGCTGCGGGCGGGATTCGCCGAGGCCGCTCGCTCTCCGAGGGCGATCCGCGAGCGGCTCGACCGGCTCACCGCAGTCGACACCAGCCGGATCGGCGCTCGCGTCAGCCGGTACCTGCCGGCCGAGGCTACGCTCGACCGAACCGTCTATGCGACGATCGACGGGTTCAACGGCGGGGTGCAGTTTCGCGGCGATATCGGGATCAGCGTCGTCGGCCGAACGACCGACGACCTCGATGCCGTCCTGGCACACGAGCTGCACCACGCCGGGCTGTTCGGGATGCTCGAGGACCGGGCGATCGGAGAGCTGCTCGACGCGGACAGCCCCGAAGCCGATGCCGTCGAGGTGCTCGTGACGCTGCAGGCGGAGGGGTACGCGATCACGTACGCGCAGGGAGGGCTCGACGCCGTCGGGGACGAGACGATGACCGTCGCCGTCGAGCAGTTCCGCGAGCGCGAGCAGGCCGCCTTCGAGACGGTCGAGGCCGCCCTCAAGGCGGCACTCGCAGGCGACGAAGACCGCGCGACGGCGCTCCGGGCGGCACTCGTCGACGAGGAGGGGGCGTACGCCCCCGTTCACTACGTTGGCGCGCGGATGGTCGAGCTCGCCGACCGCGTGCACGGAACCGACACCCTTGTAGCCGCGGCGACGGCTCCGGCGGAGTTTCTCGAGCTGTACCGGACCGCGGCGACTCGCGAGGGCGGGTACCGGTTCGATCCCGCGGTGATCGACCGGGTCGCGGCGGCGGTATCGTAGGTCTCAACCGGCCCTGATCAGGACTCGACGGCGCAGTTGTTCGGCCCCAACTCGAGTTCGAACGCCTCCTCGGGGTCGGCGCTCGCTTGTCCAAGGTTGACTGCGATAATACGTTCGTCGTTCTGTGGCCGCGGGGGCAGCCCGGTGGTGATTCGCTCGACGAACGCCGCGCGCGGTTCCTCGAAGGCCTCGAGGCGCTCTCTGAGCGTCTCGAGTCGGAGGCCGTAGGTGCCGTCCTCGGCCGGCTCGGTGGCCGGGCCGGCGTGGCCGGGAGCGACGATCAGATTCTTGTCGAGGCCGGCGAGTCGCTGGATCGTCTCCCAGAGCCGATCGGCCGCGGCCTCGGCCCGCGAGGAATCCTCGAGATCGGGCCGGGCGACGGCATCGAGAAAGACGCTGTCACCGGTCAGGAGCACGTTGTCGAACCGGTAGCCGGTCATCTCGGTGGTGTGTCCCGGCAGGCCGAGCGCCTCGATCGTCCGCTTGCCCACCGAGAGGCAGTCGCCGTCCGCGACCAGCGTTGCCTCGAAAGCGAGCCCCCGATCGACGGCGCCGGCTGGACAGACCGGCTCGGCGTCGGTCGCCGCGGCCACCTCGCGGACGCCGCTGACGTGATCGGCGTGAACGTGGGTATCGATCGCGTACCGGAGCCGCGCGCCCCGGTCGCGGGCGGCCGTCTCGTACTCCTCGGCGAACGTGCGGAGCGGATCGACGACGGCCGCCTCGTCGCCGTCGACGAACAGGTACGCCAGACAGCCACTCGACGGGCGGTGAAACTGGACGACGTTCGGGGTCAGCTCGCGGGCCTCGTTGAGACCTGCCCACCCCTCCATTCCCCGCTCGAGCGCGAGCACGTCCCAGCCCTCGCTGGCGAGAAACTCGGCGACGTACTGGCTCGAGATTCCCTTCGCACAGGAGACGACGAGCGGTTCCGCTGTGGGGACTCGGTCCGGGACCGTCTGTGCCGGGCCCTCGCCCCCCGTGTCCAAGAACGCAGGAAAGGGGACGTTGACCGTCGTGAGGTTCGGGTGTGTGATCTGCCAGGCCTCCACGTCGGCCGCGGGACGCGTATCGAGCAGCGTGAGCTGCTCTCCTCCGTCGAGTCGGCGCTTGAGTTCCGTGGCGGTGATCTCCGGGGCCTCGACCCCTACGTCGGGAAACTGCGTGCGCATGTCCGTTGTACGAGCGAGTGGCGCAAAGATCCTCCGCTCCGGTCGGTCACTCGGAGTCAAAATACTCTCGTTCGCGGTCGGTCTGTGCACGAATCTCGGCTTTGAGTTCGGGATAGCTGCCGATCACGTCGGTCGCGGTGACGATCCCGACGGCGTCGAGCCCATCCGCGACGACGAGTTTCTTTATACCCTCCTCGCGCATCCGTGCCGTCGCGGCCCGAACGGTCCGGTCGGGCTGGACGGTCACGAGCGGTGTGCTCATCACTTTTTTCACCGGAATATCTGAAAAGCGGGCGTCGGCCGCGTGGCCAGCTGCGAGGGCGTCGGATTCAGTAATGATACCCGTCGGGGCGTCCGCTCCAAGCACGATGACACTCCCAACGCCAGCCGCGAGCATCTCGGCGGCAGCCGTCTGGAGCGACGCCTCAACGTCGACGACGACCAGATCGGTCGACATCGCCTCTTCGATGAGCATCAGACTACCCTCCTCGGGGCGGGTACATCGGAACGAGCGGCTCAGACCGCATCGCGGTCGGTGAACGTGTACCGGTGGGCGATCAGTCCGTCCTCGAACTCGTGGAAGTCGGCAAACCCGAACGCGACCTGGTCGCCGTCGAGTTCGCCGGTGAACCGCCCGCGGACCGCGACCTGGTCGCCGTCGACGAGCACGTCGTGGACCTCGTGGCTGCCGTTTTCGAGCGGGCGCTCCTCGCGGTAGAAGGTCAGCAGGCGATCGCGCCCCTCGAGCACGCCCTGGCCCGGACGGTCGTACCGAACGTCCTCCGCGAACAGTTCGACGAGTCGCTCGTACTCGCCGGCGTCGACGGTCTCGTAGTACTCGCGGGCCGTAGCCTCGGGATCGACGGCGTCGGAGTCAGATGCCATATCTGGAACGACGAGGCCCGGGCAATTAACGCTTGTCTGGCCTCCGATGGCGTCAGGAGCGGTCGGGGTCTGCCCGAGCGTCGCGGTCGTGGACGGCACCCGAGTCCGATTGCCGGTCCGATACCGGAGCGTCGGCCCGCCTGACGGTGACCTCCCGGCGAGGATAGGGCATCTCGATGTCGGCCTCGGTGAGCGCGCCGTACAGGACGACGTTGAGCCGGTCTCGAACCGCCGGGTGAGTGGCGGGATCGTCGATCCAGACGAACACGTCGTACCCGACCGCCGAGTCGCCGAAGGCTCGCAGAAACACCTGCGGCGGGCGAGCCTCCGAGAGCGGCGCCGCGGTCTCCCGGAGCAACGCTTTCACCTCCTCGGGGTCGGCCTCGTAGGTCACGCCGACCTGCGCCCGGACGCGGGTTGCGCCGGGGGCCGACCGGTTTGTCACCGTGGCGTTGTTGAGCTCGGCGTTTGGAACGGTCACGAGGTCTCCGTCGAGGGTCTGAATGGCAGTGCTCCGGACGCTGATGTCTCGAACGGTGCCGGCGACGCCGCTCTCGAGTTGGATGTAATCGCCCTGTTCGTACGTCTCGTCGGCGTACAGCGCGATGCTACCGAAGAAGTTCGCGATCGACTCGCGGGCTGCGAAGCCGATCGCAATCCCGATGAGCCCGGCCGGGGCAAGTAGCGCGGTGACGCTGATCCCCCACACGTCGAGCACCGCGAGCACCAGCACGGCGACCACGGCGACGTCCCAGACGTTTTCGACGATCGGCGCGAGCGTCTCGTCGTAGGTCCGGGCGACGAACCGCTCGATGATGCCGTCCCCAACTGCCCGGAGCTGCCAGGTCCACCAAGTGCCGAGTAGCGTGACCAACACCGCAATCCGCTCGGCGACCAGCGTCGACGGGAGAAAGGCAATCAGTCCGGCCCAGGCGGCGTCGATGCCGGTCGTCTCGAGCCACCGGGACAGCCACGCCGGGATCGGCTGTTCGGCGACCCAGAACGCGGCCGCGATCAGGACGGTTGTGGTCCCGACTCGACGGAAGGCTCGGAGGTCGGCGACGGTCTGTGCCGGCGCTCCCGTATAGCGGTCGACGAGCCAGTCGATCCGCCAGACGAGCACGAGCACGAGAAGGGAGAGCCCGACGCTCGCGAGCACCTCGGTGCCGGGCGCGCCCAGTCCGGTCATGGGCCGTCGTACTGGCCGCGGGGTCTTATGTTCCGGTACTCCGGGATACGGCGACCGTCGGATCCGGACCCGCCGTGGCGGCCGACACACCCGCGGGGCTTTAGTGGGACAATCGCGTACCCCGACACAACTGATGACACAGGACTTCTACGAGATACTCGGGATCTCCCGGGACGCCTCCGAGGAGGAAATCGAGGACGCCTACCGCGAGGCGATCCGGGAGTATCACCCCGATGTCAGCGACGACCCCGACGCAGAGGAGAAGTTCAAGACGGCAAAGAAGGCAAAGGAGGTGCTCACCGACGACGAGAAGCGCCAGCTGTACGACCGGCTCGGCCACGAGCAGTTCCTCGAGGCCGAAAAGCGCGGCGCGACCGACGGCGATCGGGCCGGCGCGGCCGGCGGGCGAGCGGGCGCCGGCGGTATGGGCGGTGGCCCGTTCGGCGGTGGCGGCGCCGGCGGCTTCGAGGATGTCCAGGACATCTTCGATCAGTTTTTCGGCGGCGGCGGCCGACGAGGGGGAAACGGGAGCCGGCCCCGCTCCGGCCAGGATCTCAAGACCCAACTGACGATCGACCTCGAAGACGCCTATGAGGGTCTCGAGAAACAGGTCACGATCCCCCGGCCACAGGAGTGTCCCGAGTGTGGGGGCACCGGGCACCCGCCGGAGGCAGACGCCCGGCAGTGTCCGGAGTGTAACGGCCAGGGGCAGCAGACGCAGGTCCGACAGACCGCATTCGGGCGAATGCAACAGACCACGACCTGCCCGCGCTGTGAGGGCGAAGGGACCCTGTACGACCAGACCTGCTCGACGTGTGGCGGCGACGGGGTCGTCCGGGAGCAAGACGAGATCACCGTCGACATCCCTGCCGGCGTCAAGAGCGGCCAGACCCGACGGATCAAAGGCAAGGGCGCCCCGGGCGAGCGGGGCGGACCCAACGGCGACCTGCTGGTCGAGATCTCGGTTCGGGACCACCCCGAGTTCGAGCGCGACGGCGACGACCTCCGGACCCGGACCGCGATCTCGTTCCCGCAGGCGGTCTTCGGTGATACCGTCGAGATCGACACCCTCGACGGGCCCGTCGAGTTCGACGTTCCGGCCGGAACTCAGAGCGGTGAGACCTTCCGGCTCCGAGGAAAGGGCATGCCCCGGCTCCGGGGGCGGGGCCACGGCGACCTGTACGCGACGGTACAGGTCGTCACTCCCGAGAGCCTGAGCGACGAGCAGCGGGAGGCCTTGGAGGCATTCGCCGAGGCCGGTGGCGAGGAGATCGATGTCGACCAGGGCTTTTTCGAGCGCCTGCGCAACAGCCTCTGAGCCGTGGGAGATCCGACCCCGGGTGCGGGAGCCGAACGTCCCGAAACCGTCAGCGCGTTGTTGACCCGCGCACGGACCCGCGAGGGAGCCGCGATCGACGGGATTGACCGCAGCGTGGCCTACGAGTACGACGAGCTGGTCACTGACACCTGGAAGGCTGGCAACCTACTCCGTCACTACGGCGTCAGGCCAGGCGCTCGGGCCGCGGTCGTCCCCAATCGGACTCCAGCGGCCGTCATCGCGGTGCTCGGGGGACTCGCCGCCGGGGCGACCGTCGAGCTAATCGGGCCAGACACGGCGGTGTCGGCACGGGCGCTTGTCGCGCCCCCCGGCGAGTACGAGACCGCGCCGGGCTGTTCGCGGCTCGCATACGGGGACTCATCCGACCGACCGGAGGTCGCGAGCTTCGAGGGCGAACGCTGGAGCGAGAACCCGATCGCACCCCCCGGCGACCAGAGTCCCGGCGACGAGGCGCTCCGGAGCGGGGGAGACGCCCACACCCACCGGGTGCTGCTCGGGACCGCCCGGGCGATCGCGGCCGACCGCGAGCTAGAGCCCGGCGATCGCGTGGGCGTGTATGCCCCCCTCGAAACGGTCGGCGGGTTCCTCGGGGGCGTGCTCGTTCCGCTCGCGGCCGGCGCGACGATCCGGTTCACCGAGCCCGGCGACCTGACGGTTCGGGAGACGGGCGGGGACATCGCGGTCGAGGCGGTCGCCGATCGTCTCTCCGAACAGTAGACCGACGGAGGCGACGGCGGTTCAAGCGTTACCCGCTCGTGGGACGGATGAGATCCGCGAGCGCGACGAGCACGCCGATGACCCACCCGATCGGGAACGAGACCGCGAACCAGATGAGCACGTGGTGGGCGGCCCGACGGTCGATCGGATCGAGCAGCTCCTGGACGGTGCTCGGACTGGCCTCGAAGGCGGCCTGTGCCAGCTCGTCGCTACGGGCGATGATCAGATCCTCGAGCGAGGGGTGAAAGAGCGCGGCGACGACCGGCGGCAGGAAGATTGCCGTCATCGCGAACGGGTAGGCTAACGCGACGGTCGTACCACGCCCGCCGACCCGGTAGAAGCCGTAGGAAAGCGCCGAGGAGAGCACGGCAACCCCACCGGCGGCCGCGATCGCCGCGATCTCGGCGTCGGTGAAGGTCTCGGAGAACTGAACCCACACCACCCCGACGAGCCCGCCCCACAGCAACACGAACAGCGCAACAACACCGAACAGGCCGAGTCGTACGGCGGTGACGTTCAGCCGGCGGGCCTGAAACCGGACGAAATACCCCGTCAACAGGAGCGGGTACAACACCGCGATGACCGGCACGCCGACGGCGAACCAGAGCCGGTAGGTGAGCCGCTCGCGGGCGCTCTCGGGCTCCCACTTCCCGAGGACGGTGTCCTCGACGCCGCGCTGGCGCGGAAAGAACACCTCCATCCAGGTCTCGTGGAGGGCGCGCACGTCGTATCTGATCGCGCCGACCAGCCCGCGCTGGGTCCCGGTTGCCATCTATGCGACCGTTGCCGGGGGGTCAAGTATAGCCTTTCGTCTCTCAGTCCCAGGCCGCGGGCGCGAAGTCGGGGTGGACCGTCCGGTCGGTCCGGTCGATCGCGTCGATCCGCTCGATCTCGGTCGGCGAGAGCTCGACCGACAGGCTCGCCCAGTTGTCCCGGATGTGTTCGGCGCTCGTCGCCTTCGGGATCGCCGTGACGCCGTGTTCTCGGAGCCACGCCAGGGCGACCTGCGGGGCGCTCGCGTCGTGAGCCCGTGCGATCTCCTCGAGAGTGGGATCGCCGAGCACGTTCCCGCGGGCAAGCGGCGAGTACGCCACCAGCTCGAGGTCGGTCTCTTCGGCGTAGCGCCGGAGCTGCTCCTGTGGCAGGTACGGGTGGATCTCGACCTGATTCGCGAACACCGGCCCGTCGAGAACCTCCCGGGCGCGGTCGACGTGGTGGGGTTCGAAGTTCGAGACCCCGACGTGGCGGGTCAGCCCCGACTCCGAAAGCTCCTCGAGTGCCCCCAGCGTGGCGGCGAGCTCGTACTCGCCGGCCGGCCAGTGGACGTACAGCAGGTCGACATGCTCGACCCCGAGCCGGTCGAGGCTCTCGCGGGTCGAGGCCCGGACATCCTCGGGGGCGAGGTTGCTAATCCAGACCTTCGTCGCGAGAAAGATCTCCTCGCGAGGAACGTCGGCGGCGGCGATGCCCTCGCCGACGGCGGCCTCGTTGCGGTAGATCTGTGCGGTGTCGATGTGCCGGTAGCCCGTCTCGAGAGCCGTGCGAACGCTCTCTGCACACTGGTCGGCGTCGGTGTTCTCCCACGTGCCGAGTCCGAGCATCGGCATCCCGTCTGCGGTCGGACCGTCTTGGGGTGTTTGGCTACTCATACCGGCGGTAGACCCGAACGCAATAAAGGCCGTTCGGACGAGCGTCTCAGTACTTCGAGTCGGCGCCGGTCTCCTCGTAGACCCGGTCCATGATCGCGTCGCGTTCGGCCTGCCAGCGGTCGAGCCGGCCTGGATCCGTGGGGTAGTCCTCGTAGTGAGCGAGCAGCTCGTCGGCCAGTCGCTTCGTCTTGTACAGGTCGTAGATCGTGTCCCAGTGATCGCGGGTCTTGAGTGCGATTTTGGCCTTGAGCAGCCAGCCGACGTTCGCCGAGCCCGAGTACAGCGCCTCGGAGAGCTTTCCGACCGGGAGCGCGGCCAACAGCCCCATCAGGTCGTCGACCTCGGCGGCGGTCGTGAAGATGTTGTACACGTCCAGCGCGGCGTACCGGGCCCCGAAGTGATCCATCACGCGCTCGTTGTACTCCCACATCGCGGCCTCGGTGGGGCCGCCGTCCGCGAGCGCCGCGACCGCGGCCTCGCCGGCGTAGGTCCCCCCGTAGGCGGCCCCGGCGATGCCGCCGCCGGTGGTTGGGTTGACGTGGCCGGCCGCGTCCCCGATCGCGACGTAGCCGGGCGCGACCGCCGAATCGTAGGGCCGACGGGTCGGCAGCGCCGCGCCGAGCTTGTCGTCGACGGTCGCGCCGTCGAACTCCGGGCGGGTCCGGATGTCTTCTCGGAGATCCGTGACCAGCTGCATCGGCTCCTCGGTCATCTGAAAGCCCAGGCCGACGTTGATCTCGGTCGGGGTGCGCGGAAAGTACCACAGGTAGCCGGCGGCGCGCTCGGTCGGTTTGAAGACTAAGGCGTCCGACCAGTCGACGGGCTCGTCGACGTGGATAATCTCGCGGTAGGCCGAACAGAACTGCGAGTATCTAACGTTTCGGTCGAAGGTCGTCCCCGAGAAATCGACTTTGTCCTGCAGCAGCGACATCGCGCCGGCGGCGTCGACGACCAGGTCGGCGTCGTAGGTCAGCGGCTGGCCGCGGTGGTTCGCCTGGACGCCCTCGACGACCCCGTCCTGGCGAACGTCTTGGACGACGGTCTCGTAGTGGATGGTTGCGCCGGCCCGCTCGGCCCCCTCGAGGAGCTTGCGGCCGAACTCGTGGCGGTCGATCACCGCGAGCTCGCCCGGAACCGGGATGTCCAGTTCCTCGCCGAGCTGGGGGATCTCGAAACGGCCGTGGTCGACGTCGGTGTTGGTGATCGCGGGCTCGAGCTGGGATTTCGGGATCGCCTCGGGGAAGTTACTCGCCCCCTTCAGCGCGTCGCCGCAGGCGATGTGGCCGGCCTCCTCCTCGGTTTTGCGCTCGAGCACGACCACGTCGTAGCCCGCGTCGGCGATCGTCGCCGCGGCGTATGAGCCGGCGGTCCCGGCGCCGACGACCACGACATCCCAAGAGGTCCGTCGCCGGCTGCCGGCCGCGCTCTCTGTGGTTGCCATACCGATCTATGCGTGCCCGAGGCGCAAAACTCTTTATTACCCGCTTGGGTTTGGGTGCGGTGCCCTCGGGTGATTTCTTTCCCGACCGTTCGAAAAGGGTTTTGCCGGGACCGACCGTACCGGCCGGTATGGCCGAGTACACCGTCGAGTTCGTCGGGACCGGCGAGACGATGACCGTCTCGGATAAGGAGACGATCCTCGACCGGGCAATCGAGGAGGGGATCAACCAGGAGTACTCCTGTCGGGTGGGGATGTGTCTGGCCTGCTCGGCGAAGATCCTCGACGGCGAGGTGGTTCAGCCGGCGGCCCGCGGGCTCACCGACGAGGAACGCGAGGAGTACGCACTGACCT
This sequence comes from uncultured Halobacteriales archaeon, assembly GCA_964423305.1. Classification (GTDB taxonomy): domain Archaea; phylum Halobacteriota; class Halobacteria; order Halobacteriales; family Haloarculaceae; genus Halovenus. The sequence goes on along the minus strand of CAYREK010000008.1, from coordinate 18,406 downwards.
GCATGGCCCGCCCCCAGTCGGACGTGCGGCTCCACCGCGGGAAGTACCCCCCTAGCATCGAGGCCGACGGCGAGGAACCCGCCGCGGCCGACGACTGACTACAGCGACGCCTCGGGACGGCCCTCGAACAGCATATCGCGGGTCATCGTCTTGAACAGGTCGGCGTCGAGAGATTCGACGACGGTCGTCCGGGGCTGGCCGTCGGTGACGCCGTTCTCGTCGACGGCGGTGTACCCGCGAGTGAGCCCCTCGCGGTCGTCGACCTCGACGTAGTAAGTGCTCGCCTCCTCGATCAGGTCCGGTTCGACCAGCGCGGCGGTGACCGCCGAGTCGGGGTGGGTGACCAGCTGCTCGCCGGTCTGGCTCTCGTTGTACGCCCGGACCGACTGCGTGATCGTTCGGTAAAACTCCGCCAGCTCGGTGTCCGGGCCCTCGTCGATCGCGGCCAGGGTCTCGGCGCCGAAGATCGTATCTCGTTCGGTCAGCCCCCAGTCGAACAGCCGCACGTCCAGTTCATCGATGACGATCTTGGCGGCCTCGGGATCGACCCAGAAGTTGTACTCGGCGGCCGGCGTGACGTTGCCCAGGCAGTTGACGTTGCCCCCCATCACCCAGACCTCGTCGAGTAACTCGCCGAGGTCTGGCTCGCGGCGCAGCGCCATCGCGACGTTGGTCAGCGGCGCGATACAGACGAGCGTGAGTTCGCCCGGATTCGCCCGGGCGCGCTCGACGATGTACTCGACGGCGTGTCGATCCCCGGAGGGGATTCCGGTGTCGGGGAACAGCTCGCCGCCCAGGCCGCCCTCGCCGTGGACGTAATCGGCGTGGTAGTAGTCTTTCACCAGCGGCTCGCGGGCGCCCTCGTAGACCGTGACCGAGTCGGCGATCCCCGCGAGATCGAGGGCGTACTTCGCGTTCTCGACCTCGTAGTCGAACTCGACGTTGCCGGCACAGATCGTGACCCCCTCGATGTCGATCCGATCTGAGGTCGCCGCCATCAGGATCGCCTGCGCGTCGTCGCCGGCGGTGTCGGTGTCGACGATCACGCGGCGGGTGTCCGTGGCCATACGCATTCGAGCCCGTCTGGGGGCAAATACCTCCCGGTCGCGGGAACCCGGCGCCGCGACGCACCCGAGACGACGCGGGGCGGCCGGAGTCAGTCCGATCGGTTGTCTTTCGAAACAGTTAGGCCAGACGACTGACACCACCGTGTGTGCTCGACAGCGCCCGGTCGGACGATACCCGCCACCGACTCGATCGCCGGGAGTTCCTGACGGTCAGCGCCGGGAGTGCGGTCGGACTCGCGGGCTGTGCCGGTCTCTTCGGCGACGACAGAACGGAGATCGCCAGCTGGGACGATCTTAGTGGCGTCCGCGATAACCTGGACGGCGAGTACGCGTTGGTGACCGAGCTCGACGCACAGACAGAGGGCTACGACGAACACGTCGGCGAGCCCGAGCGGGGCTGGCAGCCGATCGGCCGCGACGCCGAGGCCGGCGCGGGCTTTACCGGCACGTTCGACGGACGGGGCAACGAGATTGCCGACCTGCGGGTCGCTCGCCCCGAGACCGACTCCGCCGGGCTGTTCGGTGTCAACCGAGGCACGATCGAGGACGTCGTGCTCGCCGAGCCCGAGGTCACAGGCAGGGAGGCCGTCGGGGGGCTCGCCGGAGAGACCGACGACGGCAGGATCTCTGGGGCGTCCGTCCGTGGGGGTACCGTCGCCGGAGACGGCCTCGTCGGTGGTCTCGTCGGAGTCACCGCACGCAGTGAGCTGTCGGTGTCGGCGACACGGGAGACTGCTGTCACGGGCGAGGAGGCGGTCGGGGGACTCGTCGGCGATGTCGTCAACCGGTGTAAGGTCTCCGAGTCGTTCGTCCGCGGGGCTGTCATCGCCGGCGAGAGGGCAGTCGGCGGCGTTGCCGGGCGCAACCGGTTCCGCAGCGAGATAACGGAGTCTTGGAGCGCCGCCGACGTGACCGGCGACGTTCGGGTCGGGGGCTTCCTCGGGGAGCAGGACGCGACGGTGACGGGGGCTTACTGGGATACCGAGCGGACCGACCAGACGGCGGGAATCGGCGACGGCGCGGGCGACGTAGTCGGGCTCACCACCGCGGCGATGCAGGGGGCGGCGGCCGCCGAACGGATGGCCCGGCTGGACTTCGAGGACACCTGGGTCGTCCGGACCGACCCCGAGGGCTATCCTGCCCTTCGGTGACCGGTCAACCGGGGCGAAGCGAGCGTCTGCGTTGCTCGCTGACGCGGGTCTCCACGCGGTGACCTCGGATCTCAGTGATCCGCGCACGTGGACGACCGCAAGCGACGTCAGATCAACGGAGAGCCGACGACATACACGTTGACCGTGGCGTGGGCGAGTGCCGGCGCCGGTATCGTCCCGTGGCGGCGATACAGATACCCGAGCAGACAGTTTCGGGAACAGGAAAACCGCCGTCAGGACCATCGAGAAGACGTTTCCGACGTAGAACAAAAGCGGGTACAGCAACGCGAAGGCCGTGCCGGAGACGAGTATCGTCCCGGTCGCAGACAGCGCGGTGTTGGCGTGGTCCTGCAGGACTCCGCCGAAAAACGCCTCCTGAGCCGGCGGCGTCAGCACCACCGCGCCGACGAAGAGTGCAAGCACACCCGGGGTCATAGAGGGATCGAATCGTAACGCGTCGGAAACGGTCTCGATCGAACCGTTCGAGTCGGCGCGGTTTTCCCGGGCGGGCTCGGTGAGTGGGCCGGAATCCCCCGGAGGGCCGATCGGTCGGCTGTTCGGTCGATATGAACGGGCTTTTTTCAATCGTGCTGTATCGTGTTGCCATGCAGAGTCAGAAGAACGTGTTGCTCGTCGTGCTGGACTCGGTTCGGGCCGGGAACACGAGTCTCCACGGCTACGGGCGGGAAACGACCCCGTTTCTCGAGTCGTTTGCCGACCGTGCGACGGTATACCGGCAAGCCCGGGCGCCGGGAATCCACAGCATCGCCAGTCACGTCAGCATGTTCACCGGTACCCCCGTCGAGAAACACCGTGCGATCCACCACACCGCACAGATCGACCCCACGAAGACGGTCTGGCGCGAACTCGGCGACCGGTTCGGGTACGCGACCGGGCTGTTCACGAACAACCGGATCGTGGCTAGCGCATCGAACCTGAGCGACGCGTTCGACCACGTGCACCACCCCTCCTACCCGTTGATCAAGCGGCTCGAGAACGTCGTCGACGAGACGGTCCTAAAACGGCTGTACTTCTATCTATACGGCGCCGGCGCGCGGCTCTCGCAGGCATTTCGGCGGCTCGAGACCCGCAGTTCGACAGTAGACCGACTGTCTACAGCGGTCGAGGACTGGCGATCGACCGGCGCCGACGACGAGCCGGCGTTCAAGAGCCTGTACGGCGGAGAGTTCACCGACGCCTTTCTCGAGTGGGAGGCCGGCCAGAGAGACCCCTGGGCGGCCTGTATCAACCTCATGGACGCCCACTCGCCGTACCAACCCCGCGAGGAGTTCGACCACTGGGGCACGGATCGGGGCCGAGAGATCCAGCGCAGCGAACTCCCGAGCGTCTGGGAGACCATGAGCGGCGAGGGCTGGGATCGGGTGGCCGCGCTCGAGAACCTGTACGACGACACGATCCGACAGGCCGACGCGATCGTCTCCGAGCTGATCGCAGCGCTCGAGCGCCGCGGGGCACTCTCGGAGACGGTCGTGCTCATCACGAGCGATCACGGCGAGACGTTCGGCGAGCAGAGCCGACTCGACGACCGCGTCAGGCTTCGCGGTCACAAGTGGGGCATCCACGAGGCACTGACTCACGTGCCGCTCGTGGTCAGCTACCCCGGACAGACGGGTGGCCGTGTGGTGGACACGCCGGTCTCGCTGACCGATATCCCGGCCCTTGCCCGCGCCGCTGCGACCGAGGCCGACCCGGCAGCCACGCGCCCGCTCGCCGACACTGGCCCCGTTCTCGCTTCGACGTTCCAGCTCCCCGAAAAGAAGCTCGCGAAGTACAGTTCCATCGAGAACAATCGCGCGTACGTGGGTCCCTGGCGGGCGGTCTACGAGCCGGGCGAGGACGGGACCGTCCGGAAGTTCGCACAACACGACGGCCGATCGCTGGCACTGCTGATCGATGGCGAAGGTAACCCCGAGCCGATGGATATCTCGGAGGCAAACGACCGGATCGCGCAGGCGTACGGACCGATCGATAACTCGGAGATCGTGACCCAGGCGACTGCCGAAATCGACGATGAGCTCGAACGGCGTCTCGAAGACTTGGGGTATATCCGGTAGCGACACGCGTCAATCTGATCCGCCCGATTGGCTGATCGACCGCCGGGACCGTACGCTCGTATCGGCCTAACACCGCCGCATATTCCCGGTCCAGTCTCTTGGCCTCGTTTCGCGTCGTCGTCGGGTCTGTAGGACCGATCGAAAGGTTTGATACCGCTGTTTCGCAACTCCGAGTGGAATCGGACGGGGAGATCTCGATCGACACCGAATACCACGCTATGTTCCACCAGTAATGCCACGAAGTGCCGAACTCGATTTCTGGCGGCAGCTGGGGAAAGTGAGCGTTTCGAAGCTGCTGAACGCGCTCGGCGTGATCCTCCTGATCGCCGTCCTCAACACGGCCTTTTCGGTCGACGATATCGGCGTCTTCTTCTTTTTCTACGTGGCGGTGAACTTCCTCTCGAACTTTGTCGGTGGGGTTGGGAAGGCCATTCGAAAGCGTGTCAGCGAGAAGGAGGGCAAACATCCCGAGTTCCTGGCCGTCGGGACCGTGTTCGCGCTGTTGTTCCAAACGGTCGTGTCGACGCTCGTGCTCGGACTGTACCTGCTCGTCCCCGAGCAGCTGCTCCCGGACACGCTCCAGCAGGCCAACGTGTGGATCATCCTGAGCGCGATCTCGTTGCTGTTCACACAGTCGATCGGCAAGCTGATGCTCAACTACAACTCCGGGCTTGGCTATCCGGGGAAATCGGAGTGGTTCGGGCGCGCACTGCCGGGCGTGGCGTTTCTGGTGCTCGCAGTTGCGATCACGCTCTTCGAGGGGTCACTCGCGCTCATCCTGCTATCCGGGGCCGTGAGCTACGCGCTGAGTGCGGTCATTATGTACGTGAGTACCCGGCCGAAACTGCTGGTCCGACCAACACGGGAAAACGCCGAATCGGTGTACGACTTTGGCCGGTGGAGCGTCCTCGAGATGGTCACGAACAACATCTACAACAGCACCGACGTGCTCTTGCTGGGGCTGCTCGTGACCTCTGCGAGCGTCGGCTTCTACGAGAGTTCGAACAGCATAGCCGGACTGCTGTATGTCGTTCCCTACGGACTGTTCGCCGTGAGCAACGTTATGATAAGCGGGCTGGACGCCGAGGGCCGGGATGGTGAGATCGTCTCGATCCTGCAGAAGATGTTGCGGGTGTCCTCGATCGTCCCGATCATGGCCTTCTTTATGTTCGTCGGCTTCGGGGAGTTCGTCCTTGAGCTGGCGTTCGGCGGCGACTACGGCGACGCCTACTGGTATCTGGTCGGCCTGGCGCTGATCAAGGTGCTCACGAGCTACCGGAAACCCCTCCAAGGGGTCAACTACGGGACCGACAACCCCGAGATACAGTTTTACTCGAACGTCTACGGGATCGGCGCGAATTTCCTGACCGTGTTCCCGCTGATCTGGTATTTCGGCGGGCTCGGGGTGGTCATCTCGACGGTGCTGGCCGGCTTCGTCCGGCTCGGGGTGGTCGCGTGGCTGACCCGGGAGTATCTCGCGCAGATCGATCTCCGGTGGTCGCTGTTTGTCACCTACGCCACCGGCGTCGCGGTCCTGCTCCTGGCGGAGCTGGCCGAGGGCATGCTCGACCCGAACACGACCGAGTACCTGCTCCTGCTCGCCGGGTTCGCGCTCACCTACATCGTCGCGAACCTCTCGCTGTTGCGGGTCAACCTGCTGAGCCCGCTCGGCCCGACAGATCCCGAGTCCGAGTAGACTGACGTGTCATGCACGCCGTGGCGAGTTCAGTTGATGGGAGCGACGATCGACCGCCTGCACAGGTACAGATGTATCGCCGGTCGCGAGGGTCGGCACACGAGTGCGTGCGGTCGTCCGCTCCGATCCCCGGCTCGGACGGACCGCTCGTCGCGATGCGCTATCGGTTCACGAGCCCGTTCGAGAGACCGGATCGCCGGATCACAGAGACCGACACCTGTGTGAGGCCCGGAGCGCCCGTCGTTCCCGCGCTCAGAGATGCCCGAGTTCCTCGAGCCGGTCTGCGATCTGCGCTTCTTTGCGGCTCGTGAGCGGGATACTGTACTCTTCGTCCGCTCGGTCCTCGAGCAGTCCCGCATCCTCAAGCGCCGCGAGCACCCGTTCGACTCCGGCGTCGATCGAGTCCGTCTCGGTGTCGACGACCACGTCCGGATGCAAGGGCGGCTGGAACGGGTGACTGATCCCGGTGAACTTCTCGACGGCGCCCTCACGTGCCTCGTCGTAGAGGCCCTTCGGGTCGCGTTGCTCTGCGGCCTCGAGAGAGCATTTGACGTACACGAGCATGAACTCTCCCTCGTTTTCGATGATCTCGCGGGCCTGTTTCTGTGCGTCCCGGAAGGGGGTGATCATCCCGACGATCACGGGAATCTCGTTTTTGTTCAACAGCCCCGCGATGTAGGCGGTTCGGCGGTTGTTCGTCCGTCGGTCCTCCCGCGAGAAGCCCAGATCCGGGTGCAGGTGCGAGCGGACGTCGTCGCCGTCCAGGTTCTCGATCGGGTAGCCCCGCTCGAGGAGCCGGGTCTCGACCCGACTGGCGAGTGTCGATTTCCCCGCGGCCGGCCGTCCCATAAACCACAGCGTGAACATCGTCTACTCTATCAGTGCCCGCTCGAGTGACAACACCGTTTCGGCTACCTCCGGGCGCATCAGCTCCGGGGGCGGACGCTCGCCGGCGTCGATCGTCTCTCGCAGGGCCGTCCCGGAGGGCTCGACGTGGTGGCGCTGATCGTGTGGACAGACCTTCTCTGAGACGATTCCATCACAGACCTGACAGTAAAACGCGTAGTGGTAGGCGAGCACCTCGATGCCGATCTGGTCGAGTTCCTCGAGCAGCTCCTGTGCGGCGAAGTCGCCATAGTAGTCGCCGACTCCGGCGTGGTCCCGGCCGACGACGAAGTGGGTACACCCGTAGTTTTTCCGCACGAGCGCGTCGAAGACCGCCTCTCGTGGCCCGGCGTACAGCATTCGAGAGTTGAACGTCGCCAGTGCCACCAGCTCATCGGGGTAGTACCGTTCGAGCAGCGTCTCATAGCCCGCCAGGATCGCCGCGTCGCTGTAGTCGCCGGGCTTTTTGGTGCCGAGTTTCGGCTGGACGAGCAATCCGTCGACGTGCTCGAGGGCCGATTTCTGGAGGTACTCGTGTGCCCGGTGGGGGACGTTGCGCGTCTGAAAGCCGACGACGGTCTCCCAGCCGCGCCGTCTGAACAGGACCCGCGTCTCCCGGGGCGAGAGGTCATACCGGTTCTCGCGGTCGACGGCGTCGGCAAATGCTTTGATCGATCCGCCGACCAAGACCGGGGCCTTCGCCCGGATCGCCCTGACGCCGGGGTGGTCGTCGTCGGTCGTACCGAACAGTTGGGTGCAGGTTTCGGTCTCGTCGTACCGGTAGACGCTGTCGACGTCGAGCACCCCGACCGGCTCGCCGTCGGGGCCACGCAGACCGACCCGTTCGCCGGGGGTGATCTCCTCCGTGCGGTCGGCCTCGATATCGAGAACGATCGGGACCGGCCACACGACGCCGCTCTCGAGGCTCATGTCGCTGAGTACCTTCCGAAAGTCGTTGCGGCCCATGAACCCCTCGAGAGGGCTATAGACGCCCTGTGCGAGGTTCTGAAAATCATACAACAGGTCCCGGTCGAGCGTGACCGTCGGGTACTCGTCGAAGGACCCGCACAGTTGCTCGCTCCGGGCAGCGTCGATCGTTCTGTCGACCAGCGTGTTGCCGTGTGGGTTGATCATCGTCTCGGTTACTCCGCGAAGGTGTACCGGGCCAGCCAGTCGTATTCGGCGTTTTTTCGCTCGATGCGTTCGATCTCCTCGTCGGTCCACTCGACCTCGTGGCGGGTCTGTTTTGGCGAGTCGAAGACAAACTCGTCACAGGCCGTTAGATACTGTTCGGTCGGCTCGACGCCGAGAAACGAACACAGCCGCTCCATGACGCCGGGGGTATCCGCGATAAGGTCCTCGTGGTGTATTCGCAGGAGTTCGTCGTCCTTGAGCATCTCCGCGACGAGTTCGACGTTATCGGCGTTCGCGAAGTACTTCTCGATGCCGTAGTCGGCCCAGACCTCTTTCATCTTTCGTCGAGAGGCAATCGTATCGAAGGAGTTACGAACAACGTGGATGACCCGCAGCGGCACCGAGATCGTCTCCCGGAGTGTCCCGAGCAACTCGGGGCTGTAGCCGAGCCGGCGCGTCGAGGCGCCGCCTTTCTTGTCGCCGATCACCCGCAGCCGGTCGAACTCACCCTGGTCGGTGTCGGGGATGTCGTAGCTGTACTTCGTCCACTCCCGGCCCAGCTCGGTGAACTCGGCGTCGCGCTGGAGGATCGCCGCGAACAGCTGGTTCTGCGTTACCGGGACCCGCGCCCGGTCGAGCAGGCGCAACGCATCAAGTTCATGCGAGATGACCATCCCGGGGTGGCCGTTCAGCAGGCTCCCGACGAGGCTGTGGCCGGTGCGGCCGTGGCCGATAAACATACAGTAGTTCTCGACCGTCTCGAAGTCCTCGCGGTGATCGAGCAGGTACGGCAGCGCCCACAACCGCCGGATCCCGGTGAATCGGTCACGCGTGAGTGCTGGAATTCGCTGAGGGTTCTCGGCGAGTTCCTGAGCCGGCGCTGGGAGCGGCAACGACTGGGTGAGGTCTGTGACCATGCTCGTCAGCACATGCAAGACCGATACAGGTATTCAAAACGGTATCGAAATCGCGGTCGAATCTGCGGGCAGCCCGACCGGTTCGGGTAGCGTGGCCATCGTCACACTCGTTGTGTACCGCTCTCCACTATCTCACTCTCGGACCCACGACATCCTCCCCGCCCCGAAGCGCGAGGCTTTCGTCTCGAATTTTCCGTAAGACTGGTCCATCGGGCAGCTTGTTGCCCCGCCGTACAGCCGGCGAGCATACCCGGTGCGGCCGTTGAGGGCCAGCCGGGATCGTTCGCCCGAAAGATGGGATCGAAACACACTGTACAGTCAATTACTCGTCCGTGTGGCGGAGACCCTAGTTGGAGACGTTTGCCTCGGGTCTTTGCTCGGGCATCCAGTTCGGGGCGTCCGCCGGTGCCGCCTCCTCCCAAGCCCACGCGTCGTAGATGTAGACCTTGTCAGTGCCTTTCTCCCGGAGTCGGATCTCAGTAGTCTGTTCTTTTGCGCGCTCTTTGCTGCTGGATGGGTCCACCCGTCGGGCAGCCTTCCCCGCGGGGAGAGAGTCAAGCTCTGTCTCTTGCACGACCGCCGTGACAGTCTCAATAAAGCGAGCGCTGTGTTCCTGGCCAGACGAGAGCGACTACCAGTCGGGGAGTAGTGTATTCGACGAATAGAGTCAGAATATCGGATAGTTTTTCCTCGCCATCAGATTTTAAGTCGAATGGCGAGAGCAGAGGGTGTATGACTGGGACGGGGGGTGCGGGCGGCGGCCCCGGGAAAGCGGAGCCGTCCTTCCGGATGCCGCCGCCGCTGCCGCCGGACGATCCCGAGGCGTGGTACGCCTCGGACGTACAGGAACAGTACGAGGTCCATCCCGGAGTCGTCGTGACCGTTCGGCGTCGCGGCGAGGAGTTCGCCTACGGGATTCGCGAGCCCTCGCTGACCGCCGCGGACCGCGATCGACTCGAGGCGGTTCGCGAGCACTTCGCGAACGCACACCTCCAGCGGCCCCGCACCCGCGAGGGGGCAATCGAGGTGATGGACGCGGGGTTCAGCCGGAAACACGAGCGGGTGATCGACCGGCTCGTCGAGCCCTCACCGTCAGGGCGTCGCCGGCTCACCTACCACGCGCTCGCCGAGCTCGCCTGTCTGGGCGAGCTGACGCCGTACGCGCTTGACGAGGCGATCGAGATCGCAGACATCAGCGACGACGAACTTGTCGTTCACACGAGCGATTACGCCCCCGCCGAGACCACGCTCGAGGATCCGGACTACATCGAGCGGTTCGCGAGCGAGCGGCTCGCCCGGTACACCGTCGACTTTCACGAGTTCGAGATTCCGGTGATTCGCTACCGGGAGAACCTGCTCGGAAAGGATCCGTTCGTCGTGAAATACGCCGTCCGCGAGCCAGACCTCCTGCCCGGCGACGAGCAGCTCATCGCCGAGTGCAAAGAGCGGATCTGGGAGACAACCATCGACGGCGTGATCGACGACGAGCGGGCCTTCGTCCGTGAGCGCGCCGAGGCGTTGCTCTCGCGGCGACTCCACGCCCGGAACACGCGCGCCTGGGTCGACGCGCTCGAACACCGGGTCCGGTCGGCACTCGCCGAGATCGGGCTCGCCGTCCCGCCGGTCAGCCGCCGGTACGACGACGGCCGGCTCTCGGATCTGGTGTATTACGTACTGCGCGATTACGTCGGCTACGGAAAACTGACCGTTCCGATTCGGGATCCTCGGCTTGAGGACATCGAGGCAAATCGCGTCGGCGAGCGCATCAAAGTCATCCCCCGCGAGGTCGACGCCGAGCGGGTCCCGACCAACCTGGCCTTCGAGAGCGAGCAGACGTTCACGAACGTCGTCACCCAGCTGGCCGCCGACGACGGCACGGAGCTGAACGCGAGCACCCCGAGCGCGAAGGTTAATCTCTCGCCGGACGGGATCGACGAGACGATCCGGTGTGCGGTCGCGCTGCCGACGATCAGCGAGGAGGGTCCGCACATCTCGATTCGCAAGCAGTCCGCGGACGTGCTCACGCCCGTCGATCTGGTTCGCAACGACAGCATCTCGACCGAGCTCGTCGCCCTGTTGTGGCTGTGTTACGAACATCACCGCGTCGTGTTGTTCTCCGGGCCGACGGGGGTCGGGAAAACGACGCTCATGAACGCGCACATGCCATTTATTCGGTTCGAGGACCGGCCGATCAGCATCGACGAGGGCTCCCGGGAGGTGCGGATTCCCCACGAGACCGGCGTCTCCCTGACCACCCGCGAGCACGAGAGCGACCACAAGCAGGTGACGATGGCCGATCTGATGACCGAATGCAACTACCTGAACCCCGATGTCGAGGTGATCGCTGAGGTAAACACCACCGAGAGCTTCGAAACGTTCGGTGAGACGATCAACACCGGCCACGGGCTGATCGGGACCACACACGCCTCCGAGATCGAGACGCTCGTCAACCGCGTCGTCGAGCAGGGGCTGCCACCGTACCTGCTCCGAGAGATCGATCTGGTGGTGTTTCCGCGGCGGGTCGACGGCGACCGGTACGTCGGGGAGGTCGTCGAGTTGCTCGACGAACAGTCGTTCGCGGCCGTCGACGGCGAGCGCTGCGGCGTCGTGCAGAAACAGGGAACGCCGGTGTACTGGAACACGGTCGCGCGGCGAACGCCCAACGGCGAGTTTAGTTTCGCCTACGAGCACCCGGGGCTGGGCGACGATAGCCGCGAACTCGGTGTCCGGACGATCGAGCGGATCGCGAACCGAACCGACAGGCGGGTCGAAGCCGTCGAGCGGGAGTTTCACCGCAAGCACCGGTACGTGCAACACATGGTTCGAGAGGAGATCGACGATTTCGATGCGATGTTCGATCTGCTCGCCGACCTCGAGACCAACGAGGCCGCGACGGTCGAGCGACTCACGCGGACCGATCATGGGGCGACACGGGCCGACGGGGGCGAGTAATGGGCGGGCAGAAACGGGAGACGGGACGGAGACAGGCCGTCGATCGCGGCCTGTACGCGCTGTTTTCTCGACACGCCGACCGGAGCCGCCACGACCGCGACCGACGGCGCTACCGTGCGACCGGCCTGGAAACCAGCTTCGACGTGTACCTCGCCCGGGTGTACGGCCTGGCGTGGGCGCTCGCGGCGGCCGTTGCCGTCGCCGTCGGCTTCGCGGTGCTCGCGACACCGGAGGGAATCGTTGCCGCCGTCGTCGAGATCGTCGGTGCCGGGCTTCCGGTGTTCAACCGGATCGACACCCCCTCCGTACCCCGGGCGTACGTCGCGGTGCTCGCGGCGCTCGCACTCGGCGGGCTCGCGCGGTGGGTGGTGATACGCGCCGGGAGCCTGTATCTTGCCCGGCTGGCAGCCGCCCGTCGCGACGAGATCGAGCGGACGCTTCCCGGTGCGGTCCGGTATCTCAGGGTCCTCGCGGCGGGAAGCAGCGACCGCCACGAGATGCTCGAGCGGGTCGCGGCCCAGGACGCCTACGGCGCGACGGCCGACTCGTTTCGGGCGGCACTGAACAAGGCCACGCTTACCGGCAGCCTCGATCGGGGGCTGTCGATGGTCGCTCGCGACACGCCCTCGCGGGACCTACTCTCGCCGTTTCTGTTGAAGTTCCGCGAACACGCCGCACAGAGCCGCGACTCCCTCGAGGGTTACCTGAAAATGGAGGGCAGACTGCTCTCACACCGCCAGTCCCGGGCGAACGAACGGGCCGGCGGCTACCTGGAGCTGATCGCCGAGCTGTTTGTCGTATTGCTCGTTTTCCCGGCGCTCGCGGCGCTGATCGTCACGGTCGCGAGTGTGCTCTCGCCGGGGTTCTCGCGAGAGTTCGCCACGCCGGCGGGGTCGGTCTCGATCAGGGCGGTGATTATCTATGCGAACGCCGGCTTGGTGTTGCTCGTCGGGATCGGCGCCGCCTGGGCGGTCGCGGCGCTCCGGCCGACCGATCACGCGACCCCGAGCTACCGCCGTCCCTCCGGAGCGGTCGGGACGCTCGCGACCGTGACGACGAATCCCGCGAGTGCCGCGGTCGTGGTGTTTCCGCTGGCCGGCGCAGCCGTGGTGGGGCTGACGCGACTGGGATACGGACCGGTAAACGCCGTCTTGCTCGGATACGCCGCCTACGGGATCCCCGTCGGTATCGTCGCCGTTCGGCGGGCCCGACGCGACGATGCGAAAGACCGAGAGATCAGAGACTTCATTCACGCGGTGTCGGGACACGTCAGCCTCGGTCGGCCGTTCCCGGAGGCCGTTGACCGGGTCGCCCGTGAGGTCGATCTCGGTGCACTCCAGCCCGATGTCGAGGCGCTCGCGTTTAATCTCGGGCTCACGAGCGGCGCCGACGACACCGAGGTCCGGGCGGCGGCACTCGATCGGTTCGTCGACCGGGTCGGAACGCCGCTGGCCTCACAGACCGTCGGGCTGGTCGTCGGCGCACTCGAGGCCGGCAGCAACACCGAGGATGTCTTCGAGACCCTCGAGACCGAGGTGGGCAGACTGTACCACCAACGAAAGGCGATCCGTTCTCGGCTGATCGTCTACGTCGCGGTCGGGTGGACAACGGCGCTGCTGGTCGTCGGGATCGTCGTCGCGGTGAACGCGACCGTGCTCGAGGGATTCGCACAGCTCTCGGCGGCGTCTGACTCGACCGGCGGGATCGCACTCGATCCAAACGCCGTCGATCCGCCCCGCGACCGCGAGCGGTTCTACGTCGTCGCGCAGGCGACGGTGCTCGCCTGTGGCTGGTTCGCGGGGGTGGCGAGCCGCGGCTGGTACGAGGCGCTGTTGCACTCCGGACTGCTGGTCGCGATCACCTACGTCCTGTTCACGGGACTGGGGGTGGCCTGAGTGCGGGCCCAATCACACGTCGTCGGGGTCGCGCTCATGCTCGGGATCACCGTCACTGCGGTCGGCGCGCTCACCGCCGGGGTCGGGACGGTAATCGACGCACAGACCGAACACACCGACGCGACCCGGGTCGCGGACGAGTTGACCGCGATGGATCCGGTGACACTCACCGGACGCTCCACTCACCGCGTGCACTTCGCCGGTGGCGGTCTCGAAACCGTGGATCGGACGCTCCGGATCATCGAAAATGGGAGCGTGATCGAGCGACACGAGATCGACGCTGTGGTGTTCGAACACGGCGAGACCCGGGTCGCGGCGATCGCCGGGGCGGTCGTTCGCGGGCAGTCCGGGAACGCCTGGTTCGTCGCCGAGCCGGCGATCACGGCCTCGGAACGCACCGACGCTCTGATCGTCGGGGCGCCAGTGTTGGGCGCAGATCGAGTCACCGTCGGCGGTCGCGGCGGCGGAACGGTCAGACTCGAAACGAACGTCAGCCACGCCGAACGTGACCTCGGAGCCGGACAGTTTGCGGTCGCAATCGAGACCGAGACCCCGGGGGTCTTCGAGCGGTACTTCCGAACCCAGAACGCGAGTATCGACCGGCGACAGTTCGACGGGGACGAGACCGGCAGCGTCGTCGCGACCTACCCCGACCGGCGACAGGCCTTTCTCGTCGTCCACGAGCTCGGCTTGGAGGTAAACGGTGCCTGACCTGACCGGGGACGACCGCGCGATGACCCCCGTCATCGAGAAGAGTCTCGCGATCGGGATCGCGCTTGCGTACATCGCCGGGACGACCGGACTGGTCTACGGCGGGCTGGTTCCGGGCTACGAGCGGGCGACCGCCGACGAGCTGGGAGAGCGCGTCCTCTCGACCGCCGCCGGGGCTATCGAGCGGGCGCCGCCGGCCGTGGACGGGCGGATCGACCGCCGTCAGTCGATCGACTTGCCCCGGACGATCGACGGGGAGCGCTACGAGATCGCTGTCGTCGGGGATCGACTCGAACTCGATCACCCCGACGGTCGGCTCGAAGCGGCGACGACGCTGTCGCTGCCGTCGGGCGTGACCGCGACCGGCGCGTACGAGAGCGCGAGTCCGCTGGTGATTACGGTCACCGGACCGCCGAACAACCGCACGCTCACGATCGACACCGAAGAATGAGAGGCCAGACAGAGCTGCCGGTCCTCGGCATCGCGTTCGTGCTGGTGACGGGGGCGCTCGTGATCGGAGTCTCGGTGGCAGACGACGCCTTCCGGACGGCCGAGCGACCGGCCCTCGAGCAACGCGTTGCGGCCGGCCTGGCGGACCGACTCGTCAGTGCCGACGCCGGGCTCACCGAGCGGGAAAACGTCCTGAACGCCTCGCGGCTTTCCGAACTCGATCCCGAGCGGCTCGAAGACCGGTACGGCCTCCCCGACGGCGCCGCGGTCGAGGTGCGACTCGACGACGAGGCGCGTCTCAGTCGTGGGGACCCAACCACGGGAACGAGGGTAACACGACTCGTCGGCGTCGAGGTACGCGAAGAGCGGACGATCAGCCCGCCGTTCGACGCGACCGACAGCGTCGTCGTTCCCCGTCGGACCAGTGGGGTCGAGCTCGCGATCCGCCCGGCGAACGCGACCGTCGAGACCGTCACTGCCAACGGTCGGGTCGTGCTCCACAATGCTTCTGGCCTGGTCGGGTCCTTCGAGCTCTCGCTGTCCCGGTACGAGACCGCGACGCTCGCCTTCGAGGCCGAGGGCGAGCTCAACGCGGGAGACGTCTCGATTACCTACCGGCCGACGACGACGCGCAAGGCGGTGCTGGCGGTGATCGTCGATGCGTGAGTGGCGCGGACAGGCCTCGGTGACGGCCGTCGAGGCGGGTCTCGGAGTCGTGTTACTCCTGAGCGTGAGCTTCGCGTTCGGGCTCGGACCGGGGACGCCGGATAGTCGAGAGCAGATTCAACTCGAAACCTACGCCGAGGACGCGGCGACGCTGCTGGCAAACGAGGCGCCGCGACACGCAGAGCAAACTCGTCTCGCGGAGGTTGTCGCCTCGCCGTCGTCGTTCGACCGCGAGCGGGCCGAACTCGAGCGACGGCTCGCGCGGATCCTCCCGGCAAACGTGCTCTTTCGGGTCGAGACCGAGTATGGGACGACCGGATACCCGCTGCCGGCAGACGTTCAGACCGGCGAGGCAACGGTCGCGACGACGAACGGACCCGTCACCGTGCGGGTGTGGTACGGGTGAGCGACCGCGGACAGCTCGTCGTGCTCGCCGCGGTGGCGCTCGCGCTCGCGCTGGTTCCAATCGCGACGGCCTACCTCCAGCTCGGCTACCACGGGGACCGCGAGGTGATGGTCGACCCGACCCCGGCCGAGGACGCGGAGCGGCTCCTCGATCGAGGGATCCACGACGCCGCGACGGGGATCGCCGACACCTACGACTGGGCGGACCGGTCGGCGGCGGTCGCGACCGTCCGCGACCGGCTCGAGCCGACCGTCGCCACCGTCGAACGGGGAGCACTCCCGGCCGGGACCGCCCGCACCCTCGCGTTCAACGACAGCCGCGCCGCGGCATGGGCGAGCGCGAACTGTCCGGGCGGACCGGACAGGCAGTTCGGCGCCTGCGAGGCGATCGACGGAGTCATTACTCAGAACCGTACCGGCGGGACGCACGTGCTCGCCGTCGCTGTCGATGTCCGTGTCACGGGTCCTGACGGGACGCTCCACGTGCGAACGATTCTTGAGCTCGACGGGCGGTGACCGGACGCTACGCCGGCGATCGGGTCGCCGCCGAGACGCGCCACCGCAGACCCGGGTAGGAGGGACAAGAGCCTGGAGCAGTCGACGACACCCGGGGTCAACCTGGAATGTACCAGTAGCCCCGCACCTGCTCGACGAGCCCGGCGCGGCCGGCGGTTCCGGTCCGATCGGACGGAACGTGACACCGGTCGATGGTGATGTCCGCGGTGACGGCGTCGGCGTGGCTCGCCACGGGGTCGGCAGACGCCGACGAGGGCGCCGCCGCCGTCCCGTCAACAGCTGCCGGTCCAGCGACGAACAGACTCGTCACGGCGAGAACGGCGATCGCGAGCAGCCAGTCGGCCGGAACCGAGTACATCCGTCCTCAGGCGGTATCCGGTGAAGAGCCCCGTGGTGACTCGGAGTCTGTGTCCGTACTTCGGGCCCGAAGCGAGCGGACGAGCAGCGCCATCGCGGCGCCCAACATGAACGCCACCAGGGCGGCCGGGGCGGTCAAAAACACCACGAAAGTCGGCACGATGGCGGCATAGACCAACAGACCGCCGGTGGTGTATCGCTCGTGGGTGTCCTGTGACGCGCGTCCGCCTGCGGTGAACGATCGTGTCATCGTATCTACGACCACGGGCTATGGTGCCTAAAAGGTAAGCAGAACAACACTTCTGTAGTCGACGTTACTGAAATTTCTTTCACCGGAACCGCGAGCGTTCGCCGGGCGGTTACCGACCCTCGAACTGTGGGTCGTCGTCTCCAAAGAAGGCCGCGTACCCGCGCTCGTAGTCGTCGGTCCGGGCCGCGGCCGCGATGGCGTCGGTTTCGGCGGCGAGTTGTGCCGAGAGGTCGCGGTCGTAGCTCTCCAGAAGGAGCCGCTTCGTGGCGCCGTAGGCCCGGGTGGGGCCGACCGCAAGCTCCTCGGTCACGGCCTGCCGTCGGGATTCGAGCTCCTCTGCGGGGACGACCTCGGTTGCCAGCCCCAAGTCGACGGCCTCGTCGGGGGCGATCGGCTCGTCGCGCAGCGCGATCTCGCGGGCCTGGCGGAGCCCGACCAGCCGCGGGAGGAAAAACGTCGATCCAGCGTCGCCTGTGAGTCCGATCCGTGGGTAGGCGAACTCGAGCCGGGCGTCGTCGCCGACGAGGACGATGTCGCCGAGGATCGCCAGCCCGAAGCCGCCGCCGGCGGCGACCCCGTTGACCGCCGTCACCAGCGGTGCCTCCAGTCCAACAAGCGTGACGATCGCGTCGTGGAGCGTCCCGGCGAGATAGCGCAGCCGTGTCGCGTCGCCGTTGTCGCCGGCGAGCGATTCCAGGTCGGCGCCGGCGCTGTAGATGCCGTCGGTCCCGGTGAGCGCGACCGCGCGGACGCTGTCGTCCGCGCGCAGCTCGGCGGCGAGATCGCGGAGTTCGTCGACAAACCGCCGGGTGACGCCGTTCATCGGGCTCGCGGTGTTGATGCGGACGGTTACGGTGTCGGCCTCACGAGAGACGGCGAGGCTGTCGTACTCGAAGGGGGAATCGAGCCGTGACATACGCGACTGTCGGGCCGGAAACAGATACGTCTGTGTGCTCGATCTCCCGTGACCGACCACTCACCCGCCGCGAGCGGCGCTCCGGGCCTGCTCGATGGACCGTCCGTCCCGGAGGAGCGCGTCGACGAACAGCTCGCCGGCCTTGTACGAGGACCGGACCATCGGCCCCGCGGCGGCGTACAGAAAGCCCAGTTCCTCCTCGGCGACCCGGCGCCAGGTGTCGAACTTCTGGGGGTGGACGTGGGTGTGGACATCAAGATGCGTTCGGGAGGGCTGGAGGTACTGCCCGAGCGTGACGATCTCCACCCCGCGGTCGCGCAGGTCCTCGAGGGTGCGGTAGATCTCGTGGTCGTACTCGCCGAC